>JADFWP010000100.1 GCA_015234115.1 Magnetococcales bacterium
AAAGTCAAAACCCTGGGGGAAGAATCCCCCAGACCCTCTCTTTTCTTTCAATCGTTTGATCGAAACGCCTGGGGTGCGGGTAACCGCGATCAGATCAGGATCATCTCATTCAAACCCGCTCCCGCCGGCACCATGGGATAAACGTTGGCTTCGCGGTTGACCATGAAATCCATGATCACCGTCCCCGGATGGGCAAGCCCCTTTTCCAGGGTGGCCGTCACCTCCGCAACCTTGTCGCACCGCAGTCCCAAAGCGCCATAGGCTTCGGCCAGCTTGACGAAATCCGGGGTGACATCCATGCCCGATTCGGCGTAACGCTTCTGATAGAAGAACTCCTGCCACTGCCGCACCATGCCCAGATAACCGTTGTTCAGAATGATCACCTTGACCGGCAAACGATACTGGAGACAGGTGGCAAACTCCTGGATGTTCATCTGGATCGACCCTTCGCCGGTGATCAGCACCACCGAAGCATCGGGCATGGCCACCTGGGCGCCCATGGCAGCCGGAAGTCCATACCCCATGGTCCCCAGACCACCCGAGGTGAGCCAACGCCGGGGTTTCTGGAAACCGTAGAACTGCGCCGCCCACATCTGATGCTGCCCCACGTCCGTGGCGATGATGGCATCGCCCTTGGTGACCGCATGCAGACATTGCAACACATACTGCGGCTCGATCACCTCCGTGCCCTGGGTGTAATGCAGACAATCGCGCTTGCGCCAACCGTTGATCTCCTCCCACCATGGCGCGATATCCTGCTTGCCAGCCTGGAACTCCGGCATATGGACCAGTTCGTTGAACTGGGAAAGCACATGACGGACATCGCCGACAATGGGCAGATCCACCTTGACGTTCTTGGAAATCGAGGTGGGATCCACATCGATATGCACGATGGTGGCATACGGGGCAAAGGCCGACAGCTTGCCGGTCACCCGATCATCGAAGCGCGCCCCGATGGCCACCAGCAGATCGCAATGGGAAACCGCCATGTTGGCTTCGTAGGTGCCATGCATGCCGAGCATGCCGATGAACCGATCATCGGCCGCCGGGAACGAACCCAACCCCATCAGGGTATTGGTGAGCGGGAAGCCCAACCCCTCGACCAGCCGGAACAACTCTTCCGAAGCGTTGGAGATCACCGCCCCGCCTCCCACATACAGCACCGGCTTCCTGGCCTGCTGGAGCATGCGCACGCCGCGCCGGATCTGTCCCACATGGCCGGTGAGGGTGGGCCGGTAGGAACGGATCTTCGGTTCTGCGGTGGAGTGGACATATTCGGCTTCGGCCACGGTCACATCCTTGGGGATGTCCACCAGCACCGGCCCCGGACGCCCACTGTGGGCGATGAAATGGGCCTCGCGCAGCACCCGCGCCAGGTCGTTGACATCCCGCACCAGAAAGTTGTGTTTGGTGCAGGAACGGGTGATGCCCACGGTGTCGGCCTCCTGGAAGGCGTCGTTGCCGATGAGAGCCACCGGAACCTGACCGGAGATGCACAACAACGGGATGGAGTCCATGTGGGCCGTGGCCAGACCGGTCACGGCATTGGTGGCGCCGGGTCCGGAGGTGACGATGGCCACCCCCACCCGTCCGGTGACCCGCGCATAACCATCCGCAGCGTGAACCGCGCCCTGCTCGTGCCGGGTCAGGTAGTGGTGGATCCGATGCTTGTTCTTGTAAAGTTCGTCATAAATGTACAATACGGTCCCGCCGGGGTAGCCGAACAGGGTATCGACCCCCAAGTCCAGCAGGGTTTGAATGACGATTTGCGCACCCGTCATTTTCACGTTCGTTCACTCCTTGAGGTATTGCGGTCAATAAAGCCCCCCCTGATCCATGGGACATGGGAAGAAACTATGAAGTTCCCGGTTCCCCGTGTCAACTGCGGTGCAAAAAAAATCCATTCAGAGCCGTTCGGCCACCGGGCGATAGTCGCGCCGCGCCGGACCGACATAAAGCTGCCTGGGGCGACCGATCCCTTCGCCATATTCGATCATCTCCTTCCACTGACTGACCCAGCCGACCATGCGCGCCACGGCAAAAATGACCGTGAACATGTTGATCGGAATCCCGATCGCCGACTGGATGATTCCAGAGTAAAAATCGACATTCGGATAGAGCTTTCTGGTGACAAAATAGTCATCTTCCTGAGCGATGCGCTCCAACTCCAGAGCGAGCCTGAACAGCGGATCATCCCCGCGTCCCAGTTCGGCGAGCACCTCGTGGGCGGCCTGTTTCAGGATGCGCGCGCGCGGGTCGTAGTTCTTGTAGACCCGGTGACCGAATCCCATGAGACGAAAGGTGTCTTTGGGATCCTTGGCGCGCTTGAGATACTCCCCCACCCGCTCCACGGAGCCGATTTCATGGAGCATGGCCAGCACCGCCTCGTTGGCACCGCCATGCGCCGGTCCCCACAAGGCGCTGATACCGGCGGAAGCGGCGGCAAAAGGATTGGCCTGGGAGGAACCGGCCAGCCGGACCGTGGAGGTCGAGGCGTTCTGCTCGTGGTCGGCATGCAGGATGAGGATCTGTTCCAACGCGCGCACCAGCACCGGAGAAATGGTGAATTTGGCGCACGGCACCGAAAAGAGCATGTAAAGAAAATTTTCAACATATCCTTTGGAGTTGTCCGGATAGACAAACGGCTGACCAATGGAATATTTGTACGAAGCGGCCGCGATGGTGGGAATTTTGGAGATCAGCCGGAAAGCGGAAATCTCCCGATGACGTGGATTATGGACATCCAGCGAATCGTGATAGAACGCAGAGAGCGCGCCCACCACGCCCACCATGATCGCCATGGGATGGGCATCCCGGCGGTAGCCCTTGAAAAAATTCAGGATCTGCTCGTGCAGCATGGTATGGTTGGTCACGGTGCGCACAAAGCGGGTGTACTGCTCCTGATTGGGCAACTCGCCTTCGAGCAACAGATAACAGACTTCGGGAAAATTACTTTTTTCCGCAAGCTGTTCGATCGGATAGCCGCGATAGAGCAATATTCCGGCATCGCCATCGATAAAGGTAATCTTGCTCTGACAGGAAGCGGTGGAACGAAATCCCGGATCCAGCGTGAACAGACCAAACTCCTTGTGAAACCGTGCGATATCCACCACCGACGGTCCCTCGGTGCCCGACTCGATCGGGAACTCCACCTCCCTGCCGGTGCGGTTGTCGCGGATCGTCAATGTGTTGGCAACCATGGCTTTTCCCCCTGTTTTGGTCTACAAATGGATGAAAGGACGTGCTGCATGCCACCCCCCCTGGTCAACCAGGTTCTTGCAAGGGTATCATAACATGTCCGGATCCATGGGCGTACCTTTAATTTCCTTGTTTCGGAGTGACCTCATGTTCAGCAATGCCAGCAGTCAGGTGGACCGCCGTCTCAACAGCCTCGAAGCCCATCTCCAGCAGGAAAATCCGGTTTTGCTCCAGGTGGTCCAGACTTTTCGCGAACTGGACCGGGTGGCCTATCGCATGGGGGTGATCAGCCGGGACGACTCGTTCGCCACGCGGGTGCCCTGGTGGCCCATGATCTCGATTCTGGGCACCTTTTCGTCCGGCAAATCCTCGTTCATCAACAGCTTTCTCGGCCAAAAACTGCAACGGACCGGCAACCAGGCCGTGGACGACAAGTTCACGGTGATCTGCTTCAGCCACGAAGAGAAGGTCCGCACCCTGCCCGGCCTGGCCCTCGACGCGGATCCCCGTTTTCCCTTTTATCAAATCAGCCAGCAACTCGAACATGTGGTCCACGGCGAAGGGAAACGGATCGATGCCTATCTGCAACTCAAAACCTGCATGACCGAACGGTTGCGCGGCAAGATCCTGATCGACTCCCCCGGCTTCGACGCCGATGCCCAGCGCACCTCCACCCTGCGCATCACCGAACACATCATGAACCTTTCGGATCTGGTGCTGGTCTTCTTCGACGCCCGCCACCCGGAACCCGGCGCCATGAAAGACACCCTGGACCACCTGGTCAAGAACACCATCAACCGTTCGGACTCCAACAAGTTTCTCTTCATTCTCAACCAGGTGGACTGCACGGTGCGGGAAGACAACCTGGAAGATGTCACGGCGGCCTGGCAACGCTCCCTGGCCCAGTCGGGCCTGACCGCCGGACGCTTCTACCAGATCTACAACCTCGACGCCGCCCTCCCCATCGACAACGACACCCTCCGGACGCGCTACGAAAGCAAACGCCAGCAGGACATGGAGGAAATCGATGAACGGATCCGCCGCGTGGAGGTGGAACGGGTCTATCGCATCATCGGCGTGCTGGAGCATACCGCCAAACTGTTGATGAACGAAGTCGCACCCCGCACGCGCCTGCTGCTGCAACGCTGGCGCCGCTTCACCCTGGTGCTGGATGCCATCCTCTTCACCCTGCTCGGCGCGGGCGTGCTGAGCCTGATGGCCGCCGGTCATCCGGTCGGCTCCTGGCTCGATCTCAACACCTGGACCACCCAGGCCACCTGGGTCCAGGTGGTGGTCGGCACCCTGGCCGTGGCCATTCTCTCCACGGTCGGTTTCCTGCACCTCATGCTGCGCCGCTTTACCGCCAACATCCTGATCAACCGCATCAAGAAAGAGATCCAGGAACACGACCTGCGCGAGTATGTGGTCAACGCCTTCAAGAAAAACACCCATCCCCTGCGGCCCCTGCTCAACACGCAACCCGCCGGCTGGGGCAGACTGGCCCTGATGCGCATCGAAAAGGTGCTCAAACATACCGATCAGTATGTGCAAAATCTCAACGACCAGTTCACCAACCCTTCAGGCCGCAAGGATACCCCCAATCCCACCATTCAATCCGGTGCGGAGTGATGATTCGGCTCCGATGATGGCGACGACGACGTGACGCCCAAAGCGATGCTCAAACGACTCCCCCTGACCTGGAAAGCCCTGGTGGCCACGGTGCTGGTGGCCACCGCTACCTGGAGCCTGCTGGATGTCATCCAGACCGACCACCTGCGGGCCATTTTCCAATCCCGGCTCTCCACGGTGCTCGGAGAAAAGGCGTCGGCCAACCGCATTCTGTTCGACAACCACATCCGGGCCTACCATCAATCGGTCCGGTTGCTGGCCGCCCAGAAAAGCTTTCTCGATCACATCGCCACGCTCGCCACGCCACCCGAACCGGAGACGCGCCCGATCCACCACGACCGCCCCCCGCCCTGGCTGCCCCGCGCCTCGGTGCTGCGCGGTTTCACCCCCCTGCCGATCCTGCTGTTGCTGGACCACAACGGATTGGTGCGCGAAATCTATCAGGGACAGAGCGCACCGCCCCCCCGTGAACTGCTGGAACCCACTCCGCTGCTCATGGAGTTGAGCCACAACCAGACCTTCCTGACCGCCATTGCCGCCACCCCCTACCTGATCACCTCGGAAACCGTGCTCGACAGCCATGGGGAACCCAAAGCCACCCTGATGCTGGCCGCCCCGCTGAACGACGAATTCCTCTCCCGTTTCCAAGGGCCGGTGGGACGCTATACCGGTCTGGTCGCCCTGCTCGAAGGGGAAAACCAGACCATCATCGCCACCAATCAACCCGACATCCTCCCCTCGGGCGTGCCGCTGGCGCAAACCTCGGAGCGATTCCTGGTCTCGGGACACTCGTTTTTCGACTATGGCTCCTCGGATCTGCTGCTGCAACTGGTCACCCTGGAATCCACCGAAACCCTGGAGTCCCTGCTGCGCTCGATCCTCTCCACCGAACGACGCCAACGGTTCATCACCGCCGCAGCCCTGATCATCTCCTGTCTGCTGATCATGGTCTGGATCACCCGCAACATCGAACAGATCACCCGCGACATCGTGGATTTCTCCCGCAATGTCCTGGATGCCAAAACCCGTGCACCGATCGAGCAACGCGACGAGTTGCAAACCCTGCGCAGCCGCTTTTTGCAACTCACCACGGAGATCATCTCCACCCGCGACACCCTGAAAACCGAACTGGAAGAACGCAAACGCATCGAAAGCGCCATCCGCAAACTCTCCCGCGCCGTGGAACAAAGCCCGGCTGCGGTCATGATCACCAACCCGGCCGGCCGGATCGAATATGTCAATCCCCAGTTCACGGTATTGACCGGCTACACCTCGGAGGAGAGCCTGGGACGGGATCCGGGTTTCCTGAAGTCCGGCAAAACCCCGGCTTCCACCTACAAAAATCTCTGGGAGACCATCTCCTCGGGTCAGGTCTGGCGCGGGGAACTCCACAACCGGCGCAAGGATGGCACCACCTATTGGGAACTCAACGCCATCTCCACCATCCACGACCGCGAACAGGGCACCACCCACTATGTGGCCATCAAGGAGGATGTCTCCTTGCGCATCGAGATGGAAAAAGCCCTGGAGCAGGCGCGGGCCGCCGCCGAAGCCGCCATTCAGGTCAAGAACGACTTCATGGCCAACATCAGCCACGAATTGCGCACCCCCCTGAACACCATCATCGGCTGTGCCAATCTGGTGCTGGAAAAAACCTGCGGCGAACTCAACAAAACCCAGAGAAAGTACCTGAAAGAGGTTCTCACCGGCGCGGATCGACTGACGGTGATGATCGACGACCTGCTGGACATCTCCCGGGTCGATACCAAACAGTTCATTCTCGAAAAACAGCTCTTCGAGTTGCGTGGTCTGGTGGAAGGCGCTGCGGCCATGGTGGCGACCGAAGCCCAGGCCAAATCGCTGGCCTTCACCTGTCACATCCATCCGGATGCTCCGACCCGGTTGCGTGGGGATCCGGTACGGCTGCGTCATGCCCTGTTGCACCTGCTGGGCAATGCCATCAAGTTCACGCCGCACGGCAAGGTTTCGCTCCAGGTCGAATCGGCCCCCCCTCCGGCAGAACCGGGCACGGTGATCATCACCATTGCCGATACCGGCATCGGCATTCCCGAGGAGCTGCACACCACGATTTTCGATCCCTTCACCCAGGCCGACTCGTCATTGTCCCGGCCCTATGGCGGATCGGGTCTGGGATTGGCGATCACCAAGCGGATCATCGAACTGATGGGCGGCACCATCCGGGTCTCCAGTCAGGTGAACGAGGGAAGCATTTTCATCATCACCCTGCCGCTGGAAATGCCCAGACAGGATCTGCCGCAGCATGTCTCCGTGGATTCGGGCGAGGGTCCAGCCTGCTCCCTGCCGGGCCGCAAGGCGTTGGTGGCGGGAAAGCATCCGGTCAACCGACTGATCCTGAAAAAATTATTGCTTGCACGCGGCATGGAGGTAAGCGAGGCGGGTCAGTGTCAGGTGGCCGAGGCATTGGCCGAGGAGACCGGTCCGGTGGTATTCGATCTGATCTGTCTGGACTGCTCGCTCTCCCCGTCGGGCGGACTGGAAGAGACCCGGCGTCTGCGGGCCATTCCCGGCATGGCCAACGCCCCGATTCTGCTGTTTGGCGGGGATGATCTGCGCGTGCCCGGAGACACGCCCGGCGTCCAGATCCTGCCCAAGCCGATCCGCCGCACCCAGGTCTATCAGGCGATCGATCTGGCATTGCAGATTCCCGCCGAACCAATGGAAGAGACTCTGGTGGTGGCGGAGCTGGAAAACGGAGTCTGAACCTTGCGGAAGACACACTTTTAAAAGAAAAGAAGGGGTCTGGGGGATTCTTCCCCCAGGGTTTTGACTTTAAACAAA
>JADFWP010000101.1 GCA_015234115.1 Magnetococcales bacterium
TTTCCCACCACATCGACATGCTCCTCGAACCTACATGCCTGTTCCCTTCAGTTGTCATGGATCTCAGGTCCATCCGAATTCAAATTCACGGATCTTCCTGGTGGCGATGGCGAGGAGGAAACACCCGATCCCATTCCGAACTCGGCAGTTAAGCTCCTTTGCGCCGATGATACTTCGTCTCAAGACGCGGGAAAGTAGGACACTGCCAGGAAGTTTTTTATGATGGTTAGCTGCTGCGCTCTCACCCCTGTTGCATACAGGGAGGATGAGCGCAGCGGCGCCGGTCCACACCGAGGGAATCCAACGCTCCATGAAAACCTTTACCCCCTCATCCAAGGAAATCGTCAACGACTGGATCCTCATCGATGCCACGGACCAGGTCCTGGGTCGTGTGGCCAGTCTGGCGGCCCACCGTCTGCGTGGCAAACACAAACCGACGTTCGCGACTCATATGGACGTTGGCGATGTGGTTGTCATCATCAATGCCGACAAGGTGCGCCTGACCGGTTCCAAAATGGAAGACAAAAAATACTATCGTCACAGCGGCTATCCGGGTGGACTCAAAACCACCAATGCGGCCACCGTGTTGGGCGGCAAGTATCCGGAACGTGTGCTGCAAGCCGCCATTGTCGGCATGCTGCCCAAAAACATCCTGGGCCGTCAACAGGGTCGTAAACTCAAAATCTACGCCGGAGCCAATCATCCCCATGCGGGCCAAAAGCCGCAACCGGTTACCATGGATTGATGGCTGTTTGACTTGTTTGACTGTTTAACACGAGGAATGATCCGAACATGTCACTGACCAATGCCACATACGCCACGGGTAGACGCAAGGAAGCGGTTGCACGGGTCTGGATTCAGCCGGGTGTGGGAAATTTTGTGATCAACAAATCCGGAATCGATCAATACTTCGATCGCGCCGGGTTGCGCATCATGGCCCGTCAGCCCTTTGCGGCCACCCAGACCGATGATCGCTTTGATGTCACGGTCAACATCTCGGGGGGTGGGGTTTCCGGTCAGGCGGGTGCCATCAAACATGGCGTGGCCCGTGCCCTGGTCGCTTATGACCCGGCCTTCCGCGCTGTGCTGAAAAAGGCTGGCTACCTGACCCGCGACTCACGCGTGGTGGAGCGCAAAAAATACGGACACCACAAGGCACGCAAGAGCACGCAATACTCGAAGCGTTGATCGCTTGCCGGACTGGGGAAATCAGGTGGGGAGGCGTGTACACGCCTCCCTTTTTTGTTGGGGTTGGGGCAAGGGGGCGGTTCGGGCAAGGAGGTGACCATGACCTTTTCTGTCGGCATCTTTGGGGCCAGCGGTTACACGGGTGGCGAACTGGTCCGTCTGCTGGCGCGTCATCCCCAGGCGCGCATTGCCTTTGTCACCTCCGAACGTCATGCCGGGCGTCCCATTGCCGATGTCTTTCCCCATCTGGGAGCGGGGCCGGAGCTGATCTGTCGTCCTCTGACCGATCTGGCCGCGTCCGTCGAGTGCGACGTGGCCTTTTGCGCGCTGCCTCATTTGACCTCCATGGATGCGGTTCCCGAGTTGTTGAACCGGGGCACGCGGGTGGTGGATCTCTCTGCCGATTTCCGTCTGAACGATGCCGAAGTGTTTCGCACCTGGTATGGTGAAGCCCATCGCGCCGCGGGTTTGCTGGGCGAGGCGGTTTACGGCCTGCCGGAACTCGGCATGCGCGATTCGATTCGCGCGGCGCGACTGGTGGCCAATCCCGGCTGCTATCCCACTTCGATTCTCCTGGCCCTGGCTCCCCTCCTGAAAGAAAAGGCCATCGAGCTGGAAAGCCTGGTGATCGACAGCAAGTCCGGGGTCAGCGGGGCCGGGCGTTCGGCGGCGCAGGGATCGCTTTTTTGTGAAGTGTCCGAAGGGTTTCGCGCCTACAAGGCGGTTGGCCATCGTCACACCCCGGAGATCGAACAGGAGTTGAGCCGTCTGGCCGGCGCGCCGGTTCAGGTGCGTTTCACGCCGCATTTGCTGCCGCAATCCCGGGGAATTTTATCCACCTGTTATGTTCGGCCACGTTATGCCTTGACGGAAGCCGCATGGCGCGACATGCTGGCGTCCCATTATCGCACGGAGCCTTTTGTGCAGGTGCTGGCAGCGGGTCACTATCCTTCCACCCACCAGGTGCAAGGTTCCAACCATGCGGTATTGGCCGTGGCTCTGGACGAACGCACGGGGTGGCTCATGGTGCTTTCGGTGATCGACAATCTGGTCAAGGGGGCTTCGGGGCAGGCGATACAGAACATGAACCTCCTGATGGGGGTGGAGGAATCGGCCGGTCTGGAGCAGTTGCCACTTTTTCCATGATCGACGATGGGTTGCCGGCGCGGTTTTGCTTGCCAAGCGCTGTAAAGTCTGCTAACAAGCTTGACTTCCCGGTGAAGTTCCGGTTTAGTCTTGGGTATTGGAACCATTCAGAGGAGTTTTCAAATGGCATTGATCATCACTGAGGATTGCACGAACTGCGACGTGTGCTTGCCCGAGTGTCCGAACGAGGCGATCACCGACGGGTCGGATGTGGATCGTGACATCTACTTCATCCATCCCGATCTGTGCACGGAGTGTGTGGGTGCTTTCGACGAGCCGCAATGCGTCGAGGTTTGCCCGGTGGAGTGCATTGAGCCGGATCCGGATCACGAAGAGTCCAAGGATGCCCTGCAATCCAAATACGACGCCATTCACAACAGCTGAGGCTGGCGCCGACATGATGACGCCTGGACATGGCGCGGATGCGTGACTGGTCCGGGTTGCAGGAGAAAGAAGGGGCGTAGCTGGATCGGGTGCGCCCCTTTTTTTTGTGAAGCGGTTGCAGCGATTTTTTTTTGAGGAGTTCTCCATGCCCAGTGGCATGACCGGATTTGCCAGTGGCGAGCGTCAGGTGGGTAAGGTGCGGATCCATTGGCGGGTGAAATCGGTCAATCATCGATTTCTGGATCTGGCCTTGCGGCTGCCCGAGGGGTGCGAGGAGCTGGAGTTGTTGGCAGCCCGGCACCTCAAGGAGCGGTTTGTGCGGGGCCATCTGGATTGTCTGCTGACGTTTCAGGGGGATGCCGGAACAGAGCGTGCGTTTGAGTTGGATCCGGTTCTGCTCCGGGCGTTGTTGGCTGTGGAACAACAGATTCGGATTCATCCGGCAGGTGGCGGACGTGAACCGTTGAGCATGGATCGTCTGCTCTCCTGGCCCGGCCTGATGCGGGAGCGTCGTTTGGTCGATGATCTGCTGAGTGAAAGCGGTCGTGCCGAGGTGTTGGCGCTGTTGGATGCGGTCTGTACCGAACTGGACCGGATCCGTGGTGCCGAGGGTCGGGCGCTGGTTGAGGTGATGCGTCGTCTGTTGGAGGATTTGGCGGCGCGTGTGGCCGAGGTGTTGCTGCTGGTGCCGCAGATGCGGGAGAGTCTGGAGGCGCGGCTCAAGGAGCGTGTCGCGGCCTATCTGGGGCAGCAGCCGGAGATGGATGACGGTCTGGGGCGTGAATTGGCCTATCTGTTCAATCGGGTGGATGTGGCCGAGGAGGTGGATCGTCTTGGGGTGCACGTCGGTGAAATGGGCGCCTTGTTGGCTGCCGCAGGTCCGGTGGGGTTGCGATTGGATTTTTTGTGTCAGGAGTTGAACCGCGAGGCCAACACATTATGCTCCAAGTCACAGGATCGCCATCTGTCGCGTCTGGGGGTGGAGATCAAGGTGATCGTGGAACAGTTGCGGGAGCAGGCACGGAACCTGGAATGAGCGAACATGTGAGCAAGGGGTTTGTATTGATTCTTTCCGCGCCATCGGGAGCGGGCAAGAGCACCTTGGCCCGTTTGCTGGGGGAGCGTTGTCGCGGGTTGTTGACTTCGGTTTCGACCACCACACGGGATCCCAGACCGGGCGAGCGTGAAGGGGAGGCTTATTTTTTTGTGGATGTGGCCACCTTCCAGGAGCGGATCGCGGCCAATGATTTTCTGGAGTGGGCGCAGGTTTTCGGAAATTATTATGGCACCTCGCGTCGTTTTATCACCGAGGCGTTGGGCCGTGGTTTGGTGGTGGTTCTGGACATCGACTGGCAGGGAGCGCGGCAGGTGCAGGGCAACATGGGGGATGCCGATGTGGTGAGTGTCTTCATCATGCCGCCGTCCAGGGAGCAGTTGCGCACCCGTTTGTGTCAGCGCGGTCAGGATGCGGAGGCGGTGATCGACCGGCGCATGGATGCGGCGGCGGCTGAGGTTTCCCACTGGGATGAATACGATTATATTGTGCTGAACGATGATCTGGAGCGCGCCGCAGAGGAGTTGGCTGCCATTGTTGCGGCGGAACGGTTGCGACGATTGCGGGTTGAGAGACCGCTGCGCGGAATTTTGGAGACATTTGGTTTGTGATTGGGGTATATTCAATCTGGCTGGTGGAGGGTTGAGAGCATGGCTCGGGTAACGGTTGAGGATTGTCTGGCGCATGTGGGCAATCGGTTTGATCTGGTGATTCTGGCGGCCAAGCGGGCGCGTCAACTGACGGCTGGCGGGGAGTCGGTGTTGCCCAGGGAGAATGACAAGAACACGGTTCTGGCGTTGCGTGAGATTGCGGCGGGTGTTCTTGACCTGGAAAAATTGATGGAGGAAGAGGAAAAACTGCTGGAGCAGGAGCCGGAGGAGGAGTTGCTTTTGGTTCCTGAAGATACGCTGGTGATGGCCCGTTCGCTGTTGGGGGATGACGACGAGGATTCGGGTGACGAAGACCTGGCCGAGGAAGGCGACGAGGGAGAGGACGAATTGGATCTGTTGGCATCGGCCATGGATGTGCTTGGCGACGATGAGGATGATCTGGATCCCGATTCGGATGCCCGTGCCCTGATGGCCGAAGAGATGCGGATTCCGGGTGTGGACGAAGAGCGCTATTCCGGCCTGGGGTCGGTGAGTGGCTTGATGATCGACGAGGATGACCGCTGATCGGCAAGGTGTTCGGATCGACCCCTTGAGTCCGTGGGACCGAAGGTGGGGGAAGCGTGGTGAACGTGGAACAGTGGGCGGTGCTGGTGGACCGGATCATGGGGTATCATCCGGGCGCGGATCAGGCGCTGTTGGAGCGTTTGCGGCTGTTTTTGTCGGGGTTGTCGGATCAGGAGCAGGTGGCATGCCGGATCGGGGAGTTGGACACCCCGTTCGAGCCATTGGCTGTCGCCGGGATTCTGGTGGATTTGCGTTTGGATGTGGCCTCGATTGCCGCCGGTCTGCTGGTGGACTCTCTGGCGGCGGGTTGGACGAGTCTGCAACGGATTCGTGAAGATTTCGGCGAGGATGTGGCTTTTCTGGTCGAGCGGGTATCGCGCATTTCGCTGTTGCCCTCCCGACCGAAGAACACCTCCCAGGCCGAAGAGTTTCGCAAGATGATTCTCTCCATGGCCAAGGACATTCGGGTCATTCTGGTCCGCTTGGCCATTTGCGTGTGGCGCATGCGTCATTTGGCGGCGCGCGCTCCTGCCCCGTTACCGGTTCCCCGTCAGGCCATTCAGGATATTGTCGAGATTCAGGCGCCGATCGCCCATCGGCTCGGCATCTATTGGATCAAGAACGAGCTGGAGGATCTGGCCTTCCGTTTGCTGGATTTCGACGCCTACGAAGCGTTGAAAAAAGAGGTGGCCAAGCGTCGCAAGGGTGGTGCGGATCTGGTGCAGCAGGTGGTGGCGCTGCTGAAAAAGCATTTGCGCAAGCATGGCATTTCGGGTCAGGTGTTGGGGCGCGAGAAACATTTGTGGTCGATCCATCACAAGCTGTTGCAGAAGAACATCACGCTGGACGAGATGTACGACATCATCGGCTATCGGATCATCGTCAAGAAAAAGTCCGATTGCTATCGGGTGTTGGGCATGATTCACGGCGAATTTCCGCCGGTTCCCGGTCGTTTCAAGGATTACATCGCCCTGCCCAAGAGCAACGGGTATCAATCGTTGCACACGGTGGTGATCGGTCCGTTCGGCGAGCGGATCGAGATTCAGATTCGCAACGAAAAGATGCATCAGGTGGCCGAGAGCGGCGTGGCCGCCCATTGGAACTACAAGGAGCGGGCGGGCGGTTTGGCGAATCGCAAGCATGTGGCCGGGAGTGCGACCACGGGTTACGAGTGGTTGCAGCGCATGCTGGAGAACCACAAAAAGGAAGACGATGTTGGCAAGTTCGTCGAAAACGTCAAGATCGATCTTTTTCCCAACGAAATTTATCTGTTCACGCCGGCCGGGGATGTGATCACGTTGCCGGTGGGGGCCACGCCCATCGATTTTGCCTATGCGGTCCATTCCGAGGTGGGGGATCACTGTCAGGGGGCCAAGGTGAACGGTCGCATGGTGCCGTTGCACACCATGTTGCACACCGGGGATCAGGTTTCGATTCTGACTTCGAAGGCGCAGCGTCCCAACGGGGCGTGGTTGCGTTTTGTGGTGACCAGTCGCGCCAAGTATCGCATCAATCGTTGGGTGAAGATTCAGGAGCGGGAGCGGGACATCGTTCTGGGGCGCAGCATGCTGGAGCGCGAGGTGCGCAAGGCCGGCCGGGGGGCGGTGCTGGGCGAGAAGCTGTTGCGCAAGGCGGTGGAGTTGTTCCGTCTGCCGGACGAAGCGGAGTTGATGGTACGGGTTGCCCGTGCGCGCTTGTCGGCGGTACAGGTGGCATTGGCCCTGTTTCCGCCGTTGCCTGCGGAGCGTGGCGAGGCGCCGGAGGGAGAGGCTGCGGCGCGCGGGAGCGAGGAGGTCACGCTCAAGGCGTTGCCGGCCCGGACGGCGGTGCGTGCGGCGCGGTGTTGCGGACCGGTTCCGGGGGATGCCATTGTCGGGATCATCACCACGGGGCGCGGCATCATGATTCACGCGGTGGGGTGTCCCAATCTGACCCCTCTGGTGGCCCAGCCCGAGCGGTGGATGGATGATCTGGAGTGGCCGGTCGAGTCGGAGACCCGTTATCGCACCCGGTTGCGGGTGATGGTGCGCAACCGGCGCGAGATCATCACGTTGGTGACTCAGGCGGTGACCTCTGCCAAGGGGGGGGTGGCGAGCGTGCATGTCTGGGATCGGGATCGGGATCCTTGTGTGTTGATCATGTTGGTGGAGGTGGCCGGGATCGAGGAGTTGAATGCGGCCATGAACCATTTGCGGGCGTTGAAGGAGGTATTCAACGTGGATCGGATTCGGGGAGGATGAGGAATATGGCGGGGATGCAGCAGGTGGTTGCCTCGGGTGCGCCAGAGGCGATCGGGCCATACAGTCAGGCGGTATGGGCCGGGGAGTGGTTGTTTGTTTCCGGGCAGATTCCGTTGGATCCGGCGAGCGGTCAGTTGGTGGCGGGCGAGGTGACGCAGCAGGCAGAGCGGGTCTTGACCAGTATCGGGGCGATTCTGGAGGCAGCCGGGGTGGGGTTCGGGGATGTGGTCAAGACGACCTTGTATCTGGTGGACATGAATGATTTTGCGGCGGTCAATGCCGTGTATGGTCGATTTTTCACGGCGCCTTTTCCGGCCCGTGCCACGGTGGGGGTGGCGGCGTTGCCCAGGGGGGCGCGGTTCGAGATGGATCTGGTGGCGTACCGCCGGTAAAACCATTGAAAAAAAAGAGGGGGTCTGGGGGATTCATCCCCCAGGGTTTTGACT
>JADFWP010000102.1 GCA_015234115.1 Magnetococcales bacterium
TCGAAACCCTGGGGGAGGAATCCCCCAGACCCCTTCTTTTCTTTCAAAAGTGTGCATCTCGGAAGTCGGCGCGGTCTGGAGGTGTTTGACGGGGAGTGATCATACAGGAAGAAGGCGGAAAAATCAAGTGCAGGTTTTTAATTTTAGCAAGATTTTCTTGTTTCTGTTACGCAAGAGAGTGGCCTGGGCGCAGTTCATCCAGGCTGGCGCGTACCTGCTCGACCACGGAGGACCAGTCCCCCAGTACCGGTTGACGAAACAGCCGCATCGCGGGATACCAGGGGCTGGTGTGGCCGGATTCCAGCCAGCGCCACTCGCAGGCCGTGTGCAGCAGGGTCCAGACCGGCACGCCCAGACCTCCGGCCAGATGGACGATGGCCGTATCCGTGGAGATCAGCAGATCGAGTTGGCAGAGCGCGGCTGCGGTTTCGGTGAAATCGTCCAGTGCGTCGGCCAGAGGGAGGATGGCGTGGCGTTGTTGCCACTCTGCGGTGAGTTGGGCGGCTGGCGTCCCTTTTTGCAGGCTGTAGCAGGTCACGCCCGGCAGGGTGGTCAAAGGGAGCAGATCCTGAAGCGTGCAGGCCCGGTCACGATTGACCACGGCCTCCGGATTGCCGGACCAGGAGAGTCCGATGCGTAAGCCGGTTTTCGGTCCGAGTCGGGCGGCCCAGGCCTGGATCCGCGCTGCGGGCGGCGTGAGATAGGGAACGGAGTGATCCGGCAGGTTCTCCAGAGTGATGCCGAGCAGACGGGGCAGACACAGCAGCGGCAGGTGACGGTCATAGTCAAAGGGGGGCGGGGCGCCATCGTCCAGGGAGCGGGCGCTCACCTGGTCGGCCAGGGCAGATGCGGCCAAGAGCCGGTGCAATTCCGGGCGGCACTCCAGCAGGACCGTCGCTCCCAAGGCCTTGAGGCGCGGGGCGAATCGGGCAAACATCAAGGCATCGCCGAATCCCTGTTCGGTATAGAGATAGATCCGCAATCCGGCAGGATCCGAGCCGTCCCAGCGCGGCACCGGGCAGAGGCGCGGGGCATGGTTGGGCAGTCGGAAGCGCCAGGCGTACTCCTCCCACCCCTCGGTCATGCGTCCGGTCTTGAGCAGCGATGCCGCCCGTCCCAGGTGAGCCGTGGCGCTCTCCGGATCACAGCGCAACGCGGCGTCAAACCGCTCCAGGGCGCCTGCGTGGTCGCCGGACTCTTGCAGAATCACCCCCCAATTGTAATGCGCGACCGTCAGTGCCGGATTGATCCCGAGCGCCTGTCGATAACAGGCCAGGGCCGCCTCGTGATCCCGATTGCCCTGGAGCAGATTGCCCAGATTGACGTGGGCCTCGGCCAGATCGGGTTTCAGGGCAATGGTCTGGCGCAGATTGGCTGCGGCTGCGGCGGTCTGGCCCAGGGTGGTGAGACAGGCCGCCAGATTGAAATGATAATACGGATTGTTCGGCTTGAGCGCGATGGCTTTGCTGATGAGATTGACCGCCAGATCCGGGCGGTTCAAGCGGCTGGCATTCATTCCCAACAGATAGAGCGCATCGGCGTTTTCCGGGTCGAGGGCCAGCACCTCTTTCAGCAGGGCGGTCATGCGGGCCGGGTCGCAGCGCTGATGGGCGGATATGGCCTGATCGATCAGGGTGGGGATGGTCGGGTGGTTCATGCGTCATGCTCCATGGCCTGGACCATGGCATGGATCGGTTCTTCCCAGCCATTGGTCACGGTCTGGCGAAAGAGTCGCATGGTGGTGTACCAGGGGGTGGTGGGGAGGTGTTGGCCCCAGCGCCAGTCCGGAGCGCGGGGCAGCAGGGTCCAGACCGGTCTGCCCAGGGCGCCGGCAAGATGGGCGGCGGCGGTGTCAATGGTGATGATCCGGTCCATCTGGCTCATGATCGCTGCCGTGGCGGCAAAATCGGTCAGATGGGGGGCCAGCGAGTGGATGGGAAAGCCGGGATCCTCCGGGATGGGCTGATCCGGGTGCTCTTTTTGCAGCCCGAACAGGCGGATGCCGGGCAGGCGGGCCAGCGGGGCCAGATCCCGCAGGGTGCAGGAGCGGCGTCTGAGCGGATCGTTGGCGTGCAGTGGTTTGCCTGACCAGATCAGTCCCACCTTGCGCCCCTCTCCGGCGAGCCGTGTGCGCCAGAGGGCGACCGGTTCGGCCTCCGGGGTCAGATAGCCCTCGGGGGTCGGAATGGTCTGCGGGGTGGTGCCCAGCACCAGAGGAAGCGAGAGCAGAGGGATGTAATAGTGAACCGGTTCTGAAAAGTTCAGGTGATCCTGCACCACGGCCAGGCCGGGGAGGGGCCGGAACAGGGTCACCAATGGCGTGGGAACCGCCACCAGCACCCGGGCGCCCAGTGCCGCCAGAGAGGGCACGAAACGGATGAACTGGATCATGTCGCCGAACCCCTGTTCCCCGAGCAGCAGCAGGGTTTTGCCGGACAGGGGTTCTCCCTGCCAGCGGGGCAGGGGTGGGGGGGGGAACGGCAGACTCGCCTGATCGAGTTTGAAGCGCCATTCGTACTCTTGCCACCCTTCCGGGTAGTGTTCCAGCATCAGTTGGGCCATGGCCAGATTGACATGGGCCTGGGCATGATCCGGTTGCAGGCGGATCGCCTCCTGGAAGCTTGCCAGCGCGGCGGCGGTCTGGTTTTGGGATTTCTGGCAGAGTCCGAGGTTGATGTGGGCGGCGACCAGTTCGGGCTTGAGCGCCAGGGCCTTGTGAAAGCAGGGGATCGCCTTTTCAACCTCCCCCTGATCCATCCACAGATCCCCGAGATGGAAATGGGCGTTGGCGTGGTCGGGATCGAGTCGTACCGCCTCTTGCAACCGCTCCAGGGCAGGAAGTCGCGCCCCTTTTTTCTTCAGCAGCAGCCCGAGATCCAGTTGAAACCCTGCCTGATCCGGAGCGGCGGTCACGGCCTGACTCAACGCCTCCAGCGCGCCCAGCCGATCCCCCAACTCCTGACGCACCACACCGAGCAGATGGAGCACATGGGGGTGTCCCGGATGCTGTTGTTTCAAGGCGAGCAGTCGGGTTTTGGCCTCGTGCCAGCGTTGTTGATCGATCAACCCGGCCACCTCGGCCAGGGCCGCGCGCAGTTCTTGAGTGGGGGAGGTTTCGGACATGGTATGTGTGGGGGGGTAGGGGTCAGGGGGTGAGATGGTTCCAGACATGCAGCAGATGTCCAAAGCTGGCCAGGTGCCCGGTCTCCTGGTGGCGTTCGATGAGGGCGTTTAGATAGTCTGGGTCTTCGGTAATGCCAGGATCTTTTTCGGAGTATCTGAATCGGTAGTACCTGAACAGTTCTTTCAGATAGTGCTTGTGGAATTTCGAGATTGTTTTATTGCATCCGTCAGGAACAGGCATTGACTCTGGATCAGAAATATGGACATCAAAATGATTTCGTAAGCTAGGAAATTCGGAAGATTCGTCGGTTGGATTGGATGGGGTGTATTCGTTCGGACATTTCATTTTTTTGATATTACGGTTTCCTAACAACCAGGTTTCAAGGCAACGATTGGCGACGATGATCGAGTATTGGCCAGTGTAGTTCAGGTCGTGGAGTCGCTGGGCGATTTGCCCGGCGCGCGTCTCAACGGATTCGTCATCCGCATCGATACAAAGAAACAAGTGATCAACTTTAGATTTTGGTGATTGCAGATCTTGGACCGTTTTTGCAAGCAGATCTTTTTGGAATGGATAGCCGTTGGTGCTGAAAATAAAGAAGCTGTCATGATCCAGATCATCAATGGACATTTTTCCTTGGATCCCGCAGAAAAAGGATTCGACCCAGGATTTGTATATTCTTTTCTCAGTCTTTCCTTCCACAAGAAAATAGAAATTCATGAAATGCTGTCCTCGAATTCCGGTGCATTGATCAACAACATGAATGGATCCTGCGCTGACCAGGACTGAAGTGCATGGATTTCGCTGGTCTCCTGCACCCACACCTCACTGCCTTTGCGTCTGACCAGGCGCCAATCCTTGTACGGGATATTGTTGATCACATAGGGGTGATGGCTGGTAACGATAAATTGTACCTCTCCAGCGCGTTCCAGCATGGCATCGACAATCTGGGGCAGGCAGTTGACGCCCAGGCTGTTTTCGATTTCGTCAATCAGGAATATGGCGCCTTTTGGGGCGAGGGCAAGATCCAGGAGGATGCCCAGTGCGCGACGCATGCCGGATGAGATGTAATGAGATGGCAAAACAACATTATTCTCTTTTAATTTAAAAACTTTGTATTTTTTTTGGCGGCCACCTGTTTCATAATAATGCTCCTCTACTATTATTTCTTGGATGGTTGGGAAGATTTCAATAAATCTTTCTTGGGTTTCCTGAAAGACGTCAGGATGTTTTTCTTTTGCGATCCAGAGCTTATCAATTAATACAGTGTCATCGTCAAACACGGTAGCATTAAAAATATCTTCTGCGTCGAATTCATTGTTATTTTCTGATTCTTCGGCAAGATCGGTTTCGCAAGTTATTAACGACTTCATTGCCAAGTAAAGGGGGGCAATCGCAGGATTTTTTTTGTATGTATTGATTACACTTGATGATTCTGTTATTTGTGGAAGTTGTTTTCCGTCAAAATCAAAATAATCAGAATTTGTGTCGCGATCAATAAATGGATTTTTGTCTATCGAAATAGATTCTCGTTGGATTGAACCGTTTTTGCTTTTTGCTTCCCATTGATAGGTTCGATTCTGGATTTCCATACAAAGAGTCAAGGAGCATTCCGGTCGGCGCTTTTCCTCCTTGGTCGCCAAATTAAACATGGCTTGTATTGATTTTAATATTTTTGTCTTCCCGACTCCGGACGGTCCGACCAACAGATTAAACGGTGTGAAACATGTCTTGCGCAACCGCCACGGGATCCCGAATTTTTCAAACTCAAACGACACGATGCCCATCTTCCCTCCACATCCCATCCATTTGTTTCCGATCCGCCATCATAGCCATGCAATCCCGAGGCCGTAAAGGAACCATTAAACTTTGCATGATGGGGGGAGAACCCCCTCACCCCCCAACCGTGGACATCCCTGACGGGAGTTCCACGGTAAAATGGCCAGGAAATTGCTAGCGATTTTAGGGCGCATTCTGTACTCCCTGAAAACGAGGCACGGTGATGAATTCGGCCATTCTGAGAAAAATCCTGAAACGCAAACGCTCCTTGTTCCAGGAGGATCTGGAGGTGCGGCGTGCCGAGATCCGGGATGCCCTGAAAGGGGCGCGGTTGCTGGTGATCGGGGCAGCCGGATCGATCGGGGCTGCGTTTGTCCGCGAGGTGGCCCAATGGCCTTTGGGGGCGCTGCGGCTGGTGGATCCCAGCGAAAACAATCTGGTGGAACTGGTGCGGGAGTTGCGGGCCTCTGCCCTGACCCTGCCTGAAGACTTTGCCACCAGCGCCATTCCTTTGGGTGGACCGGAGTTCGACCATTTTCTGGCTGCCCAGCCTCCGTTTGATCATGTGGTCAATTTTGCCGCCCTCAAACATGTGCGCTCCGAACGGGATCCTTTTACCCTGATGCGCATGCTGGATGTCAATGTTCTGTCCCTGGATGGGCTGCTGGCGCGACTGGCCGGGAAATCCCCGCCCCGTTTTTTTTCGGTCTCCTCTGACAAGGCGGTCAATCCCGCCAATCTCATGGGCGCGAGCAAGTTCCTGATGGAACAGGTCATGTGGTCCTGGTCCGGGTCGGTGTCGGCGGTGACCGCCCGTTTTGCCAATGTCGCCTTTTCCGACGGCAGTCTGTTGCACGGTTTTGTGCGGCGTCTGGAAAAACGTCAACCCATGGCCGCACCCGTGGATGTCAAGCGTTATTTCATCACCCATGAGGAGGCGGGCCAATTGTGCCTGCTCGCCTCGGTCACGGGTGGCAACCGGGAGGTTTTCATTCCGCGCCTGGAGGCGAGCCACGATCTGGCCACCTTTGCCGAAATCGCGGTGATTTTTCTGCAAGAGTCCGGCTATACCCCGCGTCTGTTCGCCGATGACCACGAAGCGCGTCTGTTCGCAGCGGCCATGGAGCCGGGATGCCGGGAGTGGCCGTGCCGGTTCACGGTCAGTGACACCACGGGCGAGAAAGAGGAGGAGGAGTTTGTTGGGGATGACGAACAGGTTGACTCTGCACGATTTCTTCGGATCGGTGTCATTCGTGAACCGGCTTATGATTCGATGGCTTTGACACGTTTTCTGACCACCCTGCGGCAGTTGCGTGCTCAACCGGTCTGGGAGATGGCGGAGTTGGTGCGGGCTGTGGAAGGGGCGGTGCCCACTTTGCGTCATCAGGTGGCCGGGCGTGATCTGGATGGGAAAATGTGACGATGATGAAAACCATTCCACTGGCTGTACCCGATTTGACCGGCAACGAGGCGCGCTATCTTCAGGAGTGCATCACCAGCACGTTCGTTTCATCGGTCGGGCCTTTTGTGGATCGTTTCGAGGCCATGGTGGCGTTGGCCAGCGGGGCGCGGGGGGCTGTGGCGGTTTCGTCCGGCACTTGCGGTTTGCATGCGGCACTGGTGGCGGTCGGGGTGGAAAGCGGGGATCTGGTGATCGTGCCCTCATTGACTTTCATTGCCAGCGCCAATGCCGTGGCCCATTGCGGGGCGCTCCCCTGGTTGCTGGATGTGGATCCGGCGACCTGGAATCTGGATCCGGAATGGTTGCGGCACACCCTGGAGCGTGAAACCGTGGTTGGTGCGGATGGCCAGGTGCGTCATCGTGCCTCCGGGCGGCGGGTGGCGGCGGTGATGCCGGTATTCACGTTGGGGCTGCCGGCGGACATGGGCGCGATTGTGGCGGTGGTGCGTGCGCGGGGGCGGATTGCCGTGGTGGTCGATGGGGCGGCGGCGTTGGGCGCTTCGCATCTTGGTCAACCGGTGGCGGCCCTGGGGGCCGAGCTGACGGTATTTTCCTTCAATGGCAACAAGACGGTCACCTGTGGCGGGGGCGGGGCTGTGGTGGGGCAGGATCCGGCTTTGGTGGCGCGGGTGCGTCATCTCACCACCACGGCCCGGCTCGGTGCGGGCTATGATCACGATCAGGTGGGATTCAATTATCGCATGACCAATCTTCAGGCGGCGGTGGGGTGTGCCCAGATGGAGCGGTTGGCGGAATTTCTGGCTGCCAAGCGGCGCATCCGCGCCACTTATGATCAGGCTTTCGCGGATCTGGCGGATCGGGTCGCTCCTTTTCCCGATCCGGGGGAGAGTGTCGGGACCTGTTGGTTTTCCGGGTTTGTGCATCAGGGGGCTGCGGATCCGGTCGAGGTGGAGCGGTTGCGGAACCGGTTGCAGGCCGAGGGGATCGATGCCCGTCCTTTCTGGAAGCCGATTCATTTGCAAAAGCCTTATCGGAATGCGCCTCAAACCCTTCAGCCGGTGAGCGAGCGGCTCTGGTGGCGGGTGGTGACCTTGCCGTGCGCGACAGGTTTGCCGCCCGAGGATCAGCAACGGGTCATTTTTGCCGCCCGTCAGGCGTTGCAGGCTTGATTCCATGAAAACGATTGAAAAAAAAGAGGGGGTCTGGGGGATTCTTCCCCCAGGGTTTTGACTT
>JADFWP010000103.1 GCA_015234115.1 Magnetococcales bacterium
CAAAAAATTTTAAAAATGTTTTTGTTTAAAGTCAAAACCCTGGAGGATGAATCCCCCAGACCCCCTCTTTTTTTCAATAATTGGATCAAATTGGCTTGGGCAATAAGATCCATTTTAAATCACCCCCGGTCGCAATGCAACCGGGGGTGAATTTTTTTACATACCCATGTCACCCATGCCACCCATGCCACCACCACCCGGCATGGCCGGAGCGGCATCTTTCTTGGGCAGCTCGGCCACCATGGCTTCGGTGGTGATCATCAGGCCCGCGACGGAAGCCGCCGCTTGCAGGGCGTGACGGGTCACCTTGGTGGGATCGATGACGCCACGCGCCACCAGATCGGTGTACTCGTCCTTGGAGGCATCGAACCCGAAGCTGGAGCTGGGATTTTCCAGGATCTTGCTCACCACGACCGAACCTTCGGCCCCGGCATTCTCGGAGATGATGCGCACCGGCTCTTCCAGCGAGCGACGGACGATGTTGACACCGACCTTCTGATCCGCATTGGCGACCTGGATCGAATCCAGGGCGGAACGGGCACGCAGCAGGGCCACACCACCGCCGGGAACAATGCCTTCCTCGACTGCGGCACGGGTGGCGTGCAGGGCGTCTTCGACCCGATCCTTGCGCTCCTTGACTTCCACTTCCGTGGCGCCGCCCACCTTGAGGACCGCCACACCACCGGCCAGCTTGGCCAGACGCTCCTGGAGCTTCTCTTTGTCGTAGTCGGAGGTGGTGTCATCCATCTGGGCGCGAATCTGGGCGACCCGGGCCTTGATGTCGTTCGGGGCGCCGACGCCATCGACGATGGTGGTGTCATCCTTGGTGATGATGATCGACTTGGCGCTGCCGAGCATGTCGAGGGTGACATTCTCCAGCTTCACGCCCACATCCTCGGAAGCCACGGTGCCGCCGGTCAGAATGGCGATGTCTTCCAGCATGGCCTTGCGACGATCCCCGAAACCAGGCGCCTTGACCGCACACACCTTGAGACCGCCACGCAGCTTGTTGACCACCAACGTGGCCAGGGCTTCGCCTTCGACATCCTCGGCGATGATCAGCAGCGGACGGGAGGATTGGACCACGCCTTCGAGGACCGGCAGGATCTGTTGCAGATTGCTGACCTTTTTCTCGACCAGCAGGATCCAGGGATCTTCCATCTCCACCTGCATCTTTTCGGGATTGGTCACGAAATAGGGGGAGAGATAACCGCGATCGAACTGCATGCCTTCGACCACTTCCAGGGTGGTTTCGAGCATTTTGTTCTCTTCGACCGTGATCACGCCCTGCTTGCCAACCTTGTCCATGGCTTCGGCGATCATCCGACCCACTTCGACATCGTTGTTGGAAGAGATGGTGCCGACCTGGGCCACTTCCGCCGAGCTGGTCACTTCCTTGGAGGCCTGCTTCAGGGCCGCCACGACCGCTTCGACCGCGGCATCGATGCCACGCTTGAGATCCATGGGATTCATGCCCGCAGCGACAGCTTTCATGCCTTCGCGGATCAGACTCTGGGCCAGGACCGTGGCCGTGGTGGTGCCGTCACCGGCTTCGTCCGAGGTCTTGGAGGCGACCTCCTTGAGCATCTGGGCGCCCATGTTCTCGAATTTATCTTCGAGTTCAATCTCCTTGGCCACGCTCACGCCGTCCTTGGTGACGCGGGGGGCGCCCCAGGACTTGTCCAGCACCACATTGCGCCCTTTGGGGCCGAGGGTCACCTTGACCGCATTGGCCAACACATTGACGCCGGCCAGCATTTTGCCGCGCGCACTCTCACCGAATTTGACTTCTTTAGCCGCCATGTCTCGTTACCTTCTTCGTGATTGGGTACGGAATGAATTGGATGGATGAAAAACCGGGGGCAGGTCGGACAATCAGCCGATGACGCCCATGATGTCGGTTTCACGCATGATGAGCAACTCTGCGCCATCGAGCTTGACTTCGGTGCCGGCATACTTGGCGAACAACACGATATCGCCCACCTTGACATCCATGGGACGCACGGAACCATTCTCCTGGATCGCGCCCTTGCCCACGGCCAACACTTCGCCCTGGATCGGTTTTTCCTTGGCCGTATCCGGGATGATGATGCCACCAGCGGTTTTTTTCTCCTCTTCGGTGCGCTTGACGACGACCCGATCATGAAGAGGACGTAATTTCAATTTCGACATGCTGATTTCTCCACAAAAACGTGTAACGGTTGCCTTGTTGATCCTGAAGGACAAAGGCCGTGCCCGACTTCGGTGCTCCTGAAGTGCTGCGGGCCGACCACGATGAAACGTCGGTTGAGAGATCCACCGCATCGGTTCTCGTGGATCCCGAGTGTTCATGTAAGCATTCGTCGCGGGGCGTCAAGAGGGCGGACGAAAAAAAATCTCGTCCCCGCCCCGGCTCCGCCCGGCTCAGGATTTGAAAAAGTCGATGGTTTGCGCCAGATTCCGGGCCTGGACGTTCATCTTTTCAGCCGTGGTGGCCATGGCGTGGGAGGCTTCGGCATTGTGCTGGATCACCTGATCCAACTGGCCAATGGCGGCATTGATCTGGCCGGCTCCCTGATTCTGCTCCTGCGAGGCTGCGGCAATCTCCTGGACCAGTTGCGCGGTCTTTTGAATGTCGGGCACCAGCCGGGCGATGATCGTACCCGCCTGTTCGGCCACCTGCACGCTCGATGTGGAAAGATGACCAATCTCGCCCGCCGCGAGCTGACTTCGTTCCGCCAGCTTGCGCACCTCGGCCGCCACCACGGCAAACCCCTTGCCGTGTTCTCCGGCCCGCGCGGCCTCGATGGCCGCGTTCAAGGCCAACAGATTGGTCTGCCGGGCAATCTCTTCGATGATGGAAATCCTGGCCGCGATTTCCTTCATGGCCCGCACCGCCTTGGCCACGGCCTGCCCGCCCTCCTCCGCATCGCAAGAGGCGGTCCGGGCGATCCGTTCCGTGGTCTGGGCGTTTTCCGTGTTCCGGGTGATGTTGCCGCTCATCTCCTCCATGGCCGCCGAGGTCTCCTCGATGCTGGCCGCCTGCTCCGTGGCCCCCAGGGAAATCCGCTGCGCCGACCGGACAAGCTCCTCCGCGCCCGCCGTGACCTGACCGCTCGTGGCCGTAATGGTCGCGACCACCTCACGCAGCTTGACCGCCATGGCATCGATGGCCCTGGACATCTCCCCCAACTCGTCGCGCCGACGGGTCACACAGCGAATCGACAGATCGCCTGACGCCAGACGCGACATGTTGCCGATGCAGCCGGTGACCGCCGCCACCAGACTGCGCCCCATGCTCCAGGAGAGCGCCATCCCCACCAGCAGCGCCACACCCGTGCTCAGAGCCATCACCAGACGGGTCGAGTCGATGGTGACGGTTTTGTTCTCCTCCTGAATGGCCACCGCCTGATCGATGGCCTTCGTGGCCTGACTCGCGGCCTCCACCATCTGCTGTTCCGCATGGGTGCGCGCCTGGACCAGCTCCAGCACCCGGGTCAGGTTCTGTTGATAAACCGCCATGGCCTCCACCACAGCCTGGGCCATCTTGGCATTTTTCGGATTCTTGAAGGTCACGGTCAACTCGGCTGTGCTCTTGACCAGACGGGCAGTCTCTGCCACCAGCCGATCCACCTGTTGACGATCTCGCGCCTGATCGAGCTGTACCCGACCCTCCAGCAGACGGATATCCTGGAATGCCATGGTCAATTCGTTGACCTTGTTGACCTTGCCGACCCGATCACGGGTCAGAAGATCCGCGACAATCTCCTTGAGCGGCGCGACGCTCTCCAGCTCGGACGCCTTTTTCAGGGAGTCGCCCAACTGCTGGATCTGCTCGCCGCGCAATTTGTTGGCCTCGGCCAGCACCACCAGACCGGCCTGCTGCATCGTCTCCAGACTGTTCCGGGTGATGCGATCCGCATCAACCAGCTTCTGAAAGGTATGACCAAACAAATCCGCCGCCTGCCCCACCAACGCCATGGCCGGTCGCATCTCCGCGCTGGCCTCGGCAGCACGGGCAGACTGAGCTTTGATCGCCTCCAGCCCCTTGAGGGCATGCTCCAACTCCCGGCCCTCCCGGCTGCCCGCATAACGCCGCTCGGCCCGCAACACCAGATCCAGTTGCCGGGTCAAGGCGGTCATCTCCGAAGCCTGATGGGATGAAACCACCAGCCGGTCCAGACCACTCCAACCGAACAGGGCCACGGTCAGGGTCAAAAAAAGCACCGCACCAAACGCCAGGCCAATACGCCAGGACAAAGACAGGTTGTTCATGCCGCTCTCCTGAAGATCCAACGGAACCGGAATCATCTGAATGAAGCGTTATTCACGGTCCATGCCCCCTTGTCAAGCAGTCATTCCATGCCTTATGAAAGGAACCATCCAATTTTTTCATCCGCATGCGCTGACAAACGGGAGAGAGGCACCATGGGACATCTGCAAATCCGCCACCTGGACGACACGGTGATCGAACGGTTGCTGCTCCGGGCCGACACCCTGGGAATCCCGGTCGAACAACTGGTGCGCGATCTGCTGACCGCAGAGGTTCAAGGCATGGCGGACGCCGCGCCCGCAGGAGATGCGGACTCCGAGGAGTGAACCGCAACCGGAATCACCCGGTTGAGCTTGCCGCTCTGGAACCCCTCCAGATCGAGCGCGACAAAATGAAATCCACAACCGCGCACCAGTTCGCTCACCTGCTGACGCAATTTGCCATCCAGCAGACGCACGATATCCGGTTCGGTCAGTTCGATGCGCGCGGTGTCACCCTGTTTGCGCACCCGCAACGTGGCAAAACCCAACGCACGCAATCCGTTTTCCGCCTGGGCCACCTTGCGCAGCGACTCCAGCTCGATCGGTTCGCCATACGCGATGCGCGATGAAAGACACGGCGAGGCCGGCTTGTCCCAGGTGGCCAGCCCCTTGGCGCGCGAAAGCAGGCGGATGTTGTTCTTGCTCAAACCGGCCTCCATCAGAGGACTCGACACCCCGAACCGCTCCTTGGCCCGCATGCCGGGTCGATAGTCATTGCCGTCATCCAGGGTGCTGCCGTCCAGCACATGGGCATACCCCTCCTGACGGGCCAGTTCGGTCAGCCGCCCGAAAAGATCGCTCTTGCAATGATAGCAACGATCATGCGCGTTCCGGGAGAAATTCGGATCCTCCATCTCGCCGCTGGCGATCAGCCGATGGTTGAGATCCAATGTCTGCACCAGCTTCCGGACATCTTCCAGGTCGCGCTCGGGCATGGTGGGCGATTGCGCCGTCACCGCCAGATAGGGAATCCCGGCTTCCCGCACCGCCAGCACCAGAAACGCGCTGTCCACCCCGCCGGAAAAGGCCACCAGGGCGTTTTCAAGCGTGCGCAACGACTCCAGCAGGCGCTGGTATAATTCGTTTGGCGAAAGAGGACGCGGTTCGTTCATGGTGCAATCACTTCAGATGGTCATAGAGATCCAATACCCGTCATCCATTCAATGGGTGGTCATCGATGGGTGCGGTTCCAGCAACTCATCCAGGGTGCAGGCATCCAGGATGCGATCTGCCCAGGTTTCCAGGATCGCAAGATCGGCCTCCTCCACCTGTTTCTGGGCCTGAACCGAAAGCGGACCGAATTTGCGCTGCATCTGACGCAGCAACATGGAGACCGCATTCTTACGCTCTCCCTCGATGCGACCAAGAATCTCGCCCTCTTCTCGTCCCTTCGCGATCAACTCGCGGGCAAAAATCGACATCATGTTCGTTTCCTCCTCGGGTTTGACCTGCATGACGATTGCATGCAAGCGCTCTTGTTGCAGCAAAGGAAAAGTCGTCATCAGATAGAGCAGAACCGGAACCAGCAGTTCGGGCGCAGCACGCAGGGCATCGGCAATCTGATCCAGGGCCGCCATCTGTTCGTGCGGGGCACGGGTGCCGTATTTCAAGGCCAGAAAGCCGGCCTTCAGACGGGCATTGGAGGAGAGAAGCCGATCTGCCGTGTTGCTCAAATCCACCAGCACATAATGGACATTCAACAACCACGGATGCAAGGCGCGATCCGCATCGATCAGAGAAATCAAATCATTCGGATGAGACCAGGGCGTATTGCCGTGATAGACCACCATCGAAATCACGGCAGGCAGCGTTTCCCAGGCGGTTCCCTGCTCACGCAGGGCCTGCTCCATGCAGGCCACGATACCCCGTGTCACCTGCCAACCCACCTTGCGATCCGGGAAGCTCTTGTGTTCGGTCAGCAGATGAATGAAAGCCGGAGCGCCCTGGGCCATGCGCAGACGAAACAATCGGTCCGAAAGGAACAGACTCAGTGCATCGGGGACGAACGATCCTTCGACCCATTCGGGCAACTCCGGAGCCAGCCGCATGACGATCTCTTCCGGCAGTCGTTCCCGAAAAAACTGATAGGCGCTTTCAGGTTCGGAGAGCAGCACCTTGAACAAACGGTCATGGGGTTGCGCGATCTCCACCTGCCAGAGGTTGGCATCCGGGTTTTCATCCGAATGGCTTGCTGTAGGGTTCATTTTTTTTGGGATCTCCCCGCATTATCCGTTCATGGCCCCGTTTACCGCCTCCTGCAGGCTTCTGGCCGCCTCCGCGACCCGTTGGACAAGGCTGCTCTGCCAATCGGCGTCCGCGAGTTCTTCGGGTTGGAAAGGATACATCACCCCGCGAGAGGAGGCCGCATAGGCACCGACCCCTTGCGCCCCTGCGGCTGCCGTGATCGCCTGGAGCGATCCCCCCTGGGCGCCGATTCCCGGCATCAGAAACAGGGCGCGGGGCGCCAACTGGCGCAGTCGCGCTGCCGTCTCCGGATAGGTGGCGCCGACCACGATGCCGACATTGGAATAGCCGCTGCTGCCGATGGAGTCCTGACCCCAGGTATCGGCCAGCCGGGCCATGGTGTCGGCCACGGTCTGGCCGCTGGTCAATTCCAGGTCTTGCAGGTCGCCGGAAGAGGGGTTGGAGGTTTTGGCGAGCACAAAAAGTCCGGCGTCGCGGTTGGTCTCCAGAAAGGGAACCACCCCGTCCCGACCCAGATAGCCGTTGATGGTCAGGGCATCGGCGCGCCAGGGATTCGGGGTCTTGAAAACCGGATGTTCCGGGGCCAGCCAGGCAATGGCATAGGCGCGGGCGGTATGGGCCACGTCGTTGCGTTTGCCATCGAGAATGATGGGAATGTCCAGATCACGCAGCAGCATCAGGGTGCGTTGCAAGGCGGTGTGACCGGCGGTGCCGTATTGTTCGTAAAAGGCGGCCTGGGGTTTGAATCCCACCGCCACGGCAGCGCTCGCTTCGATCACGTTGCGATTGAAGGAAAACAGCGTTTCGGCCAGGCGCTCTTCGGTGGGTTCCTCCCGCAATCGTTGGCGCAGAAAGGCCGGAAACCGTTCCACCTCCGGATCCAACCCCACGATCACCCGGGAGCGGATGGTCAACCCGCGCCCAATCAAACGATCCGCAAAATGGCTCATGCACTGACCCTCCTGTTCAATTTTTGAAAAAAAAGAGGGGGTCTGGGGGATTCATCCCCCAGGGTTTTGACTTTAAAC
>JADFWP010000104.1 GCA_015234115.1 Magnetococcales bacterium
ACCGATGCCCACTGCCATCATACGGTGGCGATGGGGTGGGCTGAATAGTTACAAAATTTTTAAAATGTTTTGCTTTTAAAATCAAAACCCTGGGGGAGGAATCCCCCAGACCCCTTCTTTTCTTTCAATAAGATTCATCTCCCAGAGTGTTGCATGATCAATCGTCTACAGCCTTGCGCAGGGACTCTTTCGCTTTGTGATACTCTTTCAGAGTCGATTGCATGGATTGATCCACAGACATCATTTTATGTAATGCCACTTCAACGTCGGTGCCTGCCATCATCTGTGCAATCCGTTTGAGATCGTCATTGGTTCCTTCCAGCAGGGTCAACTCTCCCATCTCTCCGGAAAGCACCAAAAACAGATGACGACAGATGGCATCATTCTCTTCATTTTCGCAAGAACATGTGGCGGTCAGGTTGGAACCTTCCCGACGAAACAGCAGACGGTAGGTTTCGGTATAGTTGTCGTTTTGCGCCAGCAGGGCGATCTCCTGTACAGGCTGTCGCATGATTTCATACTCCTCGACCGCTTTTTTGACCGAGATGTAAAACTGATGAGAGCCGATGTTTTCCGAAATACCGACTTTCTGCAACTGAACCAGAAGAGGACGGGGCGCGTCGGCAATCTTGATGTCGATACCGACAGCCCGCATCTCTCGGTACCATTCGGCGAACCGCTGGGCAGCCGTGATATCCATATCGGTAATGGCTTGGGAGTCGATGACAATCCATTGGATGGGCGTTTCCGCCGTAGCCACCAGGGTGCGCAATCGATTCATCACATAACGGGCATTGGCAAAGATCAGTGGCGCGTACAAACGATAGACCAGCAGACCGGGGACCGTTTCGCCTGCATCTTCATCCAGGGCTTTTTTGCCAAAATCATGAAATTTCTTTCCAGGACTCAAGCGTTGCAGAACAGCGTCTTCCGGACGGGATATCCCCATGACAATGCCAATCAGGGCGATCAGAAACCCCATGATGATGCCTGGAACCACCCCAGCCACCAGAATGGTCACGGTCACGGTAACAGACATGAAACATTCAAACCGATCCATGCGGTAAAGATCACGCAAGGCCGTCAACTCCAGCATGCCCAGTGCCGTGACGATCAGGATGGCCGCCAGGGCGACTTTGGGCAGAAAGGCCAGCAGATCGGTCCCGAAATACAGGAACAGCAACAAGCCTCCCGCAGCAATCAACTGGGCCAGCTGGGTTTTTCCGCCCGATGCGTCAACGATTGAAGTACGCGACTGACTGGCGGAAACCGGAAAACCTTGCAGCATGCCGGCACTGATATTGGCAATTCCCAGGGCGGTCAGTTCCGTGTTTGGTTTGATCTCATAGCGGTTTTTATCTGCGAAAGCCTGGGCCAGCAAAATGCCGTCCGAAAAGGCCAGAAAGGCAATCGCCATGGCAGCCGGAGCCAGGGCAGAAATATCTGCCCATTGCAAGACTGGGACGACAAAATCCGGCATGCCGACAGGCACCTTTCCAACCAGAGCCACCCCCATTTCTCCCAAACCCAACCAGCGCGTGGCCAGTATGGCGACCACCGACACCACCAAGGCGCCAGGAATGACCGGCAGCGCGCGTCCCAGGATGATCATGAACAAAATCATGACCATTCCGAACAGCAGGGTGGGGGGGTGGGTTTCATGAAGTCTTTGAATCAGTTGCCACAAAATGTGGAAAAATTCTTCCCCTTCGGTTTTGATCGCGAACAGTTTGCCGATCTGGGTGGAAGCCAGCACCAGCGAGGCGCCGTTCAAATACCCCACCAACACCGGACGCGATAGAAAATCGGCAATCACGCCTACTTGCAAGCGAGCGGCCAGTATCAGCACAATACCGGACAGCACCCCCAGAGTTGCCGCCAACATGGCGGTACGACCCGGATCTCCTCCTGCCAACGGCAGAATGGTGGCACCTGCCAGCAGACCAATGGCGGCATCCGGACCCGCGATCACATGACGCGAGGAAGAGAACAAAGCGTAACCCACCGCAGCCGCCAAAGCGGCATAAATACCGGAGATGGGTGGCATGTGAACCAGTTCGGCATAGGCCAGCACCGAAGGGATCATCACCAGACAGGCTGTCACGCCGGCCACGAAATCTCCCTTGAACCAGGCGAGTCGATAGTGCCTCAACTGCGCCAGCAGGGGGAATGCTGACCAGCTATTTTTACTGGGTTGCAAAAACGACATATTTTATCTCCGCAATGGATGATCTTAAAGGCTCTTTGGTCGATACTTGTCCGGAAATGAAGGAAATTTAAACCGCGCCCGTCTCGGGATTGCGTTTTGGGCACAACGGCGTCGCCTGCGGCGACCAGGGGGGGCGCTGCCGGAAAAGCGCGCCACAGGCAAAGTCCCAAGGGCTTCGCCCCTGGACCCCACCAGGGGCCAATGGCCCCTGGACCCCACTGACAAACGACGTATCCCAAGATAGGTGCAGTTTAAAGGCAAAACCCTGGAGGAAAAATCCCCCAGACCCCTTCTTTGTCTTTCAATGGTGGTCACTCGCAGGCGAGTTGCTCGTATTTCAACTGCCCATCCGTGGCCCGGATGTAATGATCATCCAAACGCGCCGCCGGATAGGCCGGAAGCGATTTTTTCTGACTCAGGGCATGCAACGGCGCCCCTTCGATTTCGGCACAGCCGGAACGCTGCAACGAATCCAAAGGAAGCAGACTGATATAGTGCTCGGTGTCGCGCACCTGCTCCGGCGTCTCCCCCGGCAGACCAAAGGTGAAAGTGCCATGCAAGGTCATGCCAACCCGCTTGATCTCATGGGCCACCTGGCGCGCCTCCTCCAGATTGAGCCGCTTGTTGACGATCTTGTCCACCACCTCCTGATTGCCGCTTTCAAACCCGATCTTGACGCCGAAACAGCCGCTCTCTTTCATCTCCTGCCACAGATGCCACCCGGACGTGTCCGAACGACACATGGCCGACCAGGGAAGCTGCAACTTGCGCATGATGGCACAGACTTTTTCCACATGCCGATCCCCGAGATTGAAGGTGTCGTCATCGAAATAGATCGACTTGAAATGGTATTTCTCTTTCAGTTCGGTCAGGAAGGCTTCCAGATAATCCCCGCTGTAGTGACGCACGAACCGCTTGCCGCTGCCATCCGGATCGTTGCCGGTCATGGTGGCGGGCCAGACGCAGAAAATGCACTTGAACGGGCAGCCGCGACTGCTCAACACATGGGCATGAGGATACTGCTGTCCCACCGGATTGCTGTCGCAATAGCGATAGGCGTACAGATGATCGAAATAGGGAAACGGCGCGGCATTCATCTCTTCCAGGGTCAGCAGATCGAAATCCAACACCCCGCCCGCCCCCTGAACCGCCTTCACGACTCCCTTTTCATACTCGCCACGCACCGTGGCCTGAAGATTGGGCACCGCCTCCAAAAGCGCCTCGCCCAGCGAGGTGATCGGCCCGGTGACGATGAAACGGGTGTGCGGCAATCGCCGGGCAATCTCGCGCAACACCTTTTGATCGTGCCCCCAACTCGGCGAAGCCGATTCGATCACGATGATCTCGAACCGCTCTTGCTCCAGGTAAGCGTAATAGCGGTCATAGGATTCGCGCAGCGCGATGCTGTCCCGGAAAATCACCGGCACGTCAAGCGCCCTGGCCGCATAAGTGGCCGCATAACCCATGAAAAAAGGATAAGGAAGATAGGAGCCGAACTCGAAGCGATCCGGTGGCGTGGTCACCGGATAGGTGAAAGGCCAACGGGATCCGGCCCGCACCCCGGCGCGTGGCCATTCGCCCGCAGCCGACGGTTCCTGCCACCAGGGGGGATTGCTGAACAGAATCTTGGCGGTATTCACTGTGGACGCCCCGTATGCCAGGAGAGCAGCGTGTTGAGCAAAGGAGCCGGTCCGTTCAAGGCGTCCCACATCTGCGAAGCGACCTTGGCCCGCGTGGCCAGAGTATCGAAGTGGTACACGGCGGTCATGATCCCTTGCAAGACGAACTCCACCCCGGAACGGGGCAAAGGATCGTCGTAGACAATGCCGGGAGAACCGAACTGCTGCAACAGATTGGCCATGGTGGTCCGGGACGGGACCACCAGCGGAATGGCATTGGCAATCGCTTCGCTGGCCAGCGCCGAATAGGTCGAAACGAAGACATCCCGCCAATAGGGACAGACCACCAGATCCGATTGTTCCAGCAGTTGACTCCACAGCGCGGGATCGGCGGTCCGCTCGTCCAGGATCAGGCGGGGATCCCCGACGGCAATGGCTTTCAGGGCGTTCTGCTGCGGCAGACAGCTCTCCGGGTCGCCGTTGTGAACCAGGACGCGAATGTCTGGCAACAGACTCAACAGCCGTCCGACCAGCTCCGGCACCATGTCGTATCCTTTGGATTCCCGCTGATGACCGAGAAAGGCAATGGTGATCGGTCGGGTGCCGGTCCGGTCCCGGCAATCGGTGACCGCGCGATTGGAAAGCGGCAGCGTGCGGACCGGAAAATTGAGCATGGTTTCGTAGATCGCCGAAGATTGGGGATCAAAGGTGGCGAAAAACAGCCAGTCGCGATCCTCGGGCGTCAAAAGCTTCTTGACGATATAACGCAACAGTACCGGACGGGGATCCCCGCTGTGGGCCAGTTGCGTCCCCAGCTCGGTCTGAACCGGCTGCATGCCCGCGAACAGACCGAATTCGACGATCAGCGTGGGACGCTGCTCAACGGGGATGGATTTGAGCCAGCGCAACATGCCCATGAGCTGTCCGGGCGCGGCGGTGTTGAAAAAAATCAGATCGTCCCGCCCCAGGCCATGCAGACGGGAAAGATCCTCGAACGTCCTGTCCGCCACAAAATCGAAATTGCTCAACCAGCCGCACAGGGGATCCTCGTCATAGACGGCGTAGGTGTTGCACCGAAACCAGGGATTGGCCATCAGTTCGGTGCACAACTCGGACTCGACCTCGAAATAGGCCAAAACCGCCGTGGGGATGTGGCGCAGCCTGGCCTCGTTGACAATGTGGCGACACGAATTGGCATTGTGCCCAAGATTGCTCATGAGCGCCGGATCGGCGAATATCACGTTCATGGTTGGTGGAGATCCTGACTTGCCAGATGGGTTGACGGCCTGCCCGATGACAGGCAAAAAATTCTTTCATACTTTTTTTAACCGCGAAAGGGGATTTCGATCCGTGCATTTTCGTAAGCAACCTTTCCGATTAGCACTTGACATAAGGAAAAAAAGCTCTTAGAAAAGGCGATTTATGCCGTTCCGGCACGAATGGCAGGATGGTTTTGCCGCTCTCATCACACGAACGGACCGTGAATTGCATAGGGCCTCTCTTTGGCCAGGCAGATGAGAGAAAAATATTAACTGCTTGAAATTGAAATGGAAAAGAAGAATGCTCTTTTCATCACCAGGTTTATTGCGCGGCACGTTGACCGCATTTCTGATCGTAACGTTTTGTGGCGGCGCCTCGGCGAGCACCGGCGTGAGTGGCACTCCGGATTATTTGCAACACATGCTCAAAAAGGAACTGAAAGAAGACGACCGGTCGAAAGCGGCCTCGTCGCTCACCGATCCGACCATCGATGGACGCGGGAGCATGTCCCAGCTCCCCTCGGCTCCGGTGCGTCTGGCCTCGCTGGTGCCGATGCAGACCGTGGTCGAACCGCAACGAACCGCCTCCCGCACCCGGGTGGTGATCGAGCGGATCCGACGCGACGATACCTACGCCGATCTGATGCAGCGTCAAAACATCCCCCGGCGGACCGCCAAACTTTTCGCACTCAAAGCCAAACCCCTCTTCGATCTGTCGCAGCGTCTCAAGACCGACACCCCGGTCAAACTGACCTTCAATGCCAACAATCAACTGATCGGATTCGGCTTTCCCATTGATCGCGACGTGACCCTGCGCATCACCGCCGACGAGCAGGAGCGCATCACCGCCTCTCTGGAAAAAAATCGTCCCGCCCCGCCGCCCCAGCCGACCCTCTCCGAAGAGCGCAAGGACGAACCGAAAAAAGAGAACGCGACGACTGCCGCCAACGAGGAATCCCGTCCCGCCGCCAACGACGAACGGAACAATGGCAACGATATCATCGTCGAAGACGAAACCATCTCCGACGACGAAGAGGAGGATTCCAATGCCGCCTCGATCCCCGATTCCCTCTCCCGCGAGTTTGCCGGTCTGGCGATCACCACCCGCGAAGTGACCATCCGTCCCGGTGATTCCCTGGGCGCGCTGCTGTCGCGGCGTCACATCCCCAATCTGACCGCTCTGCAACTCTCCAAGGCAGCCCGTCCGGTCTACGATCTGGCCAAACAGCTCGCGCCGGGCAAGACCGTCACCCTGTCGTTCGCCCCCAATGGCAATCTGGTGGGCATGATGTATCCGGTGGACCGGGAGCGCACCTTCTGGATCACCAGCCGCGACGGCAAGAATTTCGCCGCCAAATTCGAAAAGAAAATGCTCGATGTCCGTCTGGAATCCATCGACGGCACCATTCGCAACGAACGCTCCCTTTTTGTCGCCGCCAATCGCGCCGGACTGTCGCGCAATCTGGCCATCAAGCTGGCTGGCCTGTTCGAGTGGGACATCGACTTTGCCCGTGATCTCCATCCCGGCGACCGCTTCACCATTCTCCAGGAGGGGTTGTTCTACAAGGGCAAGCGGGTCCGCGACGGGGATATCGTGGCTGCCGAGTTCACCAACCAGGGTCAGTTGTTCCGCGCCGTGCGTTACATCGATCCCAGCGGCCATGTCGGCTACTACGACAAGGACGGCAACAACGTGCGCAAAATGTTCATTCGCGCGCCCATGGACTATACCCGGGTCTCCTCCCATTTTTCCAGCAACCGGTTGCATCCGGTCTTCGGCTTCAACCGCGCCCACAAAGGGGTCGATTACGCCGCGCCCCAGGGCACGCCGGTCCGCGCCGCCGGCGAAGGAGTGGTGGATTTCATCGGCAATCAGGGCGGCTTCGGCAACATGATCATCGTGCGGCACAGCCCCAAATTCAGCACCGCCTATGCCCATCTCAGCGCGTTCGCCAGCGGTTTGCGCCAGGGCGAACGGGTGCGGCAGGGTGAAGTGATCGGACGGGTCGGCGCCACCGGAACCGCTACCGGTCCCCATCTGCATTACGAAGTGCGGGTCAATGGCGAGCAGGTCAATCCCTTCACCGTGCAACTCCCCTCCAGCGGACCGGTGGAGAAAAAATTCCTGGCCGATTTCCGCAATCAGAGCAATCAGCTCATGGCGCTGCTGAAAAAGAGAAAAACCGGAGACGTGACCCATCTGGCCTCGCTCTCTCTGACGCAACGTGCCCAGTCCCGTTAAACCGCACCCATCTCGGAATACGTTTTGTCAGTGGGGTCCAGGGGCCATTGGCCCCTGGTGGGGTCCAGGGGCGAAGCC
>JADFWP010000105.1 GCA_015234115.1 Magnetococcales bacterium
CCACTTACGGTGAGGGACGGATGGATGGCCATCGGGAAGGTCTCAAAGATGGCAAAGCCGAGATATTGTTGCACCTGTTGCAGAAACGGTTCGGCCCGCTTCCGGAACCGGTTCGGGTCAGGGTGCAGGAGGCGGGGGTTGAGGCGTTGACCCGATGGACGGATGGAATTTTCGAGGCCGGGAGCTTGCAGGAGGTGTTTGCTGCATCGGTTTCTGATCGTTGATCTTGAAACATCGTGTTGGCAGCCCGTTGATCTGGGAGAGTTTTCGATGCCGTTTCGTTGGAATCCGGAGTTGGGTCCAGAGGATGTGACCCCTGAGGCGATGTTTCAGGAGCGGCGTCGTTTTTTGCGTGCTGCGGCTGTGGCGACTGCGGGGGCGGTATTGGGTTGGGATCCGGACGCGGTTCAGGCCGAGGGCGGGCTTGCCGGCGTGCGCAAGGGAGCGGTGACGCTGGATGAGAAGCTTACTCCGGTGCGGGAAGTGACCAGCTATGGCAATTTTTACGAGCTGGGCACGGGCAAGGAGGATCCGGCGAAACTGGCGGACAGGCTGGTGACGTACCCCTGGAGCGTGCGGATCGACGGGGAGGTGGAGCAGCCTGGCGTGGTCTCTTTGGAGGATCTGCTCAAGCCGCATCCTTTGGAGGAGCGGGTCTATCGCATGCGGTGTGTGGAAGGGTGGTCGATGGTGATTCCCTGGATCGGATTTCCATTGGGTGATCTGCTCAAGCGGTTTGTTCCCACTCCGAAGGGGCGTTATGTGGCGTTCGAGACCCTGCACGATCCGCAGCGTCTGCCGGGTCAGGCGCGGGAGGTGTTGCGCTGGCCCTATCGGGAGGGGTTGCGGCTGGACGAGGCCATGCATCCTTTGACCATTCTGGCCGTGGGTCTGTATGACCGGGTATTGCCCAATCAGAACGGGGTGCCGTTGCGTCTGGTGGTGCCGTGGAAATATGGTTTTAAAAGCATCAAATCCATTGTACGCATTTCTTTGACCGAACAGCAGCCTGTCACCTCCTGGAATCAGCATGCTCCGGATGAGTATGGATTTTTTGCCAACGTCAATCCGGAGGTTCCCCATCCTCGTTGGGAGCAGCGGCAGGAACGGCGCATTGGCGAATGGTTGCGGCGGGATACCTTGCCGTTCAACGGGTATGGGGAGCAGGTGGCAGGGCTGTATGCAGGCATGGATCTGACACGCTTTTTTTAGATCGCAACCATTGAAGAAAAGAGGCGGCATCCTTCATGGCGCGTTGGCTGATCGGGCTGCTGCCGCTGGTGTGGCTCGGCTTCGGGGTGTGGCAGAATACCCTGGGCGCCAATCCGGTGGAACGAATGATCCGCTATTCCGGGGATTGGGGGTTGTGGTGGCTGCTGGCCACACTGGCCATTGCCCCGCTGCGCCGTCTGCCCGGTTGCGCAGGCCTGATCCGACTGCGGCGTCTGTTCGGCCTGTTGGGTTTTGGCTATGCCGCGCTCCATGTGGTTTTTTTTATCACTTTTGAACACTTCTTCTCCTGGAGCGCCCTGTTCCGGGACATTCTCAAGCGCCCCTTCATCACGATTGGCCTGCTCGCGTTTCTGCTGCTGCTCCCGTTGGCCGTGACTTCGACCCCCTCCTGGATGCGACGCCTCGGCCCCCAGTGGGGGAGGCTGCATCGGTTGGTCTATCCGGCATCTGTTCTGGTGGTGCTCCACTATTTTCTGATGGTCAAGGCCGACTACCGCCTGCCGATCCTCCATGCCGTGATTCTGGGTGGGCTGCTGGGGTGGCGGGGGGTGCGGTGAGGGCTTTCTTTTTGTCTGATTTTGCAATATCTTTCAAACACCCTTTTGCTGCAATCCCCCACACTCTCCTGAGAATAAGACTGGTTTATGGAAATGGCATGAGAAATCCCATTGCAGGAGTCAGGTGAGATGCTGATCGAGTTCACCGTCAAAAATTATCGCTCCATCCATGAGCCGATTGTGCTGGACCTGTCGCCAGCACAAAACATCCGTCGCTTGCCGGAAAATTGTTTTGACACCAAATTGTCAAGCCAACCGCGTCGTTTGCTGCGTTCCTCGGTGGTCTATGGACCGAATGCCTCTGGCAAGACCAATCTGGTCCGGGCGGCCCATTTCATGAGGAATCTGGTCCTGAATTCAAACCGCAAACCGGTGGATGATCCTATTTTCGAGGATCCCTTTCTGTTGCATCCCGAGACGCGACAGGCTCCGGCCACTTTTCAGATGATTTTCATTGCCAATGGCGTGCGCTATCAATACGGGTTTGAGGTGGACCGGAAAAGGGTGGTGGGGGAGTGGTTGTATCGGTTTTCGAGGCGTCCAGAAAGCGTGGTTTTCCGCAGGGAATATGATGCCGGGCAGGACAGTTACCGGGTTGAAAGTGAGCTTGGAACGGATATTCAGGATGCCGTGCAAGCGCTTCCGGAGGATTGGTTGGCTTTGACGCAACTGGGGCAGAAGAAGCCGGTTTTGCATGGCGAGTTAAAAAATTCATATGTCTGGTTTCAAAAGCAATTATTAATTATTGGTCCTTCTCGGAGAAATACTCTATCTGAGACATTGGATCTTTGTGAAACGGAACGAGGGCATGATTGGGTCTTGGGATTTATAAAAGCTGCTGATTTGGGGATTGATGATATCGTGCTTGAAGAGCAAGAAGATCTTCCTGATGAATTGTACCAAGAAGTTGTAGATGGTATAATAAACAATAGTCCTAAAGGTTTTTCTGAAAAAATTAAAAGTCAATTAGTTAGCGCTGTAAAAAATAAAAATTATGATATAATTAATAAAATAGTTAAAATCAGGTCGCGAGGTCTGCTCTCTGTTCGAACTGTTCCTGGTACCGGAGAAAAGTTATCGTTTTCTGGAGATAAGGAGTCACGAGGCACCAACCAGATGCTCGCCCTGGCCGGGCAATGGCGGGAGATCCTGGACAATGGGCAGATCTGCTTCATGGATGAAATCGAGGACGGTTTGCACCCCAAACTGGTGCGATTCCTGTTTGATTTAATCCACGACCCTGAACAGAACCCCAACAATGCCCAACTGATCGCCACCACCCATGATACCACACTGCTGGATCATCGGATTTTGCGTCCGGATCAGATCTGGTTGATGAACAAAAAGCGCGATCACTCTTCCCAGCTTTATGCGCTTTCGGATTTTGATATTCAACTCAAGAAGCATGAGACGTTGCAGCAACTCTATCTGGATGGCGTGTTCGGAGCTGTGCCCATGGTGCGCAAACGGCGCTTGTCGGAGGGTGTGACTGGGGAGAAAAGCGCATGAGTGTCGCAGAACGCAAGAAAGATTTCACATCAAGAACTTCAGGCACGCGCCCCAGACCAAAAAAGATGCTGATCGTTTGTGAGGACTCGAAAAGCGGTCTCTTTTATCTGGAGGATCTGGTGGATCATCTGCACTTGTCCGCAGTCACGGTCGTCGAGTCCAGTGAGCAGGGCACGGATCCTTTGAGCGTAGTGGAATTTGCAAAGAAGCGTCTGAAGCAGAAGAAGTACGACGAGGTTTGTGCTGTTTTCGATGGCGACGGTGTTTTGCGGGGTGGTCCGGAGAAGGCGCAGTTTGATGGGGCGATCACCAAGGCAAAAGCAGATCCTGCCATTGAGGTGTATGTTTCTGTTCCGTGTATCGAGTATTGGTTTTTGTTGCATTATGGGTTTACTGATGCGCCAGATCAAAACTGTGAGAGCATATGCAACAGGCTGGGAGATAAGCTCAATCAAAGATATCACAAATCAATTCATATCTATGCGCTACTTGACCCAAAAGATCAGGCTCAGGCCATGAAGCATGCCAAAAAACTCCGGGATCCGCAGAGATTCACCTCTCCTTCGACCGAGATGGATTTGCTGATCGAGAAACTGCAAGCCTGGGTGATTCAATAAACCATTAAAAAAAAAGAGGGGGTCTGGGGGATTCATCCTCCAGGGTTTTGACTTTAAAATCAAAATCTTTAAAAATTTTTTGATTTTAAAGTCAAAACCCTGGGGGATGAATCCCCCAGACCCCCTCTTTTTTTCAATGGTTTGGATTGGAATGGAATGGCGGTCACGATTGAAAAAAATCTGGGGGTTTCATCCCCCAGGGTTTTATCTTTCCAGCTTTCCCTTGAGTCTCGCAAACGCCGCAGCCATGGCGCTGTCAGCCGGGGGGGTGGGCGGGAGCTTGGTGGGTTTGTGGCTGGGAGCCGGAGCGGGAGCCGCTGCCGGAGCCTCTTCCAGCCGCATCGACAGGGCAATACGGCGCCGGGGGAGGTCCACTTCCATCACCCGCACCTTGATCACATCGCCAGCCTTGACCACGGCATGGGGATCTTTGACAAAATGATGGGCCATGGCCGAAATATGCACCAACCCATCCTGATGCACGCCGATATCCACAAACGCACCAAAATTGGTCACATTGCTCACCACCCCTTCGAGAATCATGCCCAACTTCAGATCCTCCAGGCTCTCCACCCCCTCCTGAAAGGTCGCGGTGCGAAACTCCGGACGGGGGTCGCGCCCCGGTTTTTCCAACTCGGCCAGAATATCCCGCACCGTGGGTTCGCCGAACCGGTCATCGACGAATTCCTTGGGAGAGAGGGTGTGCAACAGGGTGTGATTGCCGATCAGACGGGTAATCTCCACCCCCACCTTTTTGAGAATCCGCTCCACCACCGGATAGGACTCCGGATGAACGGCCGAGGCATCGAGGGGGGTGGCGCCGTTGCGAATGCGCAGGAATCCGGCTGCCTGCTCGAACGCCTTGGGACCAAAACGGCTCACCGCCAGCAAAGCCAGCCGCGATGGGAACGCGCCTTTGGCATTCCGATGAGCAACGATGTTTTTGGCCAGGGTCTTGTTCAGGCCTGACACCCGCTCCAACAGCGGCACCGAGGCGGTGTTGACATCCACGCCGACCGCGTTCACCGCATCCTCCACCACCCCATCCAAGGCCTCGGCCAGACGACGCGGATTGACATCATGTTGATACTGCCCCACGCCAATCGATTTGGGATCGGTTTTCACCAGTTCGGCCAAGGGATCCTGCAACCGCCTGGCAATCGATACCGCACCGCGCAAGGAGACATCTAACTCGGGAAGTTCGAGCGAGGCATATTCCGACGCTGAATAGACCGAAGCCCCGGCCTCGCTCACCACCACCGGGCGCAATCCCAACTCCGGCATGGTTTTGGCCAACTCGGCCACCAGTCGTTCGGTTTCGCGGGAGGCGGTGCCATTGCCAATGCTGACCAACTGGACCTGGTAACGCCGGGAGAGTTCCGCCAGTCGCATCATCGATTCGCGCCATAGATTGCGCGGCGCGTGGGGATAAATGGTATCGGTGGCCACCACCTTGCCCGTGGCATCCACCACGGCCAGTTTCACGCCAGTACGCAACCCCGGATCCAGACCGATCACCGGCAGCATGCCAGCGGGTGCGGCCAGCAGCAGCTCTTTCAGGTTGCGGGCAAAGACCCGGATCGCCTCTTCGTGGGCGCTCTCCGTGAGTTTTTTCATCAGATCGGTTTCGAGTCTGGGTTTGAGCTTCTTGCGCCAGGTTTGACGGAGCGTCTCTTTCATCCAGCCATCCGCCGGGCGTCCGCGCTCTTGCAGTTGAAAATGATGACGCATCGTGGCCAGACATTGGACCGGTTCGGTGGTCGGATCGGCCACCTCCTCTTCATGATCCAGACTCAACTTCAAGATGCCCTCCTCTTTGCCACGGAGCATGGCCAGGGCGCGATGGGGCGGGATTTTGCGGATCGGCTCGTTGGCGGCAAAGTAGTCGGCAAATTTGGCCCCTTTCTCCTCCTGACCCTTGACCAGCCTGGATTGCACGATCCCCTGATCCCAGAAGAGTTCGCGCAACCGACCCGCCACCTCGGGTGCTTCGGCAAAGCGTTCCATCAAAATTTCTCGGGCGCCATCCAACGCGGCCACGCCATCGGCGATCCCTTTTTCCGGATGGACAAAGGGCAGGGCTGCCTGTTCGGGCACCAGGGAGGGATCGCGCAGCAACTGTTCGGCCAGAGGTTCCAATCCGGCCTCGATGGCCTGGGCTGCCTTGGTGTGGCGTTTGGGGCGAAAGGGGAGATAGAGATCTTCCAGTTGGGTGCGGGTGGCAGCGGCCAGAATGGCCCGTTCCAGCTCCGGGGTGAGTTTCTCCTGCTCGCGGATGCTTTTCAGGATCACGCTGCGGCGCTCTTCCAACTCCCGGAGTGCGGCGAGTCGTTCGTGGATGTAACGCAGGTGGGTATCGGTCAGGTTGTGCGTGACCTCCTTGCGATAGCGGGCAATGAAGGGGACCGTGGCTCCTTCATCCAGCAGGGTGACAGCCGCGATCACCTGGGCTTCGGTGACCGCCAGTTCTTCGGCAATGCGTTGTTCGATGGATTTCATGATGTCATCAGAAGGTTTTGTCCTGACAGGTGGCAGGCAGGAATTTGACATCCACTACCCCGGTCGTGGATTTGCCGGGTCCGCACAGCCAGGTTTGGCCGCCATCGGGGGTATAGAGTTTCACCGATTTGGAGGCCAGATTGGAATGGATGCCCGTGGGGTTGAAGGTGGCGGTCATGGTGAACATCTCGCCACTGGCCGCGAAGTAGATGCCGTTGACATAGGATCCCTTGTACTGGCCGGGGATTTCGGAGGTGGCCGGGAATCGTTTTTGTTTCACATGAAACTCGGTGACCGGGGTCTTGAGGGCAAGCATCAGGGTGATGGCTTCGGTGGCTTGGTTTTTGGTGGTGTTGTCCTGATAGGCCGGAATGGCCACGGCAGCCAGGATGCCGAGAATGGCAATGACGATCAGCAGTTCGATGAGGGTGAAACCGGTCGGTTGGTGCTGGACTGGATGCATGAATGGCTCCCGAGTTCTTTGGTGTGACGCGATGAGTAATCAGATTAAAAATATTTACGAAACCATCGGATACGATACGCGAAAGGGGCGTGGAAGCCAAGAGAAAATACGCAGTCCGCACAGAGGATCGCAGGGGAGTGGTTATGGAAGCCAAGCCATGGTGACATTATTGAAAGAAAAGAGGGGGTCTGGGGGATTCGTCCCCCAGACCCCCTCTTTTCTTTCAAAAGTTGGTCTTGCGACTGTTTCAGCTTGCCACGATCTGGATCTGACTGGCCTCTTGGCTCTTGTGCCCGCATACCCTTCTATGCTATCGTGCCTTTAAACCATATTATTCAGGAAAATCAATATGAAAAAGCAGCGATCTCTGATCTCCTTCGACTGGGCCTTGAAACGACTGCTGCGCAGCAAGGCCAACTTCGATGTGCTGGAAGGGCTGTTGAGCGAATTGCTG
>JADFWP010000106.1:0-3134 GCA_015234115.1 Magnetococcales bacterium
CAGGCGGTCAGGCGCACGGTCAGATCGGAACCGGCAACCGACGATCCGACCTGAGTGACATCCAAGGTGAGCCAATCCGAAGGAGTCAGGCTCAACGAAATGGGTGTGAACGCCATGCGCTGACTCCCTGCGGCGATGCTGCCGGTGGCCGTAGAGACGCCATTCTTGCGCAAGGTGAACTGCACGGGACCGCCGACCGGCGCCGTGCCGACCCATGCCTCCATCGAGCCAAACGCAACCGCCTGGGGCGGATACCAGCGCGCAGTGCCGGTCATCACCTGGAGCAACCCGTCCGTACTGACGATCACCCCGTTGTTGGCAACCCGTTGGATCACGGAGGCTGGAGCCACGCAGAACAGGGCCACGGTTCCGGCGGGCCACGAAACAGCCGACCCCAGGTTCGATGACGAGAGAATCCGGTCCCGCGAGAGCGTTCCGGCTGCGGCATTGATCGTGCCTTCCCCGACCTCCCACGCGGCACCACTTTCCGCGCAATAGGCGCATTTGCTCCCATCACCTAGAGCGGCCACGAATCCCTGAAAGCCGATGATGGCACCGGTCAGAGTGTACGGCCCGCTACCTGCAACCGAGGCCGACTCCTTCACGCGATCCGCGAACACGAGCATTGTTTAGGCACTCCAACGCTGTCTGGGAGGTTGGGAAATGGAGGATTGGGCCGAGGGACAGGCACCGGCATTGAACGCCACGACGCCAGTCGGTCTATTGCCCAACTGGAAAGACTGCTGCACCATCTGGAGCTGGAGTCCGGCCCTTTGCCGGGTGCTGTTGAACCCGCCCAAACCCACCGAAGGAGGATTCGGAACCTGGAATGCGACGGTCATGGCATCATCCTTTCCTCAGGGCAAACATCTTGGTGGTCCCGGATGCCTGGAGGCAGAGATAATCCAGCCCGCCCTTCTGGATCGGATCGAGATTGGCGGCCACTCCTTGGGGCAACGCCCAGATGTCGCACAGAGACGAGATTTCTCCATAGGGCGCGGGCATATAGGTGCTATTCATCCAGGTGATCGGAAAAAACGGAATCGCCGATCCCCCCACATCGTCCGGCACCTTCTGGTCCACGGCGTTGAAGCTGGCCATCATGGTGCTGACCGTGCCGAGGAATCCGGCGTAGCTCGTCAAGACACTGTTGGTCCCGGTGATCGATGCCAGGGCCCTGGACATGAGCCGGGGCGGATAGGATCCGGAGCCGTCGGTGGCTATGTTGCCGAGGTTGGTGAAGGCGAACGGCGGCCAGCCTGCCGCCACCGTGTCCCACGGGCAGACGCGGGTGCGCTCCAGGCAGCCCGACGGCCCGGTGGCGGTGGAACTGCCCCAGATGCCGTTGTAGAGACTCGCCAGCAGCAGAAACCGGGCGCTGGCGAAGAGATGGACCGTTCCGGCCAGGGTGGTGGAGAACTGCTGACTCGCGGAGGGCGAGTTGGAGTTGTAGGCGATGTTGGTGCCGGTGTGGGCGGTCGCGTCCCAGGTTTCGTAGACCTTGGTCTGAATGTATCCGGCGGTGTTGGCGTCCAGGACGACGTATTTGAACTTCGTGGCATCATCGGCCAGGGGTGCCTTGATCGTTTTGGCGTTGGTTCCGGCGGATCCATCGTGCAGGGACCAGCCTGCCGGGATGGTGGAGAGGATGGTGGTCTGCGCCTTGTCGCAGGAGGCGGACAGATTGGCCACCACGGTTTCGCCGGTCAGGATGGCGACGAGGTCAGCAAGGATGTTGGCCGCCGAAGCTCCGGCGAGGTAGACGTATTTGGAATACATGGAAATCTCCTTGATGATTGGAAGGAATCAGATGCCGCCACCCCAGGAGCAGCCGCCGCCATAGAGTCTGGCTCTGGCCGACTGGCCATAGAATTTCTCCCTGGGCGTGTTGAAATAGGTCAGAGAACCGGGCCAGATGATGGCCACACCCAGTTCGTAGAGTGATCGGGTTGGCAGGGAGGTCGATCCGTAGGTGCAGGTAAAGACGCTGTCTTGCACGACCGAGGTCCAAAGCCCGCGATCACACCCGTTGAACCCCCAATTCCCCGGCGTCCCGGCAGGCCCGGCATTGAAGGATTCGACTCCAACCTTCCATTCCCCTGCGTTGCCGACGACGTATGGATTCGACAGATCGCGTGGCGGGAAGCCGTTCTGAGAAACAAAAAACGGCAGCTCGTACCACTGGTTGTCCCGGTAATCCAGGTAGTGGCCGATGGTCAGCGTGCCGGGAATCCATCCGTCACTGGTGTTGGTTTTCTGCTTGAGCTTGACCTGGACAATGTTCCTGAACGGCCCGGTTCTAAGAATCGCTGACACCGTTGAGCATCCTCAATTTGAAGGTCCGGCCCTGGTCGTCCCGGCATTCGAGATAGGTGACCAGCTCCACATCCACATAGGTGTCCGGGTCGTTGGGATCCAAGTAGAGCCGGTTGGTCATGGTTTCTCTGGTGCCGGGGACTTCGGTCCAATTTTCCGTTGTGCTGGTCTGATTGGCGGTGGAGGTGCTGGTGCTGCCCTGGTTGCTGCTCCCGGTTCCGCTTCCGGTTCCACCCGGGCTGATGGTGTTCGGATCGGCCCAGTAGGTGTCCTGCGCCTGGTTGTAGATGGTGGATGAGGCGCTGGTCAGCTCGTAGGAGACGTTGATCAGCCCCTGCGGCCAGATCTTGCGTTCGAATGACGCCGTGACCGCCTTGCGGTCGGAGAGCGCGATCAGACGCACCGGCGGCACTTCCGCCTTGGTGATGTCTCCGAACATCCAGGCGCGCTGCATCTCCTCGAAAAGCTGGGTCGAGGCGACCAGTTGGCCGGTGTCGTAGATTATTTCGTACAGGGCGAAGCCTGGGCTGTAGCGCACCACGACGGCGCCGAACGATTCCTTTTCGGTGTAGAACTCTGCTTTCACTGGGTCATAGCTGGGGGTGGGCACCACCGCGCCGCTTCTGTCCCGGAAGATGGTCTGCTGGATGATCTCGACACCGGGATGGTCATACGGGTAGCGCAGTCGCTTGCGCACTTCGCCCGTCCAGTTGAGCGCTTCGACGATTGGCTCGTAACGGCGTCCGATCAGCGCCGCCTTGTTGACCGGTGTCTCGACGATCTCCTCGGTCACGTCGATGCGATAGTGGGTGTTGGGC
>JADFWP010000106.1:3172-4947 GCA_015234115.1 Magnetococcales bacterium
CGGTTCCGTCCAGGTGACGTACTGCTCGACGCGCCGCACCTCCCGGAAGGTGGTCTCGCCGTTGTCGACGATGATCCGAATGCTGGGCATCACCTCTGCCGGGCAGAAGACCTTGATCCGCTTTCTGCCCGGCGTCACCATGCGCAACGGCACGAAGCCGTTGATGGCCCCCTGCCAGGAGGCGAGTCCGAAGGCCCGCATGATGACCGAGATGTCCGTGGTGGAGGCGACCTGCACCGGCGAGGAGCCAACCTCGTCGGTCCCGTCCACCACCAGCTCAAACGGCATCTCGTCATCGAAGGAGGAAAACTGAATCTGCAGCTCCGTGGTGACTTCGGCCATCGCATTACTCGCTCTCGCCGGAGATGGCCACCACCACCCGGTTGCCGGACAAGGACGGCGTGTTGGCGGGGATGACCCGTTTCTCCCAGATTGGGATCGCCGCCGGATGGGTCTTGAACGACAGGATGTTGCCGCTGGCCCAGGTGCCGTTCCAGCCGGTGGCGGGCAGAGTGAAGTACGGTCTGGAGTGGTCCGGGTTGGTGGGCGAGAAAGCACTGTTTCTGCTGCCAGAGCCGACCGAGCCGACCGTGTCTCCGGCGCAGGTAAAGTCTGTCGCCGAGGTGAAGGTGATGGTCCAGGTCTGCTCGATTCCGGCGATGTGATCCACCATGCGCAGATCGGTGAGCGTTGCGGGTGCGCTGCCGGAGCCGTTCCAGCCGCCATAGGTGCCGGAGGCGGACGACACGCCCCAGGTATCGACCCTGGCCCGGAGGTCTCCGCACTCCATGACCGAGGCCACCCGGGTGTTGGCGGCCAGGAAGGAGTTTTCCAGGGAGGTGCCATCCGCCAGGGTCAAGGTCACCAGATTGCCGTTCCAGGAGACTGCCGACGGCAGGTTCTTGATGCGCACGAACTCTTCCTGTCCGGAGAGGTCCGCCACGGAGGTCTTGTTGGAGATGCGGATCAACTGGTTCGGATTGAAAATCCAGTCGGTCTGCGCCTCGACATTCACCTGGAGGGTGGTGGCACCGATGGAGACATTGGCGTTCAGCGTGCCACAACCAAACAAAAGCGGTGTGGCATTCATGCTGCCCTGGGTGTCGGTCTGGGTGCCCTGAAAGATCACCACCCGGTCCCCGCCGGGAGTGGGCGTTTCGACGAACACCCGGGCGTCGTACAGCATGAGGTTGTCGGGACTGGCGATCTTGAGGAAGGTCTTGCGGTATTTGGTGGATCCGGTCGTCCGCTCGCTGGCGGGCACGTCCGGCCAGACGTTGTTCTTGACGCCGTCCGGGATCTCCACGGTGGACATGCGTCCGCCGTTGGAAGCGGTGTCGCTGACGACCTGGGACTTCATGAAAAGGATCTGTTGGCTTTCGATGGGCATGTTATAGCTCCGTGAGCTTGAGGGAACCGTTAAAAAGCGTGCTGTGAGGCCGAATGGGGGTGAAGGAGATCGCGGGCGGATCCTGATGGCGGAACATCACCTGGAACTCCTCGTCCTCCCAGGTGAGGGTGAAAACGCCGCCGGGCTGCACGGCCATGGCGTGGATGGCTTCCACCTGCTGGATGCTCAACCAGGTCACGTCGTCCGCTGCCTCCAGATCGATGGGACGGCCACCCACCAGGGGTGCCGACCACACCACCTGGGATCCGCCCAAGGTGCGGGCGGTCTCGACGGCAACTGGTGCCCAGGCGTAACGGTTGGTCCACTGGAGGGAATCGGGCAAGATCAGGTCGCCAAGCTGTTTCATCGCATCCCCCTCTGCATT
>JADFWP010000106.1:4955-7206 GCA_015234115.1 Magnetococcales bacterium
TCCAGATCGATGGGACGGCCACCCACCAGGGGTGCCGACCACACCACCTGGGATCCACCCAGGGTACGGGCAGTCTCGACGGCAATCGGTGCCCAGGCATAGCGATTGGTCCATTGGAGGGAATCGGGAAGAATGAGGTCGCCAAGCTGTTTCATTATGGTATTTGCACCGTGAACCTTATCTGGTACACTTGAATTCATGCACACACTGCCCATCCTCGACGTGGTCTTCTTCCTTACCTCATCCGGCAATGATCCCGTGCGCGACTGGCTGCGCGGTCTGGTCGGAGAGGATCGGAAAATGGTCGGAGAGGATCTCAAAGTGATCCAGTTCAGATGGCCTTTGGGCATGCCGTTGGTACGAAAATTGGAACCTGGACTCTGGGAGTTGCGCACTCACTTAAACAACGGACGGATCGCCCGAGTGTTTTTCACCGTGCAAGGACGTGACATGGTGCTGCTGCACGGATTCGAGAAGAAATCCAGGAAGACTCCGAAAGAGGAACTGGAATTGGCACGCAACCGGATGCGACAATATAAGGAAGCCGATCATGAACAGACATAGGGGCAGCACCCTGGATGCATTTCTGGCGGAAGAAGGCATTCTGGATGAAGTGTCCGCACGCGCCCAGAAACGGGTGTTGGCGCTGCAACTGGCAGATATTATGGAACAAAAGCAGTTGACGAAATCCCATCTTGCACGGGAACTCAATACCAGCCGTTCCCAAGTGGACCGTCTGCTGGATCCGGAAAACACCTCAATCACCCTGGAGGCGCTGGAACGTTTGGCTCATGCCGTTGGCAGGCAATTGAGAATCGAGTTTGCCTGACGCCAGATCACATCAGCCCCCTCTGCATCTCCTGTAATGCGTCCACAAACTGCCGGATCTGTTGGCGTGGTCCTGGAATGGATGCTACCGGTCGGCCTGAAGCATACAGGTCGAGCCGCACCACCTCCGTGACCTGAGGATTCACCGCACCACCTCTGGCCAACGCCACCTGCGGGATCGTCGGAATCACCAACCGGCGCACGACGCCACCGAACTCGAACCGGGGGATGGCAGGCATCCGGAAAGAGCGCACTAACCCACCCTGGGCGAACCGGGGGATCTCTGCCGGATCGAGCTTCATCCGGTTCATGGCGTAGAGCCGGTCCAGGCCATAGAGCCGCACGGCGTGCCGGTTGAGGACGAATTCGCCTGCTTCCAGCAAAGCACGAATCTTGTCCCCGCCACCCCAACCGGGCAGAAAGCCGCCACGGGCAAAACCCGCCAGACCACCCTGAGAATGGGCTTCGGTCTCCTGACGGACCACGGTGATGGTGATCGTCTTGTCCTGCAGGGTGTTGACGCTGGATCGAACGGCCTCAACTGCAGAAATAGCCTTCCCGGTCTCTGCCTGCACCTGGACCGGACTTCCGGCGACGGTGGTTTTGAACTCCTGGAACTTGGCCAGCAGACCATCGATAGCCCCGGTGGCGGACACGGTATCGAAGCTGGCCCTGACCTCCGGTTGCCAGCCGGAAAGCTCGGTTTTGAACTTCGTGAAAACGCGGGACACCTCATCGAGACTCGTCTGGACCTTGCCGGTCGCCCCCTGGAGCACATTGCCGACCACGGTATCCAGCGCATTCGCGCCACCCTGGAGTTCGGCCTTGATCTGCACCACCCGCTCTTTTTTCTCCAGGAGGGCGTCGATTTCGGTTCCGGCGGCGCGGATCTTCTCCAGATTGGCATTGATCAACAGGGTGTGATCTCTGGCCAGGGCGTCGTCCACCTCTTTGACTGCATCACGGACTCTGGCCAGGGCATCTGTTGCGGCGGCAGATTTTTTCTGCAAACTGTCGGCGGCAGCCTGATGGGCGTTGCTTTCCTCCTGGAATGCCTAGTTTTCGATTTGCGCTGCCTTTTGCATCTGGGCGATGGAGCGGGTGGCCGCTTCGTTCGCGCCGATGACCTCCTGGTTGCCGACCCGCACCGCCTCCGAGGTCTGCTCGGCCAGGGCGATCATCTTGTCGGCATGCTTGCGGGCAGCCTCAAAGTTTCCCTCCCGCAGAGCTTGTTCCGCCTGGGTCTGTTCCTGGGCAATACGCCGTTGGCGGGAGGCATAGAGCTGAACCGGATCCATCCCTTTTTCCGCGATCCCCTGGATGCGGTCGGCCACCGAGGCGTTGAAATCCTTCCTCTGCTCGGCCAGTTGCCGGGCGGCGTCCCGGTGGCGCATCTCTTCTGCGATCAGCTTGTCGATGTTCT
>JADFWP010000107.1 GCA_015234115.1 Magnetococcales bacterium
AAAAGAGGGGGTCTGGGGGATTCTTCCCCCAGGGTTTTGACTTTAAAAGCAAAATTTTTTAATTTTTTTGTTTAAAGTTCAAGACCCTGGGGGAAGAATCCCCCAGACCCCCCCTCTTTTCTTTCAATGGTTGCGGATCAAATCGGATTCGGAATATCGATGAACTGAAATTCAATTCCGAACTGTTGCGCCACCAGGGCGCCGATGGCCTGGATGCCGAATTTTTCGGTGCGATGGTGACCGGCGGCGATCACATGGATGCGCTCTTCGCGGGCAAAATGGTACAAAGGCTCGGCAGCCTCGCCGGTGATGAAGAGATCCGCCCCTGCGGCCTTGGCTTCCACCACCAGCTCCGGGGCGGCGCCGGAGCAGACCGCCACCTTGCGGACCCGTTCCGGCCCAAAGGGCAGAATCAGCGGTTCGCCACCAAAAAGCTGGCGGACCCGCACGACGAATGAATCAAAACTCTCCTTACTCCCATTCTCTCCCAGAAACGAAAGATGCGTGCCGTGATAGAGTCCGAACGGAGCGATGGCTTTGAGATTTAAATGTTTCAGGATCATGGCATTGTTGCCATACTCCGGATGACGGTCCAAGGGGAGGTGATAGGCCATCAAGGTCAGTTCGCGGGCCAGCAGAAACGACAGCCGCGACTTTAAAATTCCCTCCACCACACGTGAATCCTTGTTCCAGAACATTCCGTGATGTACCAAAATCAGATCAGCCGCCACCTGATCGGCGGCCCGGAACAGATCCATGCAAGCCGATACCCCTCCGACCACCCGTTCCACGGTATCGCGACCTCGCACCTGAACGCCATTGGGTGCATAATCGGCAATCGAGGAGACCTGAAGGGTCTCGGCCAGGAACCGTTCCAATTCTGTCAGCTGAATCAACCGAGTCAACTCCTTGTCAATGATTTGGATGAACCCTCCGGGGTTCATCGACGCGCCATCGGATCAACCGCCATGTCCAACCGGAAAGAGACCTTCACCGTGTTGCACGCTGCTCCCGAAGAGCGGCAACATGCACTCACCGACCCCTATTGGAACACACGGGAGCGCGTTCTCCAACTGCTTTTGCAGTACACCCTGATCGAATCCTATCGAAAATTCGTTCAGAAACGCGCGCCCTATCCTTTTGTGACGCCGGAGATGGCCTGGCCTGGAGCCAGCACGGCCACCCGGGAGTATTCCCTGCACAACACCTGTCTGATTGCCCTGCTCGATTCTCCCCTGCCGGACAAGTTGCGCAAACATTTCCGCTGTCGGGAGGGCAATCGGGTCACATACGCCAACATCATGGATGTGGCCCCGGATGTGACTGTTTTGGAACATTATAATGATTCGCACAAGGATTCAAGTCACAACTCGTTTCCCGAGTTGTTGCGGCTGTTGTTGCCGCTCGATTATGCGCTGTTGATTCAGAACACCGCCCCGCCCGGAGCGGGCGAAAAAAAAATGGAGTTGAGTCACTTTCACATGCGCATCGAGCGGCTCACCGACAATGCCTTGCGTCACCTGGGCATTCATTTGAACTACCTGGAGCGTTCGCTGCTCGAAAGAGGGGAGGCTTTTCTGGAGCTGCTGGAGAAAAAATTGTTCGAGTATTATAATTTCTACCACAACGCCGGTGGCAGGCGGGCGGCTTCGGTGCATGCGGCGCAGCTTTTGATGCGTGAGCGTTTGGCTGGCACCATTCTGGTCGGATCGCAACAGGATCGGCGGCTCACATTGTTGACCACCAGCGGCAAAACCCAGCAGACCCGGATCGAGCAATATTTTCTGGTGAAACTCGAAGGGGAGCGGTTATCCGAGCTGCTTGCTTTGGGCAAAAAGGCCAAATTGGCGCTTCGGGATCATTTTCTGATCAATCCTGGCAATCATCAGGAGGGGGTCGTGATCCTGCGGATCGAATACGAACACACCGAAGCTGCGCTTCCTGCGGCCCAGGCCAAGCGGACAGAACAGATCAAACAAAACTGGTTGCGCATTCGGGAGCAACATCTTGTGCCCATTGTACCCGACGAATCCAGACGCATTGGCTTTGATTTTGCCAAACCGCATGCGCGTCACGAGGCACACCATTGAAAAAAAGAGGGGGTCTGGGGGAAGAATCCCCCAGACCCTCTCTTTTTTTTTCAATGATTTGGTACAGAATGGACTCTGCCGCGCTGAAATGGAAAAAATGATCCACAAAAGGGTGTGGAGCAATCGTGGAGAAACGTCGGGGAAAACGGGCATAACTGCCCCCTGGAGCTGGCCTGGTGCCGGGTTTGAACAGAATTCCCCCCCAATCACCCGGCATTCATGCCCAGGAGTTCATGAAGGAAAAATTCAAACCGATCAACCCGTTCCATGCATGATCCACAGAAAGGATCCAACCTTGTTCTACGATCTTTTTTTAATCTTTAAAAAAATAAGATGACAGCAAGAGCGCCAGGAAACACAATTTCATCCCAATTGCCCAATCTCTCTCGACGCCATTATCCACGCATTGACCTTGTGAGCAAAATCCATGCCTGAACCTACGCATCGTTTTTTAAGAGCCTGTCTCCGCCTGCCCACAGATCGCACCCCGATCTGGATCATGCGCCAGGCGGGTCGCTATCTGCCGGAATACATGGCCACCCGCAAGCAGGCCGGGGATTTTCTCTCTTTGTGCAAAAATCCGGAACTGGCCACGCAAGTCACCATGCAACCCATAGACCGTTTCGGACTGGATGCGGCGATTCTGTTTTCCGATATCCTGGTGGTGCCCGAAGCCATGGGCATGGGCTTGAGTTTCGGCACCGGCGAAGGCCCGCTGCTCGAACCGGTGATCAATTCTGCGTCCGATCTGGAGAAATTGCACGATCCCGACCCGGAAAGCGAACTCGAATATGTGATGAAAACCATCCGTTCGATCCGTCGCGCCCTGGATGGACGGGTGCCTTTGATCGGATTTTCCGGCAGTCCGTGGACTTTGGCCACCTATATGATCGAGGGGGGATCGAGCAAAACATTCTCCCGCATCAAAGGGATGATGTATGATCGCCCCGAACTGCTGCAAGCCCTGCTCGACCGCCTGGTCGCGGCGGTGACCAACTATTTAAATGCCCAGATCCGTCATGGGGTGCAGGCAGTCCAAATTTTTGACACCTGGGGCGGAGTGCTCGGCCATGACGAATTTCTGCGCTTTTCCCTGGAAAGCATGCGCCGCATCGTCGCCGGATTGGAACGGATCGGCCCGGATGGCGCCAAGGTTCCGGTAATTCTGTTCGCCAAGGGGTGCGGCAGCCACCTGGAGGCCATGGCCGACAGCGGCTGCGATGTGGTCGGATTGGATTGGACCACGGATCTGGCCCGCGCCAGAGTGCGCGTCCAGGGTCGGGTCGCGTTGCAGGGCAACATGGATCCGGCGGTGCTTTCGGCCTCCCCGGAACGGATCCGCCGCGAGGCCGAACGGGTTTTGACCGCCTATGGTCCCCATCCGGGACATGTTTTCAATCTTGGCCATGGCATCACCCCGGATTGCACCCCGGACAAGGTGGCCGGACTGGTGGCCGCCGTGCAAAATTTCACTTTCGGGAGCCATGCCCCATGACCGCTGCCCTTGAACTCTCCCAGGAGGTGCGCTTCGACCGCGCGCTGATCGAAAAATACGATCGGGCCGGACCCCGCTATACCTCCTATCCCACGGCGCCGCACTTTCACGAGGGATTCGGTCCGGCGGAATTGCAACGGGAATTCGCCCGCTCCAATGCCGAACAGGCGGATCGCGCCTTGTCTTTGTATCTGCATATCCCGTTTTGCGACACGGTTTGCTATTATTGCGCCTGCAACAAGATCGTCACTCCGGATCGCACCCGCGCTTTGCCTTACCTGGAGGCCCTGATTCAGGAGATCCGCCTGATGGCCCGCCACTTCGCTCCGGAGCGTCAGGTGACGCAGCTCCACTTTGGCGGTGGCTCACCCTCCTATCTCACTTTGGCGCAGACCGAACGGCTCTGGGGGGCGTTGCGCGATCATTTCAACCTGGCGCCGGGCGCGCTCGGCGAGTACGGCATCGAGGCCGATCCCAGAGAGTGCCCGGAAGGAACCATCGCCAGACTGGCCGAAATCGGTTTCAACCGCATCTCCTTCGGGGTCCAGGATTTGGAACCGGCGGTGCAAAAGGCGGTCAACCGCATCCAGCCGTTGGAATTGACCCAACGCTGTGTCGCCGAATCGCGCGCCCATGGTTTTCATTCGATCAATTTGGATCTGATCTATGGCCTGCCGCTGCAAACCGAAGAGTCCTTCCTGAAAACTCTGGAAGTGGTGATCCGGGATTTGGATCCCGATCGGCTGGCGGTCTTCAATTATGCCCATCTGCCGCAATATTTCACCCCGCAACGCCGCATCGACGCCGCCCAACTGCCCCCTGCCGAGGTCAAGCTCCAGATTCTGGAAAAAACCATCGCCCGACTGCTGGCGGCGGGCTATGTCTATGTGGGCATGGACCATTTTGCCAAACCCGGCGACGAACTGGCCACGGCCCAGCGTCAGGGGAGTCTGCATCGCAATTTTCAGGGCTATACCACCCGCGCCGAATGCGATCTGGTGGGTCTGGGGATCACCTCGATCACCCAGTTCGGTCATGCCTATGCCCAGAATTTCAAGACCCTGCCCGAGTATTACGCCCGCATCGAGGCCGGAGAACTGGCCACCTTCCGGGGGGTGGAACTGACTGCCGACGATCGCATCCGTCGTGACGTGATCATGCGGCTGTTGTGTGATTTCCAACTGGATCGCGCCGCCACCGGGGAGCGGTTGGGCATTGATTTCAACCGTTATTTTGCCGAAGAATCCAAAGAGATCGCCCGCATGGTCGATGAAGGGCTGATCGAGGATGATGGCAACCTCATGCGGGTGACGGCTGGCGGGCGTTTGTTGATTCGCAACGTCTGCATGGCGTTTGACTGGTATCTGGCCAACGGGCCGCAGAAGAAGGCGTTTTCGAAAACCATATGAAGACTCTGACCGAATCGGAAAAGGTTTTGATTCTGGGGGGTGGCATCTCCGGGTTGGCGCTCGCGTGGTTTTTGCATCGGCGCGGGGTGACGGTCGAGGTGTTGGAGGCCGGAGCGCGACCGGGCGGAACGATTCGCACCGAGACGATCCAGGGGTATCAGGTGGAGCTTGGACCCAACTCCACCCTGCAAAAACCCGGCGAGCGGGAGGATGCCTTGGGGCGTCTGGTGACGGAACTGGCGCTTGCCGACCGGTTGGTCGAAGCCGCTCCCACGGCGGCCAGGCGTTATGTGATGCGTCATGGACGGTTGTTGCCTTTGCCCGCCTCTCCGCCTGCCTTTTTGCGCACGTCGATCTTCTCCCCGTTGGCCAAGCTGCGGTTGTTGAAGGAACCTTTTGTCGGCTGGGTGGATCATGAAGAGAACATCGCCGAATTTGTGCGGCGGCGTTTGGGGCGGGAATTTCTCGATTATGCCATCGAGCCGTTCATCTCCGGGGTTTATGCCGGGAATCCCCGGGATCTGTCGGTGCAGGCGGCGGTGCCGAAGATTCATGATCTGGAGCAGCGGTGGGGATCGTTGATTTTCGGAGCGGTCATGACCGGCAAGGCGAAAAAGGCCATGGGTGCGCCGCGTGGACGGCTGATCAGCTTCGATGCCGGGATGGAATTGTTGCCGGCCACGGTGGCGGCCCGTCTGCCCAAAGGCGTGGTCCGTTGCGGGTTGGAGGTGGTGGATCTGCGTGTCCGGCCAGAGGGGGGCTGGCGGGTGGAGTGGAAAAACGGCGCCGGGGAACGCGGGTTCGAGCAGGCCGATCGGGTGATTCTGGCCATGCCGGCCCATGCGGCGGCCAAGGTATTGTTTTCATCGGTGCCGGGGGCGAGTCGGGTGTTGTCGAGCATCGGTTATGCGCCCATCGCCTCGGTGGCATTGGGATATGCCCGTGAAAAGATGGGCCATTCCTTGGATGGTTTCGGTTTTCTGTTGCCGCGCCGCGAGCAGATCCGGACCTTGGGGGCTTTGTTCAACTCCACGCTTTTTTCGGGGCGGGCACCTGCGGGCAAGGCGTTGGTGACTGCCTTCATCGGCGGAGCCATGGACGGGGCCGCGCTGACCATGCCGGAAGATGCATTGGCGGCCTGGGTCAAAAAGGATCTGGTCCGTTGTCTGGGGGTTTCCGCCGAGCCGGAATTTTTGCACATGACCCGGTATCAGGCAGCGATTCCGCAGTATCATGTGGGGCATCTCAAGCGGTTGGCGGTATTGGATCAGGTGTTGGAAGGTCATCCCGGAATTGCGACCCAGGCCAATTGGCGGGGTGGGGTTTCGGTCTATGATTGCGTCTGGAACGCCGAATGTCTGGCCAAACGGCTGATCGGCGAGGAGATTCCGGAGGATCTTGGGGGCATGCCGGCATGAGCAGTCGTCTGATCGCTTTGGACACCGAGACCACCGGGCTTTCTCCGGCCAAGGGGGATCGGATCGTGGAGCTGGGGTGTGTGGAACTGGTGCAGTTGCGCAAAGGGCGCACCCGGCAATGGTTCATCAACCCGGAGCGTTCGATTCCCGCCGAGGCGACGCGGATTCACGGCATCACCGATGAACAGGTGGCCGGAGCGCCGATTTTTCAAGGGATTGTCGAGGAGTTTCTGGAGTTCATCGGTCAGGATGGTCTGGTGATTCACAACGCTTCGTTTGATCTGGGGTTTCTCAATGCCGAGTTGGCACGGATCAAGCGTCCGCCTCTGGAGGCCGGGCGGGTGATCGACACCCTGGCTTTGTCCCGGCGGCGTTATCCGGGTGCCAAGTCGGATCTGGATTCGTTGTGCAAGCGGTTGAAAATCGACAACACCCGGCGGAAATTTCACGGGGCGTTGCTGGATGCCGAATTGTTGGCCGAGGTTTATGTCGCGTTTCAGGGGGGTGCCCAGTTCTCCATGGATCTGAGCGCCTCGGTGGCGGATCCGGCGGTGGCGGCAGACCAGGAGGGGGCGGGGAAGGGGGCGACCCTGACGGTTGCGGCGGCTTCGCGTCCGGTGCGTTCGTGGCCTTTGGCCCAGGAAGAGGCGTTGGCCCATGCGGCTTTTCTGGAATTCATGCAAAAAGAGTACGGCAACTGCCTGTGGTCGAGTCATTGAAAACCATTGAAAAAAAAGAGGGGGTCTGGGGGATTCATCCCCCAGGGTTTTGAC
>JADFWP010000108.1 GCA_015234115.1 Magnetococcales bacterium
GCCCGCCACACCCCTGCCCGACGCGCGCCCGACGACAACCGCCCCGGTTCAGCCCGCCCCGATCCGACCCGTGGCGGCGGACCGCCCCCCGGATCTGCGCGCCGCCTATGCCAGCAACCCCAAACCGCTCTATCCTTCCTTTGCCCGGCGTCTGGGACAGGAGGGGACCGTGCTGCTGACCGTCGAGGTGACCGCCGCAGGAGGCGTGGCACGGGTGACGCTCCAGCAAGGTTCCGGTTTCGATGCCCTGGACCGGGCGGCGATCGAGGCGGTCTCGGCCTGGCGCTTTCTCCCGGCACAACGCCAGGGTCAGCCGGTTGCGGCGACCGTAAGCGTGCCGATCCGTTTTCAACTGCAACCGGAGTGATCCCAAGTGACCGATTCCGCATCCTGGCTGACCTGGTGGCTCCACGCCGATGGCGTGGTGCAGGCCATTTTCCTGCTGCTGGCGCTGTTGTCCGTGTTCGGCTGGACCATCATTTTGCACAAGTGGCGGCAACTCAATCATCTGCTCGACCGGGAACGCCGGGGACGCCAGGCATTGGAGGCCGGACACTGGCCCGAACCCGCCGCACTGCTCCTGGGCCGCCCCGCTGCTCCCGGCCCCCACCAGGAGGCCGGAGCAGCCCATGCGGTCAAAGAAAAACGGGTGGAGTTGGAGAGCGGATTGACCTTTCTGGCCTCGATCGGAGTCTCCACGCCGTTCATCGGCTTATTGGGCACGGTATGGGGGATCATGCACGCCCTGGCGGGATTGGGACAGATGACCGCACTCTCCATGGAGGTGGTGGCCGGTCCCGTGGCCGAAGCCCTGGTGGCCACGGCAGCCGGACTGTTTGCCGCCATTCCGGCGGCTGTGGGGTACAATCTGCTGATCCGCCGCCTGAGACGGCTGATCACGCTGGCCGAGGGCAACCTGTTGCGCCAGATGATGCGGCCCGAAGGAGGCAGCAATGGCCGGAAACCTGTTTGATCCGGAAAACGAAGATCGGCCATTGGCCGAGATCAATGTCACCCCGCTGGTGGATGTGATGCTGGTGCTGCTGGTGATTTTCATCATTCTGGCGCCGGCCATGGCCAACTCGCTCCGGGTCACGCTGCCCAAAGCCGAAGGAGAACGGATCATCGCCCCGGCCCCGCTGGTGGTGACGCTGCAAGAAGACGGCACCACCCGGATCGGCAACGAGATTCTGGACCTCGCCTCCCTGACCGAACGGTTCCGCGCGGCGATCCTGCGGGATCCGGAGACCCTGCTGCGCATCGATGGAGATGGAGCGACCCCCTACCAGAAAGTGGCCCGGTTGCTCTCCCTGGCGCAGAGTCAGGGGATTCACAAAATCACCTTCACCACCCGCGCGCCCTGACGCCCCTCTCCAGAAACCTCTGGAGAAGCGCCTCACCCGGCAGCGCGACGGCGCAAACCCCGGCTGCTGCGGCTGGCCACGCCAGCCGGGGGCGCGGCGAACCGGGCCAGCACCTGAAACACCTCGGCCACGGTGGTTGCGGGCAGACGCAACTCCCTGGCCGTCTCCTCGACATCGCCACCGGCCAGCGCCCGCTCGATCACACGCCGCATCTCCACGGGCAGACGCGCCAGCCCGCTCTCCCCCACCGCCGGACGGACAATGAAGATCCGCCGCGTGCAATGGGCATCCTGGCACAGATAGCGTTGTTTCCCATTGGGCTGAACCCCGTACTTGACCACATTCAAACCGTGACAATCCGGGCAGCGCACATCCATGACCGCCATAGCGCAAACTCCTGGCTCGCATTAAAGTAAACGAAGAAACTCAAACGAACATCAGAGCAAACAAAAAGCGAAAAGCATGCCATTATTTAGGGTTGAGATTCCTGGCGACTCTTAGTACATTCCATGGCAGGCAGGGGGGGAATATTTTGCCCAAGTTTCCATTAATCGGAAAAAATTGCCCGACTTGCAGCAAACGGGTGCGCGAACGGAAGGAAGGCTCCTATGCCCGCAGACAAGAAAAAGTCGTTTTTCCCCATCCTGGCCCCAGTCGGCAAGGCGGTGGACAAATTGTTGCGCAAGGAGAAAAAAGTGCTGTCGGCCTTCCGTGAGGAAAAAGCGGCGAAATGGCCTTTCGGACTCAATCTGGGCAGCCTGTTCGAGGTCTATCGACGCGCGGAAACCGCCCGGCAGATCGCCCGACGCGCCATCAAACGCAGACGACGACCACTCTCCGAGCCGGGTTGATCCCTGGCCATTGCGAATCATTAAAAGAAAAGAGAGAGTCTGGGGAATTCGTTCCCCAGGGTTTTGACTTTAAACAAAAATCTTTAAAAAATTTTGCTTTTAAAGTCAAAACCCTGGAGGAAGAATCCCCCAGACCCCCTCTTTTTTTTTCAATGGTTTTTTCTTGATCTCGACAGATTGCTCAGGCAGGGGAAAGGGAATGAGTGTAACCACCAAGGATCTGATCGGCAAAATCTTTCGCGATACCATGTTGTTCAATGCGCTGACCGAACCCCAACTCGTCCGGGTGCAACGCACCATGCGACAACTCCATCTGGAAGAAAACGATCACCTCTTCCATGCCCAGGATCCGGCGGATCGCTTTTTCATCATTCTCCGGGGACGGATCAAACTCTATCACGTCTCCATCAACGGGGCCGAAAAAGTGTTGCGCATCATGGGACCGGGAGACTCCATCGCCCTGGCGGTGATGTTCATGGAACAGCAATGCTATCCGGTCTTCGCCACCGCCCTGCTGGCCTGCGAAGTGCTCGCCTTCGACAACAAGACCTTCCTGAACATCCTGCGCGAATCCCCCGAAACTTGCTTCCGCATGATGGCCGAAATGAGCAAACGACTCCATGGCCAGTTGGCGGAGATCCGCAACCTGAGCATGCAAAGCGCACCCGTCCGCCTGGCGCGCTATCTGCTGGCCAACCGCAACACCGGCCTGGGACCCGGTGCCAATCTGGTGCGCCTGGATGCCTCGAAACGGGTGATCGCCTCCCGACTCTCCATCCAGCCCGAAACCTTCTCCCGCATCCTGGGACGACTGATCGGCCTGGAACTGATCCAGGTCCAGGGCCGGACCATTCAGATCATCAATCCCACAGCCCTGGAACAATTCATCGACGCAGAACAGGAGTGAAACCACCCGCTCCCCGGCGCCAATCGCAACGCATTCACTCCACGGGAAGCGCAGGCGGGGGAGCGTCCGACGGCTGGACCTTGAACGTGGGCAAAGGCGCCTGCACCACCGGCGTCTTGGGACTGTTCACATAGAAATAGGCGGGTTGGGTGAGAATCGGCACCGTGGGGGGAATCACCATGGGACGACCGGCAAAGGATCCGGAATCCTGATAATCGTAAAATGGACGCGCCGAATCCGGATAATAGAGATGCGCAGAACCGGAACCCGACGACTTCTGCGCCGCTTCCACGACGTGCATGTTTGCGGCAGCATGCCCTCCGCTCCCACCCGCCAAGACCAGGCCCAAAACGGAAATGGTGAAAATCCGGCGCCGACCGGTCAGGAAAAAGCAAAATCTCCGGGCATTCATCGTCGTGCACTCCTTGAAATCAAGAAAACAATTGAAAAAAAAGAGGGGGTCTGGGGGATTCATCCCCCAGGGTTTTGACTTTAAACAAGAAATTTTTAGAGTGTTTTGTTTTTAAAGTCAAAACCCCGGGGGAAGAATCCCCCGGACCCCTTCTTTTCTTTCAAAAGTGTCACCATGGCCTGTTTCGTGCCTGGAAACGACGCTTCCCGGCAGAATTGCCACTCAAGGCGCCTTGGCCCCCGGCACCGGCACCACCATCTGCATCGGCAGGGTCGGCACGGCATAGTAGGAGACCGGAGGCGTGGACAAGGGGGTCGTCGTGGCCATCACCACCGGCTGGGCCTGGGCAGACGAACCGGCGGGCGCAACCTGGGCCACGGGTGAAACCGAGGTGTAAATCACAGCCCCTCCCCCCATCGACGGCGACACCGAACCGCCGGAATGGGTCATGAACAACGATCCGATCACGACCGCCGTGCTGACCGCAGCCACGGCGGTCAGGGTCGGGTCGGCCTTGGCCGGTGCCGGAGCGCCGATCATGGCCGTCAACAAAGCCACGGAGACCCCAATCGGAGCCAGAGAGCTGCGGATGGATTGCGGTTCGGATTGCAGTTCACGGTACATGGCGGATCCTTCCTTAGATTACAATAGTTGTTAATCGGACCCATTCCCTTTCATCGGGTCCGAGGAATGTTCGTTAACGCAAGGGACGATTGGTGACCGGAATCGTCGCCGAGAGTTCACCGGTCTGATTTCTCTCCAGCTTGATGGGCTGATGGAGATGATCGACCGGCGTGAAATAATCCCAACTCCCCTGACTGGATGGATTTTTTTGCCACCAGTAGTCCGACGGATGGGCATAGAGATCGGGCCGGACATGGATCGTGACCGTATCTCCAGGTTGATGCGGCACGACCAGTTCCCCGGCGACCACGGCCGGAGGAAGGGTCAGCACACTCAGGAGTGCGAACAGCAGGGTACGGGTCTTCATCGGTCGGATTCCTTCCCAGATCATCTGGCGCGACGCGCTCACTTGGGTGGCAGATCGCCTGCCGGTTCCTGGGATTTTCTCACTTTTTTCACCGGCTTTTTGGTTTTCTTCCTGGCCTTGTCCGCTTTCTTGGCCGAAGCCTTGGCCGCATCCGAGACCGCCGGGCTGGGCGGAGCCACTTTGGGATCCGGAGCCGCCGCCACGGGAGCCGGTGCCGGTTTGGTCTCGACCACGGTCGGAGTGCCGGGTTGCGGCAGTTGGAAACTCACCTTGGGCGGATGGACCACAAAAGAGGGTTGCTCCACGGTGATCGGGGCCTGCTGCATCACCACCGGCGGTTGCGGGATGGCCACCGGAGGATTGCCGACCCAGATCGGAGGCTGATTGACCACAATGGCAGGCCGCTCGATGGTGATCGGGGACTGCTGCACCACCGTGGAACCGGCAGGCACGCCTCTGGGATCGGTCATGGGCGTGACGACCGGGGGTTGGGTCTGAACCTGCACCGTCGGCTGGGCGCCGTTGCCGGGATAGCTGCCATAGGCGTTCATGGCGGCGGCGCCCGGAACAGACGACGGCGGCGCGCCGGGGGTGAGCATGACCGGTGCGGTCTGCACCACGATGGCAGCCGGCATTTCATAGGTGGTCAGCGGGGCCTGGGTGGGGTCGATGGTATGGCCACAGGCCGTGGCCAGAGGCGCGAAGCCGACGACGACCAACCAGGTGGTACGCTGTTTGCCGATTCTGGCGAGCAATCCCTTCATGACTTCCTCTCCTTCGCTAAGCGGCGCGAAAATTCTTGAATGATAATGAAACCAATGTGATGTTTCCCGGTCGATGAATAGGTATATCGGCCAGGAGATCCCGGTGGATTAGCGGATTCTCCGCAGCACCTCCCCGGTTCATGTCCCGTGGGTGCGACGCGGCGAGTCGAGATGGAACAGCAGGAAGCCGGCGATCCCGCCGAAAAAGAGGTTGGGCGCCCAGGCGGCCAGCAGCGCGGGCAGGCGTCCACCCATGCCCAGCGCGGCCATCAGATCCCCGAACACGAACAAAGCGAAACCGAGCAGCAGCCCGAGCAGCGTGGAGCGCAACGCTCCGCCGGAACGCGGCAGACGCAGGGCAAAAGGAAAGGCGAGCAGAATGGCGATCAGCACCGAAACCGGAGCGGCGAACCGACGGTGCAGCAACACCTGGTAGCGCAGGGCGTCGTATCCCTCCTGTTCCAGTTGCCGGGCAATGGCCTGGAGTTCGAACACGGTGAGCATGTCGGGCAGCGGCGCCTCGGCGGAGAGCCGCTGGGGATCGAGGGCCAGCTCCCAGGCCCGTTCCTGGAACGGCCTGACCTCCGGTTCGGGCAAAAAGCGATAATCGATGCCATCGAGCAGACGCCATCCGGCCTCGGAATGTCTGGCGGTCCTGGCCTCCAGCCGGGCGGCGAGGCGATGGTCTGTGGTAAAGGTGAACACGGTCACCTCCCGCAGGGTCGCCGTCTGGAGTTCGACCCGGCTGGCATGGATGATCCGGGCGCCGTCGCGCAACCAGAAATCTTCGCTTTTGACCGCCGGAGCAAGCTGCTGATCCAGCAGATGATCCCGGAAGTCCCGTGCGAACTGGTTGGTGCGCGGAGCGATCTGCCCGATCAGCAGGGCGTGGAACAGGGCGATGATCACCCCTCCGGCCAGCCAGGGGAGCAGAATGCCGCTCAACGAGACGCCACTGGCGCGCATCACGGTGATTTCATTCTGGCGGACCAGACGCGCCATGGCCATCAGGGTGGTCAACAGTACCATGGCCGGAATCAGCATGCCCAGGAAATTGGGGATGCGGCTGAGAATCAGCAGCATGAAATCCATCAGATGGAAATTGGGTTTCTGGGAAAAACGCCGGATCCCCTCGATGCCGTCGATGAGCAGAAACAAACCGATGAACAGCCAGACCGTCTTCGAGAAGGCGATCAGGAAATCACGCAGCAGATAGCCGAAGAGAATGGGCATGGGCATGGCCGGATCAGCGCGCCTCGGTTGGAGAGGAGGACGGAGCGAGGCGTCCGCCGCGCGGGCGCGACTCCGCAAGATCGCGGCCCGTGGCCGCCTGCCGGAAAAACCAGGCGGTCAACAGGGCCATGAGAAGGTTGGGCAGCCAGAAGCCGATCAGCGGCGTGACCAGCCCCTTGCCGACCACCGCCTCGCCCGCAGCCAGCAGCAGGAAATGGCCGATCAGGATCAGCAGGGCCACGATGAAACCGAACTCCTTGCCCGTGCGATGGGATTGTCCCACCCCCAGGGGCAGGGCCAACAGCCCCATGATCAGGGTGGCCGCCGGAAAGGCCAGACGACGATGCCACTCCATGCGGGCCGCGTGCCGCCGTTCCGGGGTGCCCTGTTCCATGGCCGCGACCAGCTCGGCGGGATCGAGTTCGTCGATCTGCTCTTTTTTATGTTGCGGCACCAACCCCAGTACCACATCCAGACCGAGATTGAAACGGTTGAACTGCATGTGGCGATAGCGACCGC
>JADFWP010000109.1 GCA_015234115.1 Magnetococcales bacterium
ATGCCCTACGCCGTCATACGGTGGCAACGGGGGTGCTGAATAGTTACGTTTTTTTCGGGATTGATCCTGCATGCCTTGCGGTACAAGAGAAGCAAAGCTGCGTGTTGGTTGACTCTTGTACCACTATTGTTCGGTTTTGCCAATCTATTGGAATATTGGCCTGGATATGTAACCGGTGTTGATCAAATCTTCATGGTGGATTCGATTCGCAGCGGACATCTGTCGCCAGGGCGGATGGCCCCCAGCACGGCCACCTGTTTCATCCTGTACGGTATTGCAGCAGGAATTCTTGGTTTGTCTGGCAATCATTATTCCCGGATCGTTGTCGGTTTTGTTGGCCTGTTGATCTCTTTTATTAGTGCCTTTGCCATCATTGGATTTACGGTTTCCCTGCAAACCAATATTTCTTGGGGGATGTTTACCAATATGGCGACTCATACCGCAGTCGCTATGATTCTTTTGGGAATTTCCCTGATACGTCTGACAATGAAACAAGAAGAGATTTCGATTCGGTTGATCGTCGAGGATATTATCCAATTCCTGCGCCGGTATACGTTGAGAAGGAAACTGCGTATTTCCATGCTGTTCTTCCTGGTTTCTTATCTTTTGACTGTATTGTTTTTCAATTATTACAATCTGGCGATTGAGGAAAACAGGATCAGTGAAGACCGCATGGATCATGCGATCCAACTGTTGCTGGATGTGTTTGTGGATACCAAGGAGGTCAATCAATTGGCCATCCCGATTCTGAGTCAGCATAATGCCATCGATATCGCCTCCAGTTTCTCTGGAGCGGACATTGCGGACCATGCAGGTCTGAGAGATCTGCTGGTGGGGAGACTCAGCCATCTGTTTGACGATTTCAACGCGTTGTCCGCCAGCATCCGGGACAAGGAATTGTTTGAGAAGATCATGGCCCAGTTGTATCGGTATCAGGAAAAACTGATCAGTATCTATGATCTGCAATCCAGTATCGGCTTTACCGCCGACGAGGGTCTGATTGGAGATGTCCGCCGCGCCATCCATTCCGTGGAAAGCTATCTGGAGGCGCATTCTTCCTGGTTTCAGACCGAGATTTCCCTGTTGCAAATGCGTCGCTACGAAAAGGACTTCATGCAGAGAAACGATATGGCCAGTTTGCAGAATTTCCATAGAGAATATGGAAAATTGCGCGCCAGTATCGATCTGTTGTCTCGGGAGGAACCGGGCATTGACAAGATTGTGGCAGAAATAGAACAATACCAGAAGAGTTTTGTTGATCTGGTCGCCGTGAGAATGGCCATCCGGAAAGATCTGGAAGAGTTCCGGCGGGTCTACGGGGTGCTCAATCAACTCATGTTGGAGTTGATGGGGGAGATCAAGGCGCAGGAAGCCGACAACAAGACGAGACAGAATGGCAATATCATCAATGCCACCAGCTTTTTCCTGTTGGTGATGACCGGCATCAACGGGCTGATCGGGTTTTTTATTTTCCTCTTTTTTCATAGCATTATCGCCCCCATGCTGACGCTCAAGGAAATGGCGATTCGCATTGCCGGGGGAGAATACGGGATTGCCATGGCGCTCTCCGGATCCGACGAGATTGGACAGATGGCAGAGAAACTTCATGAAATGAAGGAGACCATGCGCCTGCATCATCTCTCCCTGGAGGAGAAGATCGCACAAAGAACCCTGCATCTGGAAAATGCCATTGCCCAGTTGAACGCGGTGCAAAGGGAGTTGATTCATAGCGAGAAGATGGCCTCCCTGGGGCGTCTGGTGGCCGGTTTCGCTCATGAGATCAACACACCCATCGGGATCGGGATCACCACCATGTCCACCCTGCCGGAACTGGTCGATCAACTTGCCGGTATGCTGGAGCAGGAATCGGTGGATGAGGATGAACTGGAGACCTGTTTGTTGAATCTGCGGCGCAATGCCGAGTTGGGATTGCGCAACTTGCAAAGAACCGCAGAACTGGTGATGCGTTTCAAGCGGACCTCGGTGGATCAATCTTCCGAAGAGAGCAGACAATGCAATCTGATGGATGTTTTGTACGATATTCAGGCGTCGGTGGCGAATTTTCTGAAGAAAACCAATTGTACGATCCAGATCCAGTGCCCCAGGAATTTGAACCTTTGTTTCCGTCCTGGTCTGCTGGCTCAGGTGTTGACCAATCTGATCGTCAACAGCGTCAAGCATGGTTTCGAGGATGGGGTGCTGGAGGGAAGCATCACGATCAATGCCTGGTTTGAAGAGAAAACCGGGCAGTTGCAAGTGGAGTATCGGGATAATGGTCGCGGTATTCCCGCGTCAACCCTGCCCAAGATTTTCGAACCATTCTTCACGACCTCCAGGAATGGCGATGGTTCCGGTTTGGGATTGTATGTGGTGTATGGCATTGTCACCGAGCAACTCAATGGCAGTATTGTCTGTCAGAGTACGCAAGATCAGGGGGTTGTTTTTCTGATTCGTTTTCCGGTGGGGACTGGATCGTGAATTTCGACCATTTTGAGATGCACAACTTTTGAAAAAAAAGAGAGGGTCCGGGAGATTCGTCTCCCAGGGTTTTGATTTTAAAAGCAAAAAAAATCTAAAGATTTTCTATTTAAAGTCAAAACCCTGGGGGACGAATCCCCCAGACCCCCCTCTTTTCTTTCAAAAGTGTGCGCATTTCGGGTGGGCAATGATTTGTCAAGGGGAGAGACCAATGGCACAGAAGATCATCAGAAAAACAAGAGCGGATACCGACCGGAAGGAGTCTGCGACCATTCCAGAAAAAAAATGGAAGTTGCTTGTGGTGGATGATGATCACGATGTGCATGAGGTGACCCGGCTGGCGCTGTTCCGGTTCCGGTTCGATCAGAAATCACTGGAAATTTTGCATGCCTACTCTGGTGAAGATGCCAAGGGTATTCTGGCCGAGCATGCCGACATTGCCGTTGCCCTGGTGGATGTGGTCATGGAAACCGACATGGCCGGTTTGACGCTGGTGCAATGGATCCGTGAGGTTCAGGCCAATTTGTTGATCCGAATCATTATTCGTACCGGTCAACCCGGACATGCGCCCGAATTGTTCGTGATCAACAATTATGATATCGACGACTACAAGGAAAAAACCGAACTGACCCGGCAGAAACTTCATACTTCGGTGCGGGGCGCCATCAAATCCTATCGGGATCTGATGGTGATCGAGAATACCAGGCGCGGTCTTGAATTTATTCTGGACAGTTCACCGCGTTTTTTCCGGCCACAATCCATGGAGAGTTTTTTTCAGGGGGTTTTGACTCAGGTTGTCGCGCTGTGTCATCTGGGTGGGGACAGTTACATGCAGGGCGGCGATGGGGAGACGGAGCAGGCCGGCGCCTTTATCGCCACCAACGCAGCGCAAGGGGTGAAATTTCAATGCGGCATTGGCAAGTATCAGGATCTCGGGCAGATTCCGGATCATCTGGATCCCGACTGTTCGCAGATCCTGTCCCTGGATTGCAACCAGTCGGAGGCGCGACATCTGATCTGTCTGCCGATGAAGATACGTCAGGAGAAAATTGGCAATATTTTTATCGAGAGCACGAATTTGCAGATGGATGGGGATTGTCGCATTCTGCAAGTCATGGCGAATCAGTGCGCGGCGGCATTTGACAATTCACGTCTTTATCAGCAGCTTGAGCAGACCAACCAGAATCTGAGCAATGCTTATGATCATGCCATTTTCATGCTGGCCATGGCCTCTGAAATCAAGGATATCGATACCGGCAACCATTTGCACCGCATTCGTCATTTCTCGGAAGCGCTTGCCTCCCGGTTGGGTCTGCCCGCGGAGCAGGTGCGCGCATTGGGACAGGCCAGCCTGCTGCATGATCTGGGGAAACTGGGGATTCCGGATGCGATCATCCGCAAGCCGGGGAAATTGACCTCCGAGGAGTTTGAGGTGATCAAAACCCATCCGGCATTGGCGTTGCAGATCATCGGTCAGGATCCCAGATACGAGCTGGCGCGACAGATTGCCTTCAGTCATCATGAACGGTGGGATGGTACTGGGTATCCGCAAGGGCTGAAAGGGGAGGAGATTCCTTTTCTGGTGCGGATCGTCTCGGTTGTTGATGTGTTTGATGCGTTGATTTCCATGCGATCCTACAAACAGGCCATGCCCATGCACGAGGCGATGGCCATCATCGAGCAGGGCCGGGGCAGCCATTTTGACCCGGTGCTGGTGGATGCCATGGTGGATGTCTATCGCCAGGGTGTGCTGCAAGAGATCGGCAGGCGGTTTTCTGTCGGATGAATTTCAGGATTTGCCGATATCCCGGCGCGAGGTTGAAATGGTCACGGTGAATCCGGCCACCACATCCAGGAAAGACATCACCGTCATGGTGAGAAACAGCAGGGTGCCGGCAGGCTTGTAGATGAGAAATTCGATCAGAAAGACCACGAACACCACCATCGAGAACAGATGATCGACGATGGATTCGGTGCCGGAACGGGTGGCCTTGAAGATCTCGACATAGAGCGCCACCACGCCGAGCAGGATCAGCAGATCGGCCACGGAAAAGGTCAGGGTGGCTCCGGAGGTGAGCAGAAAGGTCAACACCTTGGCCTGGGCGCTGATCTCCGGATGGGTGGTTTGCGCAAAGATCAGGCCATTGAGAATGGCCAGCATGAAGGCGAACAGGGGAATGGTTTTGATCAGTGGCATGGCGTGCGTGCTTTCGCATCCGGGGGGATGAAGGTGAATCCTGCCTATTGATAAGCCATTTGGCGCCAAAAAAAAACCGTTTCCGTGAGCCAACCCGGAAAAAATTGTGCGCCCCCTTGCGCACGGGGCGATTCAATCCCATATCAAGACGAAATTTGCAAGACTCGGGAGGGCGGTGTTGCCCGCTCCGGGTCGATGCCATACAAAAAAATAACTCGTGAAGAAAAAAAAGGAGTGGCGCAGCATGAGCACGTCGGAAGGCAAACAGACCCGTGCGTTTCAGACCGAGGTTCGGCAATTGTTGGATCTGATGATCCATTCGTTGTACAGCAACAAAGAGATTTTTCTGCGGGAGTTGATCTCCAATGCGTCGGACGCGGCGGACAAGCTCCGTTTTGAGGCCATTGCCAATGACGGTCTGTATGCCGGAGATTCCCAGATCGCCATCCGGGTCACCTTTGACAAGGAGGCCAATACGCTCACCATCGCCGATAACGGCATCGGGATGACCCTGGACGAGGTGGCCAGCAACATCGGCACCATCGCGCGTTCCGGCACCCGGGAGTTTCTGCAATCGTTGCAGGCGGATCAGGCCAAGGATGCCAATCTGATCGGGCAGTTCGGGGTGGGGTTCTATTCGGCCTTCATCGTGGCCGATCAGGTGACGCTGATCACCCGCAAGGCCGGCGCCGCGCCGGACGAGGCAGTGCGCTGGGAGTCGGCGGGCAATGGGGAGTACACCCTGGAGCAGGTCACCAAGGAGAGTCGTGGCACGGAGGTGATTCTGCATCTCAAGCCCGAAGAGAAAGAGTTTCTCGACGACTGGCGGTTGCGTTCCACGGTGCGCAAGTTTTCGGATCATGTGCCCTGGCCGATTCTGATGCTCAAGTCTGCCGGTTACACGCCGGACGAGGACGAAGGCGACGAAGAAAAGGCGGAAGAGACCCGGAAAGAGGAGAAACAGCCGGAATGGGAGACGGTCAACAAGGCTTCGGCCCTGTGGACCCGTTCCAAGTCGGAGATCACCGAAGAGGAATATACCGAGTTTTACAAACATGTGGGCCATGATTTCGAAGATCCCCTGGCGCACATTCATGCCCGACTGGAAGGGAAATACGAATATACCGTTCTGTTGTACATTCCCAAGCGTGCGCCGTTCGATCTGTGGGACCGGGATCGCAAGCACGGGGTGAAGCTTTATGTCCGTCGGGTCTTCATCATGGAAGGGGCCGAGGATCTGATGCCCCGTTACATGCGTTTCGTGCGCGGCGTGGTCGATTCCACGGATCTGCCGTTGAATGTCTCGCGCGAGATCTTGCAGAAAAACCCGGCGGTCGATGCCATCAAAAAGGGCATGGTCGGCAAGGTCTTTTCGCTGCTCGAAGAGATGGCCAAGAACGATGCCGAAAAGTATCAGCAGTTCTGGGATACCTTTGGCGTGGTGATGAAAGAGGGGGTGATCGAGGATTTCTCCCATCGCGAGCGGGTGGCCAAGCTGTTGCGGTTTTCCAGCACCCAGGCCGATTCCAAGGTGCAGGATGTCTCGCTGGAGTCCTATGTTGCCCGCATGCAGGAGAAACAGAAGGCGATCTATTATGTCACTGGCGACTCCTTCGAGGCGGCCCGGCATCATCCTCATCTGGAGGTGTTCCGCAAGAAGGGGATCGAGGTCTTGCTGTTGTCCGACCGGGTGGACGAATGGCTGGTGAACCATCTGCACGAGTTCGACGGCAAGCCTTTGCAATCGGTGGCCAAGGGCGGTCTGGATCTGGGCGAGTTGGAAGACGAGGCGGACAAGCAGGAACTGGAGAAGTATCAGGGAGAATTCAAGGAGCTGATCGAGCGGGTGCAAAAGGGGTTGGGCGAGCAGGTCAAGGAGGTGCGGGTGACCAATCGTCTGACCGATTCGCCGTCGTGTCTGGTGAGCGGCGAGCATGATCTGAGTGCTTCGATGGAGCGGATTCTGCGTGAGGCCGGGCAGGCGGCGCCGACCACCAAACGGACTCTGGAGCTCAATCCGGCCCATCCGCTGGTGATCCGGCTCAAGGAGGAGGGGGACGAGCAACGCTTCAACGATCTGTCCCACATTCTGTTCTCCCAGGCTTTGTTGGGCGAGGGTGGACAGTTGGAGGATCCGGCTGATTTCGTGCGGCGTCTGAACAGCCTGCTGCTTGCGGCAAAATAAACCGTGTCCAATCTCGGGATGTGTTGTTAGTCAATGGGGTCCAGGGGCCAATGGCCCCTGGTGGGGTCCAGGGGCGAAGCCCCATAAGCG
>JADFWP010000010.1 GCA_015234115.1 Magnetococcales bacterium
TTTTTGTTTAAAGTCAAAACCCTGGGGGATGAATCCCCCAGACCCCCTCTTTTTTTTTAATAATGGACCATCGATCGATGCCGCATGGGTATCGGACAACGATCAGACCTCCAGGAATTTGGGGTGGCGGTTCAGCGCAGACGATACCAGAGCTGGCCGAGCCATTCATGCAATTCGACCGCCAGCAATGCCAGCGCGTCGGCATTGGGGATCCACGGCCACAGATCGACCGGATCCCAGGAAAAACGCAACGCATGGCGGTTCCGGAACAGGATCGGGGCGGGCGTGACCTGGATGGATTCTCCGGCGGCCTGCTGAAAGGCGAGCAGGGCGCGGGGCAGATCGCGATTGTGGACCACCAGCAGAATGCGACGGATGTTGGCCTGTTTGAGGAGGGCGGCGCTGTTGGCGGCATTCTCGAAGGTGTTGCGGCTCTCTTCGTCCATCCAGGCCACCGGGACAAAGAACTCCTCTTCCAAGACCCCGCGCATGATGTCCGCTTCGGAACGGGTTTCGCCGTAGGGTCTGCCGCCGGCCACCAGCAGCGGCAGCCCGGTCAGGCGGTAGAGATGGGCGGCATAGCGGATTCGTGTCAGTCCGCCGGGCAGCAGGGTGTCCTGACCGTCGTATTCCGGGGCCTTGGGCGCGCGACCGTAGCCGAAGACCACAATGGCCTGGGCCTGACTCTGGCGCAACCGTTCCGGAGTCAGGACGGTTTCGTCCGTTGGGGGATGGAGGTGATCGGCGAGCAGATTGGCGGTGACCGGCAGCAGGCTCAGCCAGGTGAGCGCGCCCAGGAGCACGAGCGCGCGCCGCACCCGGCCAGAGCGCGTCGCGGGCGGCGCGCTCCGGGGAAAGTGCAGCAGGAGCAGGGTGATGAGGATGCCGGTGACCATGACACCGGGCGGCAGCAGGAGTTGTTCCAGCAAGCGGGTGAGGATGGGGGTCATGGCTCGGACGGGTGTTGCCGGGCGTGGGGATGGGCCTGATCGTAGATGCGGCTCAGGGACTGGACATCCAGATGGGCATAGCGCTGGGTGGTGGAGAGCGAGGCGTGGCCCAGCAGTTCCTGGATGGAGCGCAGATCGGCACCGGCTTGCAACAGATGGGTGGCAAAGGCGTGCCGCAGGGCATGGGGGGTGATTTTTTCCGGCAGGCCGAGCTGGCGTCGCACCCGTTGCAGCAGCCGTTGGATCTGGCGCGGATTGAGGCGCCGGTCGCCGCTGGTTTCGTTGACGCCGATGAAGAGCGGCGCATCGGGATGGCTGCCGGGGAGCAGGGTGTCGCGGGCCTTGAGGTAGCGTTGCAGCGCCAGGACCGAGGGACGGGTCAGGGGGGAGATCCGCTCCTTGCCGCCTTTGCCCGAGACCCGCACCTGCTGGTTGTTGAGATCGAGATCCAGGCGGTTCAGGGCGCACACTTCGCCGACCCGCAAGCCGGAGCCGTAGAGGAGTTCCAGGATGGCGCGATCCCGTGCCTCGGCCCAGGCCGGGAGCTGGCGGCCATTGGCGCCTTCGAGGTCGAGGGGGGAGTCGAGCAGCCGGGCGGTCTCCTCTTCGGTGGGGGCGCGGGGCAGGCGGATGCCCAGTTTGGGGGTGGCCACCAGGGCGGCTGGATTGTGGGGCATGACGCCGTTTTGTTCCAGGAAACGGAACCAGGCGCGCACCGAGGCCATGCGTCGTTGCAAGGTAGCCTTGGCTTTGCCATCCTTGCGTTCGAAGGCCAGAAAGGCGCGCAGATCGGCGGGCCGGATCGTCGGGAGAATGGCTGTGCTCAACGGGGCGCGGGTGTGGTATTGCCAGAATTCGGCAAAGCGGGCCAGATCGCCCAGATAGGCGGCGGTGGTATGGTCCGAATAGCGTCGTTCCGCGACCAGATGACGCTGGAAAGGAACGAACAGGGGCGATATCTCGGCGGTCAGGGCGATGGACATGGATGGTTCCTTGGCAAATCAACGGGATGGACCAGAATGCTTGGGGTCGGTCTCGCAGGGATTGTGCCAAAGGAACCAGTCAGGTCCATTTGGTAGATTTGGTTGGTCTTGAACCGCAACCATTGCGGGATGATGTATTTTTGGCCCAGGCGTCGCCTGCGGCGACCAGAGGGCGCGCCTGCGGTAAAGCGCGCCAAAGGCCAAAGGCGAAAGTCCCAAGGGCTTCGCCCCTGGACCCCACCATGGGCCCCTGGCCCCTGGACCCCATTGACAAACGCTATCCCGAGATGGGCGCGGTCAGGTCGTTCCCTGAAGGCGGGAGAGACACAGCCCGAGAATATCGGCCAGATCGCGCAGCAGATCCGTGGCATCGCTGGGCAGAAAACGGTTCGGGGTCTCTCCGCCCAGGTTGAACGAGCCGATCAGGCCATTCGGTCCGCTGTCGGGGTGGGCGTAGAGCGGCACCAGCGCCTCGGAGCGGATGTGCGGCGCGGCGGCGCCGAAGAAAAGCGCCCGGTTGTTCCCCTCCTGTCCGACGCGGATCACCGGATGGGGGGCGTCGCGCAGGGTTTCGGTCAGTCGTTTGTGGTCAATGGGAAAGAGACGGTCTTCCACCTCCGGATCGGAAGCCACCGAGGCGAACAGGGTCAGCAGCGCCGGATGGCGGGTGCTCAGGGCGACCGTGGCCCGATGGATGCCGAACAGCCGTTCCGGATCGCGGGTGGCCACCCGCAGCAGTTCCAGCGGATCGGGGGCGGTGACGAGATGCACCTCGATCTGATGGAAGGCGGCATGGATCCGTTCGTTGCGACGGACCCGTTCCAGCATGCCATCCAGTTTGGTGGAGAGTTGTTCATTTTTCTGGCGCAGGGTGTTCAGTTGGCCGGCCTCCAGACTCAGCACCTTGCCCGAGGCGGTGATGGCCGCAGGCAGCAGGTCGGGATTGTGGTCGAAGAACTCGGGATGGTCCTGAAGCCAGCGTCGGATGAGTTCCGGAGAGAGATCCGCAAGGGTAGGGGAGGCGTTCATGGTGGGCTGGTCATCCGTGTTCGGCGTTGAATGTTGACGCGGTGCGAAAAAGATCCTATTTTTAGCGAAAACTCATGAACATTGAAAAGGTTTCGTGGGTAAAAAATGTCGGAAGCCGATTTTTTCAGGGAGCGATCACGAATCATGGCTGGCGAGATTGATGAAGGCAATATCGAAAAAGTGGCGCGATGCATGAAAGCGCTGGCTCATCCGTTGCGATTGAAGGTGATTGTGGCCTTGCGGGATCGCGAACTGAGCGTCCAGGAACTGGTGGATGCCGTGGGCACCACCCAGTCCAATGTCTCGCAGCATCTGACCATCATGCGTGACAAAAACATCCTCGATTCCCGCCGGGAGGCCAATCAGGTCTTTTACCGGGTGGGTGATTGCAAGGTGTTGGATCTTGTGGCGTTGACGCGCAGCATTTTCTGCGAGGCTCGTGGCGTGCCGAACGCCGCGCTGCCTCATGGGGGGCTGGCCACCGATTTTGACGATACCGGGGGGGAGTGATCCATGGAGTGGTTGCAACAGAACGGGTTGACCCTGCTTCTGACCCTGTTTGTTCTGGGCATGACGTTGAAGAATCCGATTCTGGCCCGTGTCTATGGGGTCCAGTCGTTGTCGGTGCATCAGTTGGCCGCTCTGCTCCAGGCCAAACCTTCGCCTTTGTTGATCGATGTGCGCACCCCGATGGAGTTTGCCTCGGGTCACATTCCCGGCGCGCGCAACGAGCCGCTTTCCAATCTGTCGGAACGGGTCGCGGCGTTGCGTGCGTTGGCCGATCAACGGGATGTGGTGGTGGTCTGCCGCAGCGGCGCCCGTTCTTTGGGGGGGGCTGTGGTGCTCAAGCGGGGGGGGTGTCCCAAGGTCTTCAATGTGGCGGGCGGCATGTTGCAATGGAGTGCGCAAGGGTTCGGCGCAAACCGTTGATGGCGGCTGCTGTTGCGCCGGAGATCGAAGAGGAGATCCGGTTCAGGGTTGTGGACCCTGCCACGCCGGACGCGCTCCTGACCGCACTGAGACCCCTTGCCGCAGGGGAGGTGCGGGATCGCTCCTATCGGGATCGCTATCTGGATCATCCGGAGTTCCGTCTGCTGCGGCGTCGTCTGGCATTGCGGTTGCGAACCGAGGCCAGCGGGTCGCGGGTCGAACTCAAGGGGGCCGGAGAGGCGTGCGCGGGGGTATGGCAACGACAGGAGTGGCAACAACCGGCTGAAGCGGCGTGGTCCGGGGCGGTGGGGGAGTTGGCCGACGGTCCGGTGCGGCGCATCCTGCTGGAATTGTGCTCCAGGGATGCGGTGCTGATGCCGATATCGGTTTGTGAGATCCATCGTCGCGTCTTGCGGCTGAAGCTGGCGGGCGGGGGGGTGACCGAACTCTTTCTGGATCGGGGGGAGGTGCGGGTCGCCGACCGGCGGGTCGTGATCGACGAAGTGGAATTGGAGTGGCGGGCGGGTTGTCGTGCGCAGTGGCGGGTTTGGGCGGGTGAACTGGCCAGCGCGTTCAATCTGGCGCCTGCGGCGCATTCCAAGTTCGCGCTTGGTCTGTCGTTGTGGAATCGGGCCGATCTGCCTGGAATGGTTGATCTTGCTGGAGAACGGGATCAAGGGTGACGAATCGGTCATGGCGAATTCGTGTCTCTCGACATTTTCTTGCACTCAGGAGTGGTCAGCGTGCGTTACGTGAGTACCCGGGGCGGCGTCTCCCCGATATCCTTTTCCAAAGCCGTGATGATGGGCCTGGCCGAAGATGGCGGATTGCTGCTGCCGGAGCGCATCCCCACGGTGACCGATGAACAGTTGCGGGCCTGGTCGCAGTTGTCGTTCCAGGATCTGGCCGTGGCCGTGATGACCCCGTTCCTGACTCCGGGCGAAGCCGTGACCGCGCAACTGCCCGAACTGGTGCGCCGGGCCTTCGCCACCTTCACCCATCCGGAGATCACGCCGGTCATTCGCGCCGGCAATCATTGGATTCTGGAACTTTTCCACGGTCCCACCCTGGCCTTCAAGGATGTGGCGCTGCAATTTCTCGGCAACCTCTTCGAGGCCCTGCTCGCCGAGGAGAAGGGACGGCTCAACATTCTGGGGGCCACCTCGGGAGATACCGGTTCGGCAGCCATCCACGGCGTGCGCGGACGGGCGGGAATCGAAATTTTCATTCTCCATCCCCATGGCCGGGTTTCGCCGATCCAGGAACGGCAGATGACCTCGGTGCTCGATGCCAATGTCCACAACATCGCCATCCGTGGCTCGTTCGACGATGGCCAGAGAATCGTCAAGGAGTTGTTCAACGATCTGCCTTTCAAACAGCATTATCGACTCGGCGCAGTCAATTCCATCAACTGGGCGCGCATTTTGGCCCAGATTGTGTATTTTTACTACGCCTGGGGCCGGGTGACCGGTGGCGATCCGGGGAAACGGGTGGTCTTTTCGGTGCCGACCGGCAATTTTGGCGATATTTTTGCCGGTTACATGGCGCTGCGCATGGGCCTGCCGGTGGAGCGGCTGGTGCTGGCCACCAATCGCAACGATATCCTGGTGCGCTTCATGGAGAGCGGAGAATACCGCATCGGCGCGGCTCAACCGACCATCAGCCCCTCGATGGATATCCAGATTTCATCCAACTTCGAGCGCTATCTTTATTATTTGCTCGATGAGGATCCCGAGGCGGTGCAAGGCGCGATGAAGCGTCTGGATGCGGAACGGTTTTTTGCCGTATCCGCGTCGCAACGGCAGGCAGCCGGGGAAATTTTTGCCGCCCGGCGGGTGGAGGAGGAGGAGACCCTCCAGCGCATCCGGCTCTCCTGGGAACAGGACCGGGTGCTGGTGGATCCTCATACCGCCGTGGGACTGGAGGCGGCACAACCGTTTCCGGGGGCCATCTCCCTGGCCACGGCCCATGCGGCCAAATTCGGCGATGCCGTGCAACGGGCGGTGGGTTTCCCTCCGGAAATGCCGCCTGCCCTGGCTGGAATGATGGAGCGCCCGTCGCGCTGTCACGTCCTCGACCCGGACCCGCACCTGGTGCGTGCCCTGATGCGCGAGGTGCTGGACTGAAGCGATCGATCTTGCGCTGGTTCCAAATCATGTCGGTATGGATGGTGAAACAATGCACAACGACACAGAGGATCCCCGGACAACCCGATCGCGCGTGTCAATCCGGGAACGTGGCCTGGGGTGGACCACCCTGCTGATCACCTGGCTCGCCGCATGCGGGCTGTCGCAACCGGCCTGGGCGGATATCTACACCTTCACCGATTCCAGCGGCGTCATCCACTTGACGGATCGTCCGATGGGACCGCAATACCGTCTGCTGATCTCCTCGCCCAAAGAGACGTCCGAGACCAAAAAAAACCGGAACGCCGCAGCCAAAAATCGTCCCAAATCTTCCCGAACCGGCAACGATGCTGCCTCCGCCTCCCGTGAGATCCGCTACGATGGCCGCAACGGCACGCCCGGTGTGGTCACCCTGGGCGGCAACACCTTTCCCCAATACCTGACCGCCTCGCCGGATCGCTCCATGGCCGAAACCATTCAGGACGCCTCCATGCGCTATCAGATCCACAGCGCCTTGATCAAGGCCGTGATCAAAACCGAATCGGATTTCAATCCGCTGGCCGTCTCTCCCAAAGGGGCGGTGGGATTGATGCAGCTCATGCCCGGCACGGCCCAGGATCTGGGCGTGGTGGATCGCACCGATCCCGTGGCCAACATCCATGGCGGGGTGCGCTATCTGCGGGAGCTGCTCGGACAGTTCAACAACAATCTGATTCTCTCTCTGGCGGCCTACAACGCCGGACCGGGGGCGGTCAAGAAACATGGCAATACGGTGCCACCCTACGAGGAAACCCAGCAATATGTGGCCAAGGTACTTCACTTCTATCGGGCCTATCTCGGGGCCATGTAACGCGGTGGGACTCTTTTTGCGGGATGCGGTCATGAAGCGGATTGTCTGCGGTTGTTTGGGGATGATGTGGATCGGACTGGCAGCTCTCTCCGTTCCGGCGCAGGCCGAAGAGGCCCGTTTCCTGGATGATTTCAACCGCGCCGAGATCGGCAAGGAGTGGAACGTCACCCCCAATCACAACGATTGCCCGCCGCCCAAAACCGGCAGGAAACCTCCGCGCAGCCCGGAGGCCCCGTCAGCGGACAACAAAACGGCGCCCTACGACGACATCTCCCGCGAGATCGACAAGAAATCCGGCAAAAAAGGGAGCGCGAAGAGTGCTCCGGAGGCGAAAAAAGTCCCGGATGAGCCGTTCCAGGGGGTCACGGCCCGGATCCGCGACGGCATGCTCTATTTCCAGTACGCGGAAAACCAGGATGCCCAAATGGTGCAGCGGGAGTTTCCGGGGCTGGTGACGCGACTCTCCTATGAATTCACTCCGCTTTATGCCATGGGTGGCCTGGATGATCGCGCCTGGATCGGGGTGCGGATCTTCTATCTGGATGCCACGGAGATGATCCTGGGCGAAATCCGCCATTTCTTTTACCAGTCCGACTTTCCGGAGCGGGAAAACAGCGCCACCGTCCATGCCATCGTGCAAAAGGGCAGCTTCGATGGCACGGTCCGGCAGGCGGATATCGATCTGCAACGGATTCTCGAACAGCGTCTGCGGGGCGTGGACCGGAAACGGATCGCCAAGACCCGCATCTCCTTCGAGGCCGCGACCGGGATCTGCTCCTCCTCGGTGGAGGCCAATGTGGACAACGTGGCCGTCACCCAGGCCGAAGGCGCGCAACCGATCCGCGTCAACCGCGAAATGCTGCTGGAGATCGCCGAATTGGGGAGCGAGCGCTACTCCCGGGAGCGGCAGGGTTTTCCGGGCAACTGGAAAAATGCCATCTTCGACAAGTTCGGTCGTGCCATCATCCAGACGTGGCTGAATGAACTGCCGGGTGAGGTGCGCAACGATCCTGTGCGTTTGACCGACCATCTGGCGCAGCGCTATGGACTCACCGGACGGGATGCCTGGTGGATCGGTCACACGGTCACCTTGTTGTTGCAAGCCATGCAGGGGGGGTAAAGCCATGCGCTGGAGATTCATCGCTCCTGTGGTGGTGCTGAATATCCTGCCGTGCTGGGTGCAGGCCGAAGTTTTGCAGTGTTCCGACGGCAAGGGGGATGCCACCATTTTCCGCAAGGGGGAGTGTCAAACCCTGGAGGATCCCACGGTTCCGTCAGGGGCGCCCTCCTCTTCCCCGGCTTCAGCTGCCGCCGGTACGGGCAAGCGTGTCAAGGGCGGGGATCTGCCGGATGTGGAGGCGTTGAAAAAAGAGTTCGAGGATGTCAAAAGAAAATTGCTGGATATCCGGGATGTGGGACGCCACGAAATCAATCCGGTCAAGAAGGAAGAAGAGTTGCGTCTCACCTCGCCCGGTCCCTGGATGGTGAGCGAAACCCTGGTGCCTGCGGCAGGTGAGGAGGTGCGCGGTTTCGAGAAAAGCGCGCTGATCAACGGCCATCGCTACCGTCTGGGGGAACGGGTGGATGGGGGCGTGATCAAGGAGATTGCCCGTGATCGGGTGGTGATGCTCCATGACAACAAGGAGACGGTGGTTCCCTTCAACAAGATCACGCATCCCACCCTGTACGGTCGGGTGGGCACGGTGCCGTTGACCCGTCATGCCAACGGGATGTACACCCTCAAGGTACGCATCAACAACAACCAGGAGATCGAAGCCATGCTGGATACCGGGGCAACGGCGTTGGCCCTGCCCGAGGATGTGGTGACCTGGTTGCTGCGCAGCGGCACCTTGAAGAAAAGCGATCTGCTGGGTGGGGTCAAGGCGATCACGGCGGATGGCAGCGTGATCGATTCCGATGCCGTGCAGATCGCTTCTTTGCGGGTGGGAGATATGGAGATCAAGGATGTCCGAGGACTGGTGATCCCGGCATCCGGCAACAAGGGCAAGAGCGACTCCGGCGACAAGAAGAAACAAAACGATTCGGAAAAAGAGCGCGAAAAAGGCGACAAGAAGAACAAAGACGATGACCAGAATGATGGGAAAGAGGCGTCATCGGAGAAAAAACCGGACAGAAAATGGATCGACAAGATCGTCGTGCAGCCATTGTTTGGCATCAACGAACTGAAACGTCTGGGCAAATGGCGGATTGACCATTTCAACGATCAACTCATCGTCGAACAATAATCCATCCTCTCCTATCCGATGTGCGCCAGACGGGGTTTGCGCGGCCAGACGTTCTGTTGTTCTTGACGGATTGCTGGCTCTCTTTGTCGCAGATGGTTTTCCGTGTAGGTCTTCAGAATGACAATCAGCGCGATTATGTGATAGGGCAGGTCAAACGTGGACATGCCCAGAAAAAGTCCCGCCGTGTAATACGCGAACAGGCTCAATTGCAGCATGGTGCCCAGATCGCGCACCCAGAGCAGTTCCGGATTGCGCCGTGCCATCCTCACCACCTGACGCGCGGTGAGAATGGCCGAGATATGCAAGGTCAGCCAGATCAAGAGACCGATATAGCCTTGTTCGGCAAGAACCTCAAAGAAAATACTGTGCGGGGCGCGCCTCATGACTCCTGGTAAATATCTGTCATAGACTGATTGGTCGAAAGTTCTGAATCCTCCACCCAGAAGGGGGCGGTCGTTGGCGACCCGGATGCAGAATTTCCAGGCCTCCAATCGTCCTGCCATGGATTTGTCCTGCGAGACATCATTGTCGGATTGCAGCAGAAGATCCAGAATCGAGGTGTTTGTGGATTGCGTGACGATCATCTTCTGGATTGTCTGTGCGGATTCTGGCGGTAGGTTATAGTCTGTATAATTGGTTTTGATATGCTCAATGGCGGAGATGCCGGATCTGACCATATTATCCATTCGTTTGTGCCAGTGCGCGGGCAGGAATTGATAGATGATCGGTCCGATGATCAATAAGACAATCAAGATTTTGAGTCGCTGCCGCGCATGGAGCAGAAAGAACAGAATCAGCACCCCCAGACCGACCAATCCGCCACGCGAATAGGTGGCCAGAATCGAGAGGAGGCACAGCAGGATGGTGCCAAACAGGGCGAGGCGCATCATCCGGCTTTTTGTTTGTAATTGCAGAAAATAGACTAACGGAACAATCATCAGCAAGGACAGGGCAAAAGAATTATTATCTTCGATGAAAGATTGCGGCGGTCCCATCACCCGGTAGTTGCCGCCGGAGCGCAGGGCGAAAATGCCCCCCTTGATGGCATAAAAGCCGATGGACCCGGCAATGATCATGGTGATCGCAGTAATTTGTCGGCGTGTTTTTACAATGATCAATGTCGAAAAAATCATGATCTGAATTTTTGAAAATTTATCGAATTGCACCCATGCCGGATCGCTCTGGAAGGCGTTGATTGTGGTGAGGACGGTCCAGCAGGTGAAAAGAAAATTCAACTTGACGGTATTGGTCCAGGGAATGTCGAACTTGAATTTTTTGGTGATCAGGATGCCGATGATGGTGATGGCTGCCACGATAAAATTGAATCTGAAATTATATGCGAAGCCCCAGGTCAAACGGTGAGGACTCATATAGCTGATCCACGCCCACAGGATCAATCCGATCAGTGGTCGGAACAGCGCCAGGGGGAGCAAAGCAAAGACAAAAACGATCAGGACGATATCTCTCATGGCAGCCGTTCCGCAGGAGAGAGTGGCTGAGCGGCGGGAGCGGTCGGGAGCGGGCCGGCGGGAGAGAGCGTCTCATACACGCCCCGATAGCGTTGCGCACAGGCGCTCCAGGTGCGCTCCTGACCCACGAAACGGGTGGCGTGCTGGATCACTTTTTCCCAGGAGTTGCGATCGGCCAGCAGCGAGATTACGGCCTGGGTCAGGGCTGAGGCGTCACCGGCTGGGAAAAGGAATCCGGTCTGGCCATGGGTGATCAACTCTTTGTGACCCTCCACGTCCGAGGCGAGCACCAGGCGTTGCGCGGCCATGGCTTCCAGGGGTTTCAAGGGAGTGACCAGATGGGTCAGGCGCATGGGCAGGCGGGGAAAGATCAGCACGTCGATCAGGGCATAGTAACCGGGGATGGCTTCCGGGGGCAGGCGGCCCGTGAAGTGTACGCAGGATTCCAGGCCGAGTGCTGTGGTCATCTGGCGCAGACGCGCCTCTTCCGGGCCGCCGCCGACCAGCAGCAGCAGGATGTCGGGACGATGCATCCGGATTGCGGGCATGGCTTCCAGCAGCAGGGCCAATCCTTCGTAGGCATAAAAAGAACCGATGTAGCCGATGATTTCGCGTTGTGCGACCTGAATTCCTGGCAGGGTTGGCATCGTGCCATCGTGGGAGGAAAAGCGTTCGATTTCCACGGCATTTGGAATGGCGGTGATTTTTTTCGGATCAATGCCGCGTGCGGTCACCTCCCGGCGCAGCCCTTCGCAGATGACCGTGACGGCCTGGGCATGACGCATGACATAGGTTTCCATGGCTCTGGTCAGGCGATAGCGGAAGCCGTGTGCGCGTGCCGTGCCGTGGCTGGCTGCGGCATCTTCCCAGAAGGCGCGGATTTCGTAAACGACCGGGATGTGCAGTTTTCGTCCCACATGCAGGGCCGCCAGGCCGTTCAGGACCGGAGAGTGGGCATGCAGCAGGTCCGGTCGCCAGGAGCGGGCCAGTTCCAGCAGGCGACGTTGCAGGGCGGCGATCACCGCCAGTTGTTTCAGGACCGGAACCTGGGTCAGCACGGAGTTCGTGCGGGGGGTGCGATGAAACAGCAGGCCCTCGGCCTCTTCTTCAGGCAGGGTGGCCGGATGTTTGGGGCCGGTCAGTTGTGCGGTTTCCCAGCCCATGGCGCGTTGCTGGCGCAGAATGGCCAGGGTGCGGGAGACATAACCGCTTTGCAGTGGGGCGGAATGGTCGAGGATGTGCAGAATACGCATATTTCATACCCATGCCAGGAGCGACATTTGAGAGGACTTTGACCGCGACCATGTCGAGTTCATGATAAGTCAAGCAGGCGCTTATGGCAACCTTGCATGGATTCTTTGGTCAACGGATGAACCGTTCATGGTGTGATTATTGAAAGAAAAGAGGGGGTCTGGGGGATTCATTCCCCAGGGTTTTGATTTTAAAATAAAAACATTTTAAAAATTCTTTGTTTAAAGTCAAAACCCTGGGGGATGAATCCCCCAGGCCCCCTCTTTGTTTTCAAAAGTTGCTCTCTTGCACCGGGTGCGCGCTCTGGCAGTTCACGACCGCACAAAGTTCATTGCATCGATCCGGGCAATGGGGTTAACTGAATGGCCTCTGGAGAACCAGGAGACCCTGACGCGGCGGGTCTCTGGCGCAAGAGAAAAAGGTCGGCAGGCAATCCTTTTGGGGAAAGTCACATGCTTCAGGAAATTCTCGCGGAACTGGATGCGGATCGCTCCATCAATGCCTACCAGCGGGCTGCCAATCGGCTCAAGGATGTCACGGGTGCGTTGCGGGCGGTAAAAATACAATATTTATCATCATTTGTTTTGCAGCCCTATCTGCCGTCGCTGATCACCGAGGCGGCGCGTCAGGGGTTGAATGCCCAATGTCACATCGGCCCCCTGAATACCCTGATTCAGGAATTGATCCACCCGGCCAGCGAGACCGTGACCGGGGGCTACGACGTGGTGTTCCTGATGAGCCGTTTGCAGGATGCCGCACCCGGTCTGGCGCTCCATTTTCTGACGTTGACGCCGGAAGCGGTGGAAGAGCAGATACAAAATCTGGTGGCGGAGTGGGTGCAGGCGCTGCAACAGTTCCGTGCGCGCTGCGGCAGTGTGGTGATTGTCCACTCTTTCGCCCAGCCTTGCTATCCATTGCTGGGGATTCTGGAGGGGATGAATCCGGACTCCCAGACGGTGGCCATTCAGCGTCTCAACGCGCTGCTCGCCCAGGGAATCCGTACCATTCCGGATGTTTATCTGCTGGATTTTGATCGGGTCTGTGCCCAGGTCGGTCATGCCAACTGCCGGGACGACAAATTCTGGTATCTGGCCAGGGCGCCGCTTTCACCGGTGTTGATGCCGGAACTGGCCCGCACCCAGGCGACCTTCCTGAATGTGCTTCATGGCACGGTGCGCAAATGTCTGGTGCTGGATCTGGACAATACCTTGTGGGGCGGCGTCATCGGCGAGGAGGGTATGGCGGGCATTGCCATCGGCCACTCGGGGCAGGGATTGGTGTTCCGGGAGTTTCAGGAGACCATTCTGGAATTTTTCCATCGGGGCGTGCTGTTGGCCATTGCCAGCAAGAACAATGCGGCAGATGCCCTGGCCGTGTTGCGCGACCATCCGGATATGCTGTTGCGGGAGCACCATTTTGCCGCCATGCGCATCCATTGGCAACCCAAACCCGAGAGCGTGGTTGCCATCGCCCGGGAACTCAACATCGGTCTGGATGCCTTGGTCTTTCTGGATGATTCTCCCCAGGAGCGCGCCTTGATGCGTGCGGCCCGGCCCGAGGTGCTGACCCCGGAACTGCCTGCCGATCCCATGGGTTATGCCAACCTGCTCAGACAGTTGGGGGTGTTCGACAAACTCACCCTGACCCGTGAGGATCGCCAGAGAGGCGCCATGTATCAGCAGCAGGCGCAACGCGCCAGACTGCGTTCCGAAGCAACTTCCATGACCGATTTTTATCGCGGTCTGGCCATGCGGGCCACGGTCGAACCGGTCGATACCCTGTCATTCCCCCGCGCTCTGGATCTGGTGCACAAGACCAACCAGTTCAATCTGACCACGCGGCGCCATGATGAACAGACCCTGCGCGCCTTTCTGGAGGATGACCGCTGTGGATTTTTCGTCTTGCGGGTGATGGACAAATTTGGCGATAATGGTCTGGTCGGAGTCGCCATCCTGCGGATTCTGGAGCATCACGCCGAATTGGATTCCTTTTTGTTGAGCTGCCGGGTGATCGGTCGAACGGTGGAAACGGCCTTTTTGTCGCATCTGCTGGCGTGGGTGGGCACACGAGGAGTCACACGCCTGCTGGCCGATTACATCCCAACCCCGAAAAATCAACCGGTCGCCCAATTTCTGCCCGACCATGGTTTCACCCGGTTGACCGACACTCCGGAAGGGAGTCGCTGGTCATTGGATTTGGCTCAGGCAGGTGTGACCTGGCCCGACTACATCGCACGAGGATCTTCATGAATCATTTTGCGCACGATGGACGCCTGTTTCAGGTGATTGCGGGTGTGTTGGGTCAAACCGTGGAACAGGTCGCCCGGTTGGACGCCAGCCAGGCGGACACGAGCGAACAGAGTTGGGATTCCTTGCAACACATCAACATCATTCTTGGGGTCGAGGCCGAATTCGGCATTCGTTTTTCACTCCTGGAAGCGGTCGATCTCAAGACAATTCCCCTGATCCGCGCCAAACTGGCCACCCTGCTTCACTGAATTCAGCCGCATGACCTCTCGAACGCACACCGGACCCGTGGGAATGGACAGGAATCAAGCGCCGAAGCCGGGCCATGTGTTCGGTTCGCGTCTGGCGCTGATCGTGATTGCCCTGCTGATCTTCGTGCCGCCCGCCTTGATCCGGGAGCGCGCGGTCACTTCCCGGTTTGACGACACCCATCTCAAGCAGATTATCGAGTTGCAACCCGATCATGTCCTGATCGGCACCTCCCCGCTGTTGTCGCGCATGGATCCGGAGCAGTGGAGTCGGCTGCGTGTCGGAGAGAAGATTTATATTCTTGGTGAGCTGGGCAGCATGAGTTCTTTGTGGTATTTATGGTTCAAGAACAGTCTGATCGCTTCCCAGATCAAACCTAAAACGGTTTTTTTCTTTTTCCGCGATACCGAGTTGACCAATCCGGAAGATGAGACGAATTCGTTGACCAACAAGGCCAAAATCGCCAGCCACCGGTTGCCGGATGATCACCGGTTTGATGTTATCGTCAACGCCAACAAAAGCATGGTGGACCGGTTGCGCAATGGCTTGTTCGATCTGTACCCGATTCAGGAGAACTGGAGAAAGCAGGGGATCTGGCTGTTGGGCAGCGCGGGCTTTTTTTTCAGCGAACCGCGCTATCGGGCGTTTTTGTGGAAACGCCTGGTGCATCCGGAACAGATCACCCCGGCCGAAAGTTTCTCCTTTTTCCGGGAGCGGTTCACCTTTCAGGAACGCATGACTGCGGAGTTGTTCCATCCAGGCAACCAGCGGGTTTCCAGAAAACGTCTTGATCCGGAAGACCAACTTTTTTCGGTCCGTTATCTTTTCGATGACCGGCTGCCCCGTTCGTTTCTGCCGGAAATGATCCGTCTGGGAAAGGCGGCCTCCTTGAAGATGTTTTTCATCCATATGGAACACAGGCCAGCGGAGGATGGTCGCCCTGTGGCCTATCATAAATGGCTGGCAGGTTACATGGATAAATTGAAGAATTATTTGCAGCAGGAAGGGGTCGGTTTTTATGACTTCAACAACGATCCAGCCATGAGATCAGACATGTATCTGGATGGTGGACATGTCAAGCCGGAATACAAGGCGTTCTATACGGAACACTTTATCCAGAAACTTGCGGAGTATTTGCCGTGATTTTCCACAGTCTGGATTTCTTGATTTTTTTCGTGCTGGTGCTGACAGTCTACTGGAGGTTGGAGCGCAAGTGGCAGAATTATTTTCTGTTGCTGGTCAGCTATTTTTTTTATGGATATGTTCATTTCTGGTTTCTGTATCTGATCTTTGCCTCGACACTGGTCGATTATTTCTGCGGTTTGGCCATCGCCCGCTTTCCCGAGAAGAAAAAATACGTCCTCTGGTTGAGCATTTCGGTCAATCTGACCTTTCTTGGGTTTTTCAAGTATTTCGGTTTCTTCGTCGATAACGTGGCCGCACTGCTGGTGCTGTTGGGGCTGCCGAGTTTCACCAATCATTTGGATATTTTCCTGCCTGTCGGGATTTCGTTCTATACCTTCCAGTCGATGAGTTATATTATCGATGTTTATGCCGGACGGCTCAAGGCCAGAGAGAATTTTTTCGATTTTGCCTTGTTCGTGGTCTTTTTTCCGCAACTGGTGGCCGGTCCCATCGAGCGGGCGGTTCATCTGTTGCCACAGGTCGAAAAGGAACGCACCCTCACCTGGCCGGAAGCCCGCGAGGCTCTGTTTCTGCTGGTTTGGGGATTCTTCAAGAAACTGGTCATTGCCGACAATGTGGCCTTCATTGTCAACAAATTGTTCATTCTGGAGCATACCACCTTTTACCTGGCATGGGTCGGGGTGTTTGCCTTTGGTGTGCAGGTCTATGCCGATTTTTCCGCGTATACCGATATTGCCAGAGGTTCGGCGCGCATGCTTGGTTTCACGCTTTCCCAGAACTTCAACCACCCCTTCATCTCGGCCTCGCCGGCTGAATACTGGAAACGGTGGCACATTTCTCTGTCATCCTACATTCAGGACTATATTTTTCTGCCCCTTTTTTTCTCGTTGCGCGCGCGCGGAACCCGCTACAGCATTGTCGTCAGTCTGCTGATCACCTTTTTCCTGGTTGGATTGTGGCATGGAGCCAACTGGAATTTCATTATTTTTGGTCTGTATCATGGCCTGCTGGTGATTCTGTATGGCTGGTGCAAGAACATCACCCCGATCGGCATTCGGGAGAATCGCTGGCTGAAACCGTTTCAGATCCTGTTGATGTTCGTGCTGGCCCATATCGGCTTCATGTTGTTCAGGGAGACGGAGCTTTCTTACATTCTGCGTCTGTTGTCGCTGTCCCCCTTCGCGGCCACAACCGAGTTGCAACAGCAATCCGCATGGTTTCTGTTCGGGCAGGCGGCGTTCCTCTCTTTGCCCTTGTGGATTCACACTTTTTACGATCATGTTCAGGAACGTCTTTTCGTCCGGGATTCCGGAGTGCGCATCGTCTTGCACACCCTGGTTTCCCTGTCGCTTTTTCTGGCCATTCTCGCATTGCGTGGCGACTCCACGGAGTTCATCTATTTTCAGTTCTGAACCGCACGCGGGGATCACGGATGTCCGGTCACCTGTTGCATGAAGCGGTTTTCCATCTGATAGATGTTGCGCAGCAGTTCCAGTGCCTGGGCATCGCTCCAGCCCTCTTTCAGGTAAAGACGGTCATCGGGGATCGTCATCACGGGAGAGGTGGTGCAGAGTTCATTGAAGTATTCGCATGAGACAAAGGTCTGACCCGTGTGGAATCCATCCACGCCGATGTAGTCCCTGCCAAAGAAAAACAGGGTGCGATCATTGAGCTTTGGATCCCACAGCAGACTGCCGTGGGTCTGTGCGGGTTGGGCGGACAAACCCAGCAGGTGTTGCAATGATGGTCCGATGTCGATATGCGAGGTCGGCTGGGTCAGTTCGATGCGTTGCGTGAAAGTTTGCGGCGCGAAGATCATCAGCGGGACATGGAAGGTATAATCATCGATCCGTCCGGTCTTCAGGGCCGGGTCTTCGGTGGTCAGGCGGATGCCATGATCGGCGGTCACCACCACAATGGTCTGTTCCAGTCTGCCGGTATTGGCCAGTTCGTCGATCCATTCGTTCAGCCAGGAGAGTTGCAGGGTGGCGAGGTCGCGGCCTCGTTCACAGATCGGTTGGTTGGGTGGTCGGACCTCCTTCCAGGGGCCGTGGCCGAGTTGCGGCATGAAGGCATGCACGAACCGTTGTCCTTGCTGCTGCGCAAGACGGGTATCCCGTTGCAAGGTCTGCCATGCGGCCAGATCACGCGTGACCTGGGTATGGAGACGTTGCCGGGCCGATTCGTCGGAGGTCATGGCATTCAGGGAGCGTTCCAATTGGGTCGTCACCTGCGGATCGTTCAGGGTTTCCGGATGTTCGGAGGCAAAATACTGCGGATCCGCACCGAATGCCTGAAACATGTCGAAATCGTTTTCAAACCCCTCCCGGCTTGGTTTGTACAGAGCAAAACGGTAACCGGCCTGCTTGAGCGGATGCACCCAGCCTACCGGGCTGGCCTGTCGGGTCTGTTGCAACAGGGTTTTGCGGCCATTGGGATAGAGCGAGCCGAAGATGGAAAACATGGCCGCACTGGTATAAGGATAGGTCGTGTAATGGCGCGTTCCGAAGAGGGATCGTTTGGCAAGTCGGCGTAATGCCGGGAAATCTTGAATGTTTTGCGCCAGTTCCACGCAGCGTTCCGGACCGGTTTCCAGGATGAACAGCAGGATATCGCTGTTTTTTTCGGTGCCGAACCAGGCAGACTGGTCGTTGAATCCAGGGGCATGGGTCAGATTGCGATAGGTTTGATCCAGGCGGGATGGATCCAGGTGGCGATAAGTCCCTGCGGAGAGGTCCGAGGTGATCAAAGCGCGGATCATGTTTTCGGGAATGCTGCGGTATTGGGCGCGCAACGGAAACGAGAAACGGTAGCCCGCGACGATCAGCACCAGATAGGTTGCGATGATCACCAGCCAAACCCACCAGAGGCGTCGATACCAGAGGATTTGCAGTGGTGCGGCGCGACGGGTGAACCAGACGAGCAGTCCGCCCGTGGCCAGGATGGTTCCGATCAGAATGCCAAGCTTTTGCAGACTGCCCGGACTGACATACTGTGGAATGAATTCGGGATTCTGGATGCCCCAGGTCATGGCTTCCCATAACAGATCGAAGCTCAGGAATTTGCGGGCATTGCCCAGGCTGATCAGACCGACGTAATACCAGGCGATCAAAAGGATCCCGGTGATCAGCAGGATGCGGATGCGTTTTGCCTCGCTTCGGAGCCACATCAGGCCGAACAGCATCAACAGTGGCAGCAGCACGCCACCGATCAGCAGGTCTTCACGATAGAGAGAGAGTCGTTCCAATTCTGTGAAGAGATGGTCTTGTTCCAGTGCCAGGAAGCGGGTCAGCACGCAATAGCCGTTGACCGTGCCCAGCCAGAGCGATTTGATGAAGATCGGAAACAGGCCCAACAGGCTCACAAGCAGGCTGCCACCGACAGCGCTGCCATGTCGCAACAACCAGGAGTGCGATGGGATCGGTTTCATGACCGTGGGGTTCCTTTGATTGCTGGAGGATCCTGTCGGTTGGCGGGATCGATGGGCACCATTATGGAAAGAAAAGAGAGGGTCTGGGAGATTCATCTCCCAGGGTTTTGACTTTAAAAACAAAACATAATTAGAATTTTTTGTTTAAAGTCAAAACCCTGGGGGAAGAATCCCCCAGACCCTCTCTTTCTTTTCAAAAGTGTGCATCGCAAAACAGGCTACCGTTCCTTCAAACTCTCGTCTGCCATGCTGGTCAGGGTGTAGATGAAATACTCGATCAGTTTGCGCGAACCGACTTTGATGTTGGCGGCCAGGGTCATGCCGCGCAGCAGGCGGGCGCCTTCGGGGAGGTGGTCCAGCTTGGTCTTGGTCAGCTTGACCCGGCCAATGTGAAATGCACCTGCCCCGTTGCGGGCGTCGCCGCTTTGGAACGACTCCTGACTGACAAACTGCAACTCCCCTTCCAGAATGCCATGCCGTTGATAGGGAAAGGCATTGATCTTCAATACCACCCGGTCGCCGCGCCGCACATAGCCCACATCGCCTGAATCGAGCATGATCTCCGCGATCAGCACCGCATCCCCTGGCACGATGGAAATCAACAGCTCCGCCGGACTCAACACCGAACCCTCGGCCCGTTTCGCCACCTCCAGCACCATCCCGTCCACCGGCGAGGTCATGGTCTCCATGTCGCTCAACCGTTTGGCCTTGTTCAACATTTCGTTCAACTTGGCCAACTCGTTCCGGGTGCTGATCAACTGATCCATCAGCGTGCGGGTCCATTGGTCCATGAAAGCCTGGCGTTCGGCCTTTTTCGCGTCCAGATTGTGTTGCAGTTCCAGCAGGCGGTTCCCGGCCTCCTGATAGGTCTGCTCGGTGCGTACCCGGTTGGCCTTCGAGTCCTGATAATGCAGTTGACTGCCTGTGCCGCTCTTTTGCAGCGTATCACGCATCCCCTCGACCTCTTTCGAGATTTTCAGCAATGTGGCCAGCGAGGCGCGGTCATCCTCCGTGGCGCGCAGACTCGCCCGGATCCTTTGCATCTCCTCGTCGAACATCTTCAGGCGCGACTGGTATTCGGCCTGGCGTCGTTGCAGCAGGGTCCATTGCAGTTGTTCATCGACATTCGGATTGGCCCCGATCTCGAACGGCGTGTTGTGGATTTCGTGTTCCAGTCGTTGTCCTTGCACCTGCAACGCTTGTTGCTGCCCCTGCAACGAAACCAGATCCGCCTGCGAAAAGGTGGCGTCGAAGGTGGCCAGCACCTGGCCCTTGCGCACCGTGTCTCCCGCCTTCACCTTCAATTCCCGCAGAATCGCCCGGTCCATGGGTTGGATCTGCAAAGGTGGATTCTCGGTGGTCAGGCGACCGCCGGCGGTCACGATCATATCCACTTCCAGCACCGACGCGATGATGCCCAGCGTCGCCACCAGTCCGATCACCAGGTAAAACACCGACATCAGCAAAAAAGACGGGTTTTCCACGATGATCACATCGATGCCGACCTGGAACGGGATGGCATCCGGCACCACGCGTTCGTAGTATCGGTTCCACACGCGCGCCCACATCCGGCGCCACGCCCCGATCAGGCGTTTGAACAGGCCGGGCGTTGGGGGGTGTTCGGTTGCATTGTCCTTCATGGGAGTCCTTGCCAAATTAAACCGCGTCCATTTCGAGCTGCAAACCATTGAAAAAAAAAGAAGGGGTCTGGGGGATTCTTCCCCCAGGGTTTTGACTTTGACGTTGACTTTAAACAAAAAATTTTTAGAATGTTTTGCTTTGCAAAATTAAAACATTTTAAAATTTTTTTGTTTAAAGTCAAAATATTTTAAAAATTTTTTGTTTAAAGTCAAAACCAAAACCCTGGGGGATGAATCCCCCAGGCCCCCTCTTTTTTTTCAATGGTTTGCCCTGAATCGTCAACCGCATGCAAAATCAATACCGTTGACCGACCTCATGCGTCAGACCACTTCGTGTTGGGAAAAATTGGTCTGCTGATCCCACAAATGACGGTAAATCTCACACCGCTCCAACAACTCGGCATGCGGCGCGAAATCCACTACCTCGCCTTTGTCAAGCACCAGAATCGCATCCGTGCCCACCAGCGAAGAGAGCCGGTGCGATACGATGATCATGGTCCGACCCTTGGAAATCGTGTTCAAACTCTGCCGGATGATCGCCTCGCTCTCCGGATCCAGGGCGCTGGTCGCTTCGTCGAAAATCAATAAACGCGGACTCAACAACAACGCACGGGCAATCGCGATCCGCTGACGTTGACCCCCCGAAAAGTTCGAAGCGTTTTCCTCCACCCAGGTCTCGTAAGAGTGCGGCAGACGATCGATGAATTCATCGGCCCCGGCCATGCGGGCCGCGTCGATCACCTCCAACAACGTCGCCTCCGGACGACCGGCGGCAATGTTCTCGCGGATCGTCCCCCGGAACAGAATGTTGTCCTGCAACACCACCCCGATGCTGCGCCGCAAATGAGGCAGATCGAAATGACGAATGTCATGACCATTCAAGTGGATCAAACCCTCCTGGGCCGTGTGGATCCCCTGAATCAAACGGGTCACGGTGGTCTTGCCCGAACCGGAACGACCCACCACCCCGATCATCTGACCCTCTTCCACCCGGAACGTGACCTGCTTGAGCGCCGGCAAGGTCGAACGCTCATAACGGAAGGTCACATTGTTGAACTCCATCGACCCGGTGATCGGCATGCGAATGCCCCGCTGATTCGGATCCCGTTCCGGCGGATGGTTCATCACTTCACCCAGCATGCGCACCGCCAATGCGGTCTGCTGGTATTCGTTGATCAAACCCACGATCTGCACCAGCGGACCCGAAACCCGACCCGACAGCATGTTGAACGCCACCAGCGAACCGATGCTCATCGAATTGTTGAACACCTCGATCGCACCCACGCCGATGATGGCGATCTGCATGCCGGCCTGCAACGTGGTGGTCAGCACCGAGGCCTTGATCCCGAATCCCCCCACCCGCGCCCGGTTCAGAATCGAAACCGCCACCTTGCGATCCCAGGCCGCCATGCGCAACGGTTCCAGCGCCATCGATTTCACCGCCCGCATGCCGTGGATCGTCTCCACCAGATCGGTCTGCCGCATCCCTTCGGCATTGTAGAGACCCTCCAGATATTTCCGGAAGGTCGGCAGCATCACCGCGATCACAATGGCGATCGCCAGCGTGAATGCCAGCACCACCACCGTCAGCAATCCGCTGTACATGGTCAGTCCCACCAGATAGATCGGCAGGATCGCGGCATCCAGCAACGTGTGAAACAACGAACCGGTCAGAAAATTGCGCACCACCTCGGTCTGTTGCATGTGGCGAATCAAAATGCCGGTGGTGTGACTCTCGAAAAACGGCATCGGCAGATGCAATAAATGATGAAACGAACGCGACAGCAGTTTCGCATCGATCTTGTTGGTCGCCACCAGCATCATGTATTGACGAACATACTGAAACAGTCCGTCAAATACCACCACCATGGCCAGAATCAACATCAATGTGATCAACGACTGATAGCTCTGATGCGGCACCACACGGTCGATCATGATGTTGAAACACATCGGCATCGCCAGACCGAGCAGACTTGACAGAATCGCCGCGATCGCCACATTGCGCAACAGTTTGCGCTGGGCGAAAATCTCCGGCATGAACCAGTTCAAACCAAAAGGACGACGCTCGAAGGTGAATTCATGCTCGCGCTTGCACAGAACCAGATTGCCGCTCCAGTCCGCCTCGAACGCCTGACGGCTCAACAGCCGGGGACCGGTCTGCTCGTAACGGGGATCGAGCACCGTGGCGCTCGCCTCGCCATCGCTGGCCAGCGTCACCCGACTCACCAGCAGCCAATGACCGCCCCGCGTCTCGGCCATCACCGGATAGGCGCCTCCCAATCCCGCCAGATCCTTCCATTTGCGCCGGGTCAGCAACGCCCCTTTCAGACCGGTCTCCTGCATCAGCCGCAACATCGAGCCCACGATGTCCGCCTCTCTGGCTCCGAGCAACTGCTCCGGGGTGACATCCACCCCATGATGCCGGCAGATCAAAAACAAACAACGCAATGCGGATAAAAACGGGGACATCGCTGAATCGGTCAAAGGTGATTTTCAGGGGCGTGCAACCGCTCCCCCCTCCAAAAAAAGGACGTGTACCCACAAAACGAATTCCCACCAGAAAGACAATCTGGTAGCATGAACGGTTACGATCAAGATCAAGGTGCGATCAATACCCGCTTCCCAGCCTCTCCTCCCAAAGGTTACGGTCATGAAATCAGGAAAGTCAAGAAACCGGATCCCGGCCGCTGCGCCATCTTCTTTGACCGGCCAGGTTCAACAGGCCCTGGAACACCATCAGGCCGGACGCCTGCCAGAGGCCGAAGCGATCTACCGGCAGGTGCTCGCCCAACAGCCCCGCCATCAGGATGCTCTGAACCTCCTGGGTTTTCTGCTCCACCAGCGCGGCGCACGCGCCGAAGCGATCGAATACATCCAAAAAGCCATCGAGGTCGATCCGAAACAGGCCCTGTTTCACAACAACCTCGGCATCGTGCTCCAGAACGACGGCCAGCACGACGCGGCCATCGCCGCCTACAAAAAGGCTTTGAAAATCGATCCCCGATTCCATGCCGCCCTCAGCAACCTCGGCACCCTGTATCAGGCCCAGGGCCGGATCGACGAGGCCATCGATTATCAGAAACGAGCTTTGGAGCAGTTTCCCGAGGCGTTCGAGGCCCATGCCAGCCTGGGCAACGTCTACGGCGAACAGCGCCGCTTCGCCGAGGCCATCGCCTGCTACGAACAAGCCATCGCGATCAAACCCGATTACGTCAACGCCATGCACAACCTAGCCTATGTCCTCCAGCAGCAGGAACGACACCAGGAGGCGATCCCCTGGCTGCTCAAGGCCAAGGAACTGCGCCCGGACTATCTCGACGCCTACAACTGCCTGGGCAATGTCTATCAGGATCTGGGCCGCTGGCACGAGGCCGTGGAGTGCTACCAGCAGGCCCTGGCCATCGATCCGAATTATCATGTGGCACTTTGCAACCTGGGCAACGTGATGTGCGATCAGGGACGCTTCGAAGAGTCCATCGCCTGGCACCAGAAGGCCCTGGCCATCAAGCCCGATCTCCATCAATCCTACACCCACATGGGCAATGCCCTGCAAATCCAGAACCATATCCAGGAATCCATCGCCTGCTACAAAAAAGCCCTGGAGATTCAACCCGGTGATCCCACGGCTCTGGAAAATCTCGGTGTGGCCTACAATGCGGTGAGCGATCTGGCCGGCGCCATCGACTGCAACCGTCAACTTCTCGTCCACAAGGGCGATGATCCCAATCTGCTCGCCACGCTGCTCAACCTGTTGAAACAGACCTGCGACTGGCAGGAGTGCCCGGCACTCTTCGAGCGCATCATGTCGCTGTTCCACGCGGGCAAAAGACTGGTCAACCCCTTTGTCTTCCTGACCCTGGCGACCACCCCGGAAGAACAGAAAATCTGCGCCCTGGAATACATGACGCGCCGCTATCCGGCCCGCCGCAACCTGGCCGCCCAGCCCACCCACGATCCCCATCCGGCCCGGATCCGCATCGGGTATCTTTCGTGCGATTTTCTCAACCATGCCACCGCGATCCTGATGGCGGAAATGGTCAAGCTCCACAACCGCGACCGCTTCGAGATCATCCTTTATTCTTATGGCTACGACGATGGCCGTGAGATGCGGCAACGGCTGATCGAAGCCAGCGACCGCTTCGTCGATCTGCGCCCCCTCGATCACGAAAGCGCGGCCCGCCGGATCCATGCAGATGGCGTGCACATTCTGGTGGAACTCAAAGGCTTCACCAACGGCGCCCGCCTGGAGATCGCCAATCAGCGGCCCGCGCCCCTCCAGGTGAACTGGCTCGGCTACCCCGGCACCATGGGCGGCGACCATATCGACTACGTGATCGCCGATCCGTTCATCATTCCCCATGGCCAGGAACACCATTACAGCGAAAAAGTGGTGCGCATGCCCCACTGCTACCAGCCCAACGACCGGCTGCGCGCCCTGCCGGAGGCCGGCGCCTCCCGCGCCGCATACGGCCTGCCGGAACAGGGGCTGATCTTTTCGAGCTTCAACCAGACCTACAAGATCACCCCGGAGATCTTCGGCGCCTGGATGGAAATCCTGCGCCAGACCCCGGGCAGCATCCTCTGGCTGCTCGAATCCAACGACCTGGTGGCCGCCAATCTGCGCCGCGAGGCGAGCGCACACGGCATCGATCCGGCCCGTCTGATCTTCGCGCCGAAACTGGCGGTCGCCGAACATCTCGCCCGTTATCATCTGGTGGATCTGGTGCTCGACACCTATCCGGTCACCTCGCATACCACCGCCAGCGACGCCCTCTGGATCGGCTGCCCGCTGGTGACCATTGCCGGGGATACCTTCGTGTCGCGGGTGGCCGGCAGTCTGCTCCACACCCTGGACTCCCCGGAACTGGTCACCGACTCCCTGGAGGCCTATACCGCCCGCGCCCTGGAACTGGCCCATGACCCGGCCCGCCTCCAGACGATCCGCACCCGGCTGCAAACCAATCGCGCCACGACTCCTCTCTTCGATACCCCGCGCTTCACCCGCGACCTGGAGGCGTGCTACGAAGCGATCTGGCAACGCCACGAGGCCGGACTGGCCCCGGACCATATCGACATTCCCCCCTCTTTCGCCACTCCGGAGCCTCTCATGTCGCAACCCCAATCCCAACCCCGACCCGTCGCCGCCCAACCGACCACTCCCGCCGCGCCCGCCACTCCTGCCGCTCCCGCCACTCCTGCCGTTCCCGCCGTGGCCGGCCTGAGCGTGACTCCCATCGCGCTGGTCGTTCCTGCGTCCGTTGCGCCGGAGCCGGTCACCCTCTCCATCTGCATCACCACCGAAACCGGACGGGAAGCGCTCGCCAACACCCTGGAACAACTCCGGGAATGGATCGCCGCAGAGACCCGCGCCATCGAAATCGTGATCGTCGAGCTGCCCACCGATCCGCAACCGGGTCCGCTCCCGGACGAATGGCGGACGACCTTCCCCGCGTTGCGTCAGGTGATCCTGCCGTTGCCGCTGAGTGGTCCGGCCCTGGTCCAGGCCGCGCTGCGTCAGGGGCGCGGCACCTTTGTGGTGCATCAATCCTGTGGCGATCTGCTGATCCCGGACGCGCTGCGCGCCGAACTCGCCTTTCTGGAACAGCATCCGGAAATCGCGGTCTCGCATGCGCCGTGGCATCTCTGGAACAGCGTTACCAATGCCGGCATGGGACTCTATTACACCCTGCCGGAGGCCGCCACCTTTGAGCGCGCCCAAGGTCCGGCCCTGTTCAATTTCGTGCTTCAGAACCGGATTTTCCCCGAGGTGGCGATCTGGCGCACTGCCACGCTGGCCAAGGTCTCCTTTGTCCTGCCGGCCACCGCCACCGCGTTCGTCACCCTGTTCCGCACCCTGCCGCATGGAGCGGTACGGTTTCAGCCGCAACCGTTCCTGGTCGCTCTGTTCCGGGAGGGCAACCCGCTCGACACCCTCGACGCCTGCCGCGCCGGCCTGGAGATCGCTGCCGGTCTGGCCATGGCCTCGGTCGGCATGAGCGATTTCGATCCCGGCAACCGGGAGGTGGTGCTGGATCAGATCAATGATTTTCTGGTACAAAGGCTGTGGTTTGCCGCCACTCTGGCCCAGGCGCGCCAGGACCATCTCACCGCGCTCTCCTGCCTGAAACGGGCGCTGCTCTGGAGCCGGGAACCCGAAACCCGCCAACGGATCCTGGAACTGGAACCCATCGTTGCCACCAATGCCGCCTATCAGGCGTTGCTGGAACGGTTCATGACCCAACCCGGCGCCCTGCGGCTGGTCTGTTGCGATTTGACCAATCCCGAGGTGATCCTGGCCAGCCTGCGTCAGATCGCCCCGAACCTGCCGGTCGAAATCCGCGATCTCTCCACCGCCCAGAGCGCCCCGGATCGCGCCACCTGTCTCTACCTCACCGAATCCGAACCCACTCGTCAGTTCCTGCTCAACAGCGGACTGCTTCCAGGACAGGTGGTCGGCACCACCGACCTGCTCGCCATGTTCCGGATTGCGGGGTAAGGGCAACTCTTTACCAGAGGCACACTTTTGAAAAAAAAGAGGGGGTCCGGGGGATTCGTCCCCCAGGGGTTTGATTTTAAACAGAAACTTTTCTAAAGATTTTTTGTTTAAAGTCAAAACCCTGGGGGAGGAATCCCCCAGACCCCTTCTTTATTTTTAAAAGTGTCACCATGACCGCTTCGTGCCACACCGCTCCCAACCCGGTTGCGGTTTGAGCAAAAAATGCTGTCTCCCCCTCTTGCGAACTTCCAGAACGGGCATTACTTGGTATTGCGAACCAAGTCTCTTCCTTTCATTGCACTTCCTGATGCGAGGATCGAACCCATGCCAAATCAACTGGATATCGCCTTACAAAACATCGGACCGGTTGTACCGCCCGTCTTCGGATTGCACTGCGGATGTGGTGGAAACTGGAGACATAACTGGCTGAATACAGACTTGGAAACTCATATTGGAAACAATGGTGTCCAGACAGAACCTGGCATGATCTTTTCGCCTGTCGGTTATCAACGCAATGAGTTCTACTTTCTGCAACATAATGCCCTGACCCCCTTCCCTCTGCCAGACAATTGCTTTAATAATTGCTACAGTGAACACTTCATCGAACATCTGAACCGCGTACAAGGATTAATATTCCTGAAAGAAATGCATCGACTGCTGCGTCCCAACGGAGTGCTGCGCATCAGCACCCCGGATCTGATCCAACACGCAGAAGTGCTCCTGCAACCGGACCGACCGGAATTTGCCCATAATGTCGCCTTTCTCAACGGACGCGTACCGGAGATGTTTACCCGCAACCGGGCATTCATGTTCAACCAGCTTTTCTATTTCTGGGGCCACCAGTGGATCTATGACTTCGAGGATCTTGCCCTGCTGATCGAACAGGCCGGCTTCCCTGCATCCTCGATTCAACGGTGCGCATACCGGCAAGGAAAAATCGCGGATCTGGAAAATCTCGATCAGGAAGAACGTCAAACGCTCAATCTCTACGTCGAAGCCGTCAAGGCCCCCTGACCTCACGATCCGGTGTCCAGGCTTGCGCCATTCCATCCGGACGCACCAACCCGGACTTTCTTCTTGTTTTTGACGTACAGTATTGATATTGATCATATAATGATCAAATCTCACTGCATACGACTGACTATGAGTCAAGGAGTGACTGCGAGCAGGCGGAATACTTCCTCCTGGAATGCTGCGATTCGGGAGAACCTGTGGAACGGGACGTTGGCGGCGGCCTCCCATTGGGCACGCACGGTATTGCGGGTCAGGGTTGCCGCCGCTTCCGGAGAGGGTATCGTTGCCCGAGGTGCCGGTGAGCGTCTGATTGGCCGGTTCGAGCGCGATGGCCGTTTGGGTGACGGCAGCGGCTTCCGTGTCGTCCAAGGTGAGGGTGCGGGTCTGATACCCCCGACTGGAAATCTCCAGGGTTTCATGGTGACGCCTGCCAACCCGATCAGATCCATGCTGCTGTAGACCATCCCCTGGAGAATGCCCGGCAGTTCGTTGATCAGATTGAGGTACGGTTGAAACGCCAAGGGGTGGAATTTGCAAGTTGTCTAACCAGAAAGTCGGCACAGATCGGAGGGGTAGCGCTCTGGCGAGAAATGTGATCCAATCGAACAGGGCACAGGGGATGGGGCTGCATCCTTTGCTGTCCATGGCGGCACTCCTGGAATCAGTGGAATCCTGTTTCCAGAGTACCGCCCCCGGAAACCAAATACTCGATGATTGCAATGCAGATATAGCAGCACGTCCCATTAACGCGCATAAATACTTACAATCAATATTAAAACTCTGAAGTATGGCACGGTTTGGCTTGAACAGGAATAATCAGTTTTCTGAATATCAACACGCCCCAAGGATGCAGTTGATCAGCCTCTGGCTTAGGTCGAACTCTATCCGTAACATTGCGGTAGAGGGAGGGCGGGGTTGGCAGGCTGTGGACGGGATCGAACGGCGGTGCCCATGCATTCTTTAACTTAGAGCGTTGGAGAAAATCAATGACGAACAATATTGCACTAACTGGCATGATCGGGAACAGCCAAATCTCTGTGGGGCGTTTTACCTACGGATTCGAAAATCTTGCAGTGCTGCAATGGGGAGAAGGAGCTTCGTTAACCATTGGATCGTTCTGTTCCTTGGCCGCCAACATCACCATCTATCTGGGAGGCAATCACCGGACCGACTGGATCACCACCTATCCATTTGGCCATATCTTCATCAATGAGCTTGGCGGAACCGATATCAAGGGACATCCGACCACCAAGGGGGATGTTATGATCGGTAATGATGTGTGGATTGGTTCTGGTGTCACCATCATGTCTGGGGTGAAGATTGGCAACGGTGCGGTGCTGGCGACCAGTTCGACGGTAGTGAAGGATGTCATGCCATATGAAATCGTCGGCGGCAACCCTGCCAGATCACTGAAAAAACGGTTTGTTGAAGACATTATCAATCTGCTGATGCAACTGCGATGGTGGGAGTTACCGCTGCCACATATTATCGAGATTCAGCGGACGCTATGCGCCCCGCCCACGCGCGAAGTGCTGGTGGAACTGCTCGCAAAGTACCGGCCACCCGGATGAGCCTCCCATCCGGTAGTCTAGAGTCCAACCGCATTAATTAACAACAGTTTCTCTGCTCTGCGATCCCTTCACTGCGCGTTTACGCCACACGAAGGGTTTTGTTGTCGGGCTATATGGCTATATGCACCAATCCAGACTTTCTTTTTGTTTTGAAGTACCGTATTGACATTGACCATATAATGATCAATGTCAATACGGTACTTCAAAACAAAAAGAAAGTCTGGGTTCAACAGCAGCCGAAATATCCCCGAATGCCTTGCAGGCCAATAGCAAGGTCTCCTCCAGGCAGCCAACAAGGGTGTCAGGGGTAGAGTTCTGCGACATGGAAGGGCAGACCAGCCGCATCCTTGCCGGAAAGAATCGGTGTTTGGGCCTGGGGCCAGTCGATTTGCAGTTCCGGATCGTTCCATAAGATAATGCGTTCGTGTTTAGGATACCAGTAATCGGTGGTCTTGTAGAGAATGTCTGCCGTCGGGCTGACCACGACAAAACCGTGGGCAAATCCGGGCGGAATCCAGAGTTGACGCTGTTCTTCGGCATTCAGGCTGGTTCCGATCCAACGGCCACAGAGGGGGGAACTGCGTCGCAAATCGACGGCCACATCGAAAATTTCTCCAGACAGCACGCGAATCAACTTGCCTTGGGGATGCTGAATTTGATAATGCAGCCCGCGCAGAACGCCACAGGTGGAACGGCTTTGATTGTCCTGAACAAAGGATAGATCCTGCCCGACAGCCTGGATGAATTGTTGCTGATTGAAACTTTCAAAGAAGAAGCCACGGGAATCATGATAGATTTTTGGTTCCAGGATCAGGACTTCGGGCAGTTCAGTGGGTGTGACACGCATGGACATGGTTCACCGGTTTCCGCGCAGCAGAGAGAGAAGATAAGCGCCGTAATCGTTTTTGAGCTGTTCGCCACGATGACGGACCTGATCGGCATCGATCCATTTTTGTGCCAATGCGATCTCTTCCAGACAGGCCACCATCAGCCCTTGTCGTTTCTGGATGGTTGCAATAAAGCTTGAAGCATCAAGAAGACTGTCATGGGTGCCGGTATCCAGCCAGGCATGACCTCGGCGCAGGATCTCGACATGCAGACGTCCCTGTTCCAGATAGAGCCGGTTCAGATCGGTGATTTCCAGTTCGCCGCGCGGGGATGGGGAGAGAGTCGCAGCCAAGTCACACACCCGCTCATCATAGAAATAAAGTCCTGTGACAGCGTAATCGCTTTTAGGATTTTTAGGCTTCTCCTCGATATGAACGACCTTTTGGTTCTGATCGAAGCTGACCACACCGTAGCGGCTGGGGTCATGGACCCGGTAGGCAAAAATGGTGGCCCCTTGCGTATTGGCATCGGCAGAACGACACAATTGAATCAGATTGTGACCGTAAAACAGATTGTCTCCCAGAATCAGCACGCTGGGATGATGATCAAGGAATGGGCGTCCGATCAGAAAGGCTTGAGCCAGTCCATCCGGAGAGGGTTGCACCGCATAGTGCAGGCGAATGCCCCATTGACTGCCATCTTCCAGGAGTTCACGGAATCGGGGGGTATCCTGGGGGGTGGAGATGAGCAAAATATCACGAATCCCTGCCAGCATCAGGGTGCTGAGCGGGTAATAGATCATCGGTTTGTCATAAATCGGCAACAGTTGTTTGGAAACGGTCTGCGTCACCGGATAGAGACGGGTTCCGGATCCGCCAGCCAGAATGATTCCCCGACGTGAAAGAGAGGGAGAAGAGGGGGGGTGAGTCATGGTCTCGGCGTCCGTGGAGTTGGAGGCAGCAGTTCGTGGAGCAGATGATCGACACCTTCTTGCCATGGTGGCAGAGTCAAAGAGAAGGTGCGGCGTATTTTTTCGGTATTCAGGAGCGAATTGGCGGGGCGGCGCGCAGGCAAAGGATAGTCGGAGGTGGGAATCGGCTGGATGGCTTCTGCATGCAGTTTGAGGGCGATCCCCTGCTGTTCGGCGTATCGGACGATCCGGCATGCATAGGCGTGCCAAGTGGTCTCTCCGGTGGGCGTCAGATGATAGATGCCCCAGCGCGGATCCTCTGTGTGGGCGCCATGCATCTGGCGGATGAGTTCCAGCGTGATGGTTGCGAGCAGGCTGGTTGTGGTCGGAACCCCGCGCTGATCTGCCACCACGCGCAATGAATCCCGTTCTTGCGCCAGACGGAGGATCGTTTTTAAAAAGTTGTTTCCATGGGTGCCAGTCACCCAACTGGTGCGCAAGATCAGATGGCGTTGACACGCACGCAGAATGGCCTGTTCTCCGGCCCGTTTGCTGCTGCCGTAGACGGAGAGGGGATAGGGTGGATCCTCTTCGCGGTAGGGCGTGGGTTGATGACCATCAAACAGATAATCCGTGGAGTAGTGAATCAGCGTGGCGCCGACACGCTCGGCAGCCGCAGCCAGCAGGCCTGGTGCGACCGCATTGACGGCATAGGCTTGTTCCGGTTCGCTTTCGGCTCGATCCACGGCAGTATAGGCTGCCGCATTGAGAATCAGGCGCGGTTGGTGTCTGGCGACGATGGCGTGCAACGGTTCAGGTTGCGTCAGATCAAGTTCTTGTCGGCGCAATACCAAAAGATGTGGTGTTCCTGCTGCGACGAGACGAGCATGGAGTTCATGGCCAAGCTGACCATTGACGCCCAGCAGCAGGATGGGAGCAGTTTCACGGGCCATAATGCTGTTTGATCCACTCACGATAGGCACCGCTGGTGATGTGACTTACCCATTCTTGATGTTGCAGATACCAAGCCAGGGTTTTTCTCAGGCCGGAGTCGAAATTTTCCAGGGGGTGCCAGTCAAGTTCGCGTTGGATTTTGCGCGTATCCATGGCATAGCGGCGATCATGACCAGGACGATCGGCCACGAAGGTGATCTGTTCCCGGTAGGAGCCGCCGGTTTTGCGGGGGTGCAGGGTATCGAGCAGGTCGCAGAGGGTATGCACGACGGTCAGGTTGGGCAGTTCGTGGGCGCCGCCGATGTGATAGCTCTCGCCAGGGCGACCTGCTTTCAGCACTTTGGCAATGGCGCGACAGTGATCGGTCACGAACAGCCAGTCGCGAATCTGTTGTCCATCGCCGTAGATGGGTAGTGGTTTTCCGGCCAGGGCGTTATGGATCAGCAGAGGGATCAGTTTTTCCGGGAATTGATAGGGTCCGTAATTGTTGCTGCAATTGGTGATGAGTGTGGGCAATCCATAGGTATGGTGCCAGGCGCGCACCAAGTGATCGGAGGCGGATTTGCTGGCAGAATAGGGATTGTTGGGTGCATAAGGGGTGGTTTCGGAAAAGGGGGGATCGCTGGGCGACAGGCTGCCGTAGACCTCATCGGTGGAGACGTGCAGAAATCGGAAATGCGGTCTGGAGGGGTGGTCCGGACCGGGAACTGTTTCCGGCAAGCCGTTCCAGTAGGCACGCACCGCTTCGAGCAGTTGGAAAGTGCCTGTGACATTGGTTTGGATGAAATCGGCAGCTCCGGCAATGGAGCGATCCACATGGGACTCGGCAGCAAAGTGCAGAACCGCGCGGGGGGTATGGTGATTCAGCAGGTGCTGGATCAGGGCGCGGTCGTTGATATCCCCTTGCACAAAATGGTAGCGGGGATGGTGCCGCCATTCACTCAAGTTTTCAAGATTGCCGGCATAGGTCAGTTTGTCCAGAATCAGCAACGGTTCGGTCGATTCGTTCATCCAGAGATGGACGAAATTGCTACCGATGAAGCCTGCACCTCCGGTGATGAAGATCATGGTCTGCGATCCTTAGGTAAAGCGGGCGATACCGTATCCTGGTGCTTTGTGCCTTGCGCGGCCATCAGGAGTCCATGGCTGTCTTGCCATCAAACACCCTCTGCCGTGTTACCGTGGCGGACGAAACATGGCCAGGGATTGCTGATCTGCTGGAGTGAGGGGAATTTTCTCCAGGATGACATCCATGGCATCGATGGCGCGAGGCGTGCGGGTGATCAACTCGACACTTTCGCCGCGTTGTTGCATCTCCTGGCCGAGCGGACTTAAAGTGTAGTTGAGTTGACGCAAAACGAATCGAGTTTCTGTCCATCCGAGATACCAGAACCAATCGGTATAGTAAAGCCAACTTCGCTCATTGAAGGCGCGGATATGGGTTGGATCCTGCCATGCGCCGAAGGAGAGATCATAGGGCACGACGATATGCAGAGTTCCACCAATGCGCAGCAGATTGCGGCAACTGGTCATGGCTGTGGTCAAATTTCTCAGGTGTTCGAAGACATCGAAGGCAATAATGTGATCGAACGTGTTGGTATGCAACTGCACGGGACCAAAGCGTCGGGTTTGGTACGGAAGGGCATTGGGAAGCGGCAACGGGTCATTGAGATCGGCCAGAATATCGGGTTGCCAACCGTCATGCACATCCAGATTCACGCAATCTTCGCGAAAATTTTTTCCACTGCCGATATTGAGCATGCGTGGCAGAGGAGAAAAACTGGCGTTGGGCGTGATCATGGGAGCGTCTCCGGACAGGGATGTCTGCGATGTTTCTGGTGGTCGGGGTTCTGGAAGGGGTGTGGGCGGTTCGGGTTGCAGTGCGCAGCGGAGGATGTCGGTTTCGAGGCGTTGTGAAAAGAGGCGAAATCCTTCCTGCGCCAAGGCTTCGCGGCGCGTGTTGTCCTGGAGCAGTTCGACACAGGCCTCCACCAGTTGATCATAGGGAACGGCGATCAATCCGGCGTGGAGATCGGCGTCGATTTGGGTTTGTTCCGCTTTTTCCGTCACAACGGCCTTGCGGTTGGAAAGAAGATAGGAAATGCGTGCAATTTCAAATATTTTTGCATCGTAAAAGTGGATATTGATAATGATTTTGGCGCGTGCAATGACCTCATCCCGTTCCTGGCCATAGGTTCCGAACAGCGTTTTGACGACCAACCCTCTTTGTGCCAGTTGCAGCAGAATCTGTTGGCGTCTGGGGTTGATGCTGCCATAAAAAAGGATATCGATTGTTTCGGGATGCTTGGGAATGCGGGTCAGTTCTGGAACATAACCAATCGGAACGTGGCGACTTTTTTTTATGATTCTGGCTTGTTGCAGTTGTTCCAGGTTGCGCGCATCGTAATCCCAGACCTCGCAACGGCTCATCAGTTCGGGCAGCACGCCGTTGATCCAGGAGGAGTCCCACTGCTCCAGGTTGTAGAGGATGGTATCTGCCGGGACGCGGTTGATCCATTCACGGGGCAGCAGATTGCCGCCGATCAGGATGTTGCGGGCAGTGGGATCAAAATGATTGAGGACGATTCTGGAGGGATACCCCAAATGCAGCAGGCCAAAATGGACCGTTTCGGCCACTTCTCTCAAGGCTTCGGCATGCGCATAGCCTTCGGGTGAAATGATCACGACCTGAAAGGGTTTGTGGTTCATCGTCGCTTAGGGGATGCGGGTTGAGAGCGTTTGCCGTACTGGCAAACCGTTGAAATTTCTCGGATAAATCTCCATACCGGGAAGATGCCTGTCGATACTTTGCCTGCGATTTGAATCTTTGTCAAGTCAGCGATTGACAGGACTTTCCCCAAAATTCAGGCGGACTTTGAGCAACCCTTGATGTGGCATAGAAATTTGACGTTCAGAAAGTTTGGACGAGGTGTCACTTATTTCAATCCGGTTTCTGTCCTTGATTTGGGGGCCACCTCAGTCTCATTTTCATTGACACCTTCCGCTCCCGACCCGAACCTCAAAAAACCCGGAAACGATGGATCCGTTCCGCCGCAGTCGGGCGCTGCCAGGTGACGCTCGTGAGCAGCCCGGTCAAAAAGTCGATGCATGCCTGCAATTCGATCCGCAACGGCTCGGCAAGCGTGCCGACTTGCCGACACCACGCCTGATAACCGCGCTCCTCCTCGGCTGCGCTGTCAAACAACACCCCACCCGCCCACAACCCCACGGAGACCCAGGGATGCTGCGTGCCCCCATTGGCCAAGACCATGGAGACGATGAAGGCGGATTGCACCCGCCCCTCTCCCAGCAGCACCGGCAAGGCCGCAATCCGTTCGGCAATCGGATGATCCCCCCCGCTGGCATTTTCGATCACCCCGGACAGATCCTGCGCATCATCGTGCCGCACGATCTTTTCCAGAAAACCCTCGCGCACCATGGCCGCCAACCGGGCGCGGGTCTCCGGACGCCACAACCGGGCATCCGGTCCCAGATAACACAGCCGATCCAGCGCAGCCAGACGCTCCTCGTAAACCTGGAACAGCGCAGCGCGATTGCCACGCCATCCCCCGGCCAACGGGTCGAGCGCAATGCCGATCTCCTGGTAACGTTCCAGGTTGGTCAGATCCGGACGGGGCACCCGATCCGCCAGAAAATCCTGCTGCATCTCCCGGTACAAGGCTTCCAGCCGACGCGCCAGATTGGTCATGTCAAACAGCACGCAGCGGTCGTGTGCGGCATGGAGACGGGCACGCACCTCCCGCAGCCGTTCCGGCTGATTTCCAAGCTGCACGGCACGCTCCACATACTCCTCCGGCGTGGCGCACACCAGATCCGGCAATCCCGCCGCGCTCACCAGGCTGCCGCATACCCGCGACGGAAAGGAGAGTCCGGCCAGGGTCAGAATCGGCACTCCCATCCACAAGGCATCCGAAGCCGTCGTATGCGCACCATAAGGAAAACAGTCCAGCACCAGATCCACCAGCGGATAACGCGCCAGATGATTCGCATTGACCAAAGGCGGCGCAAACAACAACCGCTCCGGATCCACCCCGTATCCGGTCGCCAATTCGCGCAAACGATCCCGTGCCGCATCGTTTTCGTGCATCAACCACATCACGCTGTCCGGCACCTGTTGCAAAATCTGGCACCACAATCCCCAGGTCAAAGCGGTGATCTTGCGTACCGCGTTGAAGCAACAAAACACCACCTTGTTCTCCGGCAACCCCGCCTCGCTGCGCGTGGGCCGATGCTCCGAAACCTGCCGCCGCGAATCGTTGGCCTGATAGCAGGGCAGCCGCACCACCCGCTCCGAATAAAACATCTCATGCTCGGGCGGAATCACGAATGGATCGGCGATGATGTAATGATGATACGGCGATCCCATGCTCCCCGGATAACCGAGCCAGTTGACGACCACCGGGGCCGGACGCATCGACAGCATCTTGAGACGCGCACCAAAGGTATAGCCGTTCAGATCCACCAGAATTTCGATCCGATCCGCCATGATCTGCCGGGCGGCCTCCTCGTCGGACAGACCATGCAACACCCGCCAGCGGGGTGCTGCGGCCCGGATGCGCCGATGAATCGGATCGTTCTCCTCGCTGGTCTCTCCAGTATAATAATAATAAAGCTCGACCTGTTCCGGATCGTGACGCTCGAACAGCTCCACCATCAAAAAGCCCATGGCGTGCATGCGCAGATCCGAAGAGAGATAGCCCACCCTGGGACGCACTCCGGCTGTGGCGCGCAACGCGGCGTGGGCGTCGAGATAATGGTGCGACGCATGGGCCGTGGCGGTCTTGTTGTACATGTAGGCGTTGGCCAACTGCCAAAGCGGATCATCGCTGTAGGCCGCCAGCGAAATCGGCGCGAAACCGGTCAGCAGATGCTCCCGGCTGCACCGCACGAAAGGCTCGATGACCGGCCACTTGCATTGATTCTGCCGTGAGGTGATCCAATACTCCATCACCTCGTGCTGGAACGGATCCAGTTCCAAAGCCTGACGCAACGCCGACTCCTGTTCGTCCAGACTCGACACCCGTCCGATCTGCTTCAAGGCGGAATTCCGGTAGCTCACGCTGTCGGCAGTGATCCCGGAGAGGCGCTCCACCATCTGCCGCCAACAGTTTGCAGCCGCCTCGGGCGAAACCAGCCGCTCCAGCACATTGCCCAGATTGATGTAGCTCGGATAAAAATCGGGATTGCGCTGGATTGCCGCGAGATAGGCATCCCGCGCCCCCTCCAGATCACCCAGTGCCACCAGGGAAACCCCGAGATTGTACTGGATCATGTATAAAACAGGATGGTCGCCATTCCCGGCGATCCAATCCAGATACAGGGCTTTCATGCCCGACCCGTCTCCGGCCCGGAGCAATCCATCCGCCATCGAAACCAAGGTTTGAATGTCCCACTCTTGCGCCATGATCGCCTCCCTTGCTCCCGGTCACGCCCCATCCTCCGACATGTGATGTCACTGGGTCAAAAGCGCCGCATCAACCCCGAATCGTTTCAAACAGTTGCAGCAGTTGCGCCACGCGCCACGGATCGGCATTGCGGACCCCCTCACCGCGCAAAAAGTCCATGGCCGGAACCAGAACGCGCGACACCACGCCGCTCTGCTGCTCCGCAGGCAGCGCGGCCAACAGCGCCAGCAGATTCTGCCGCCCCCGACTCTCTTCCGAGGGATTGTGGAACAGCACCCCCCCCAGACACAGCGCCACCGAGAGCACCGGATGGGTATACCCCTGATTGGCCAGCATCATGGCCACAATGAAGGCAGCGCGCATCCGCCCCTGGGCGATCCCCTCGGCCATGGCGAGCAGTTGTTCGTTGGGATCGTGTCCCGGACGACCAACAAAGGCGATCAGGCCATCCAGGTCATCGGCGGCATCGTATTCCAGCAACAGTTCCAGGAAAGGACGGGCACGCATGGCATAACGCTCCCGCGCCGCCTGCGACCACAACCGGTGGTCCTCGGGCAGCAACGCCAACCGGTCACGCGCGATCAACTTTTCCATATAGGCGGCAGTCAGCCGTTCCACGGTGCCAAACCAAACCCCATCCGTATCCAGTTCGATGGCGATCTGTTGATAAACCTCCAGGTTGGTCAGATCCGGACGAGGCACCCGGTCCTGATGAAAATCGGCGCGCATCTGAAAATAGAGTTCCTCCAGCCGCGCGACCAGCAGCGGAGTGTCGAACAGCACACAGTGATCCCGGCCTGCGATCAGCCGTTCCCGATAGGATGCAAGCAGGGCGTGGTCGCTCCCCAACGCCACGGCGCGCGCCACGAACTCCTCCGGGGTGGCGCAGACCAACTCCCCGATGCCCGCCGACCGGACCAGACTGGCGCAGACCCGCGCCGGAAACGACAAGCCGGCCATGGTCAGGATCGGCACCCCCATCCACAAGGCATCCGAGGCGGTGGTGTGCGCTCCGTAAGGGGTGGAGTCGAGCATCAGATCGACCAGGGGATAGCGGGCCATGTGTTCGTGGTTGGGTTTGCGCTCGGCGAAAATCAGCCGCTCCGGGGCGATGCCCCGCTGCGCGGCCATGGCCATCAGACGCTCCCTGGCCACCTCGCCTTCACGCAGCAGCCACAGCACGCTCGCAGGCACCCGCTCCAGCACCTGCATCCAAAGTTCCCAGGTCAGCGGGCTGATCTTTTTGGAGCTGTTGAAACAGCCGTAGACCATCACCCCTGCGGGCAGACCAACCTCATCCCGTCTGGGACGACGGGGATCCACCAGCCGTTTGCGATCATTCGGCTGATAGCAGGGCAGACGCATCACCCGCTCCGAGTAGCAGAACTCCAACGCTTCGGGCACGAGAAAATCATCGGCGATCAGGTAGTTGTGATACGGACTCCCCATGGTGCCGGGATAGCCCAGCCAGTTGACGATCACCGGCGCCGGACGCATGGCCAGCATTTTGGTGCGGGCGCTGTGGGTATAGCCGTTGACATCCACCAGGATTTCGATGCGATCCGCGACGATCCGCTCCGCCAGTTCGACATCCCCCAGGGTATGGGCATCGCACCAGTGTTCCACCGCGCCCTGGATGCGTCTTTTGAGGGCATCCTCCAGTTGCGGACCCACGGCATACACAAAGATCTCCACCTTGTTGCGATCGTGCAATTCAAAGATTTCGGCCATCAGATAGCCGATGGCGTGAATGCGCAGATCCGAGGAGAGATAACCGATCCGTGGACGCAGCGGCGGATCGCGCCGCAAGGCCGGATGGGCATCCTGGTAGACCGGTTGCGGCTGTCCGATTTCGGAGCGGTGATAATAGGCGGCATTGGCCAATTGCCACATCGGATCGTCGGTGAAGACCCCAAGGGACAACGGGGCAAACCCCTTTTTCAAATGGGTCGCGTCGCAATGGGCAAAAGGAACGATCACCGGCCATTTGCACATCCCCTGCCGGGAGCCGATCCAATGGACGATCGCTTCGTTCTGATACGGTTGCAGCTCCAGACTCCGCTGCAAGGCCTGTTCCACCTCCTCCTGGGAGCCGACCCGGGCGATCTGTTTCAAGGCCGAGGCGCAAAAACCGACATTCTCGCCGGTCACGGTCGGCAACCGGTCCACCAGCCGCTGCCAGCACGCAATCGCCTCGGCAGGCAACCCAAGCTGCTCCAGCGTCACCCCCAGATTGATATACGGCGGATAGAAATCGGGCTGCAAACCGATGACCGTCTCGAAAACGGTTCTGGCATTCGCCAGATCCCGGGCATCAAGCAGCACCACCCCCAGATTGAAATAAAGGCAATGGGTCAGCGGATCCTGATCATGGGTCGCCAGCCAATCGCGATACGCTGCGATGGCCAGATCACTCCGACCCGAACGCTGACAATTCTCCGCATAGGTGATCAGCTCAACAGGACTGGACACGCCCTGATGGGTCGGCTCGATCAGATCATTCATCGGTGCACTCCCTGCCCTTGCAATCGTCATGCGGCCTTTTGGGCCATCAACAGTTCCAACACCCGTGCCACCCGCCATGGATCGGTCTTCCGGACCCCCTCGCCACGCAAGAACGCAATGGCCGGATCAACCACGGCACGCACGAATTCAGCACGCATTTCCGCAGGCAGAGCCGCCAGTTGCGCGGCCAGAGGCTGTACGCCACGCTCCTCCTCGGCAGGATTGCGAAACATCACCCCTCCCAGACACAGCGCCACCGAAATCGCCGGATGCGCGTGCCCCATATTGGCCAGCATCATGGCCACCACAAAAGCGGGCCGGATCCGGCTCTGGGCGATCCCCTGGGAGACGGCGACGATCTGTTCGTTCACGTCGCGTCCCGAACGACCGGCATAGGCGATCAGCCCCTCCAGATCATCGGCGGCATCGAGTTCCAGCAGTTGTTCCAGCAAAGGACGGGAACGCAAAGCATGGCGCTCCCGCGCTGCGCGCGACCACAAGCGATTGTCCTCGGTCAGCAGCATCAACCGGTCACGCGCGATCAATTTTTCCATATAGGCCGCAGTCAGCCGTTCCACCGAGCCGAACCAGACCCCATCGGTATCCAGTTCGATGGCAATCTCCTGATACAGTTCCAGGTTGGTCAGATCCGGACGGGGCACCCGATCCTGATGGAAATCGGCGCGCATCTGGAAATAGAGCTCCTCCAGCCGCGCGACCAGCAACGGGGTATCGAACAACACACAACGATCCCGACCCGTGCGCAGCCGTTCCCGGAAGGATTCGAGCAGCGGCCGGTTGGTGCCCAACGCCACGGCGCGCGCCACGAACTCATCCGGGGTGGCACAGATCAGCTCTCCGATTCCGGCAGCCCGGACCAGACTGGCGCAGACCCGCGACGGAAACGACAAACCGGCCATGGTCAGGATCGGCACCCCCATCCACAAGGCATCCGAAGCGGTGGTGTGCGCTCCGTAGGGGGTGGAGTCGAGCATCAGATCGACCAGGGGATAGCGGGCCATGTGTTCGTGGTTGAGTTTGCGCTCGGCGAAAATCAGCCGCTCCGGGGCAATGCCCCGCTGCGCAGCGGTGGCCATCAGGCGATCTCTGGCCTCTGCGCTTTCATGCAGCAGCCACAGCACGCTCGCGGGCACCTGCTCCAGCACCCGCATCCACAACTCGAAGGTGAAGGGAGTGATCTTCTTGGCCCCGTTGAAACAGCCATAGACCATCACCCCCTGGGGAAGACCGGCCTCATCCCGTCCGGGACGGTGGATCTCCACCAGCCGTTTGCGATCGTTCGGCTGATAGCAGGGCAGACGCATCACCCGTTCCGTGTAACAGAACTCCAACTCCTCGGGCACGATGAAATCATCGGCGATCAGATAGTTGTGATACGGACTCCCCATGGTGCCGGGATAGCCCAGCCAGTTGACGATCACCGGCGCCGGGCGCATGGCCAGCATTTTGGTGCGGGCGCTGTGGGTATAGCCGTTGACATCCACCAGGATTTCGATGCGATCCGCGACGATCCGCTCCGCCAGTTCGACATCCCCCAGGGTATGGGCATCGCACCAGTGTTCCACCGCGCCCTGGATGCGTCGTTTGAGGGGATCATCCAGTTGCGGACCCACGGCATACACAAAGATCTCCACCTTGTTGCGATCGTGCAACTCAAAGATCTCGGCCATCAGATAGCCGATGGCGTGAATACGCAGATCCGACGAAAGATAACCGATCCGTGGACGCAGCGGCGGATCGCGCCGCAACGCCGCATGGGAATCCGGACTGAGCGGTTGCGGCAGACCGACTTCGGAGCGGTGATACCGGGCGGCATTGGCCATCTGCCAGACCGGATCGTCGGTGAAGACCCCCAGGGACAACGGCGCGAAACCCTGTTTGAGATGGGTGACATCGCAACTCCCGAAAGGAACGATCACCGGCCAGACGCACTGTGTCTGACGACTGTTGATCCAGTGTTCCAGCACCTCGCGCTGTCTGGGAAAGATCTCCAGGCTTTGGCGCAGGGCCTCTTCGGATTCGGCCAATCCGCTCACGCGGGCGATCTGTTTGAGTGCGGAGGCCTTGAAACCGACATTCTCCCCCGTGACCATGGGCAGACGGTCCACGAGGGCATGCCAGCAGGCAGCGGCATCGCTGCTGCTGCCGAGCCGCTCCATGGCGTTGCCGAGATTGATGTAGGCGGGATAGAAATCGGGTTGCAGGCGGATCCCCTCCTCGAAGGCCTGACGGGCGCCAGCCGGGTCGTTGGCGTTGAGCAACACCACCCCCAGATTGTAAAGCGCAAAATGACATTGCGGATCCCCGGCATGACTGGCCAGCCAGGCCCGGTACAGGGCAACGGCCTGATCGGTCTGCCCCGACTGATTCAACAATTCGGCCTGACCGAACAGATCAATCAAACCCATTTCCTGGAACATGCCGACCTCTCCTCTGGATGCCATTTTCGCCATCTCCTCCCGACCACCACAGCCTGTGGAACATGAAACCGATGCCACGAAAAGTCAAGAGAATTTGCTCATCGCGGTCTGGTTCGGCAAGGGGTTGGCAAAAAAAAAATCCGCTTCAGTTTGAATTCATCTTTCTCCGCTATCATGCTCCCGTGCCACCAGAAAAACCGGGACGGTTTGGCACGGAACAAAAATTGCATCTGATCGTGAGCTAAGTCTGGACGCGATGAATTCTCACAGGTTAAGATGAACCATCCTTCACCCAATCCATAAGGAAAGAAAACACGTCATGGAAGTTCCCGCCATTGGTTTCCCTGTAGCCATTCAACTGATCCTGGCCGGGGCGATTCTCTTTTACATGGTCACCGACATCCACGCCCACCATCAGAATCGGGTGATGAGCCTCAAAGAGGCGGGTTTCTGGTTCGTCTTCTGGATCGTGGCCGCCCTGTGTTTCGCGGCCTATCTGTGGGTGGCCTACGACCCGGCCGATGCCAAACTCTTTCTGGTGGGTTTTGTGCTGGAAGAATCCCTCTCCTTCGACAACGTTATGGTCTTCATGGTGATCTTCGGATCATTCAACATCCGCGAGCAACTGCTGCGGCGCGTGCTGTTCTATGGCATTCTGGGCGCGTTGTTTTTCCGCCTGATCTTCGCTGCGGTCGGCACCGCGCTTTTTGCCGCCTCCCCCTGGGTGGGCATGGCCTTTGCCGCCGTGGTCGGCTGGACCGCCTGGAAAATGATCACCGCCGGAGACGCGGACGAATCCCTGCACGACTACTCCCAGCACTGGGCCGTGCGCCTGACCGAACGGTTCCTGCCGGTCTTTCCCCGGCTCCACAACCAGGATCTGTTCCTCACCGGCCCCGAGGCGCAGGCCTTGTGCCAACAGGATCCCTCCATCCGGGGCGTGCCTGCCAACGCCCGTCTGTTGGCCACCCCGGCCTTTTTGTGCGTGCTGGTGATCCTGTTCACCGACGTGCTCTTTGCCTTTGATTCGGTGCCGGCGGTGATCGCCGTGACCAAAGAACCGATTCTGGTCTGGAGCGCGATGATCTTCGGGGTGATGGGCTTGCGGGCCATGTTCTTCATCCTCTCCGGACTCATGAAATATCTGGTCCATCTCGACAAGGCGATCATCGCCCTGTTGTTCTACATCGCGGCCAAGCTGGCCATCGAGGCGGGCAACACCCTGTTCCACTGGCCCAACCTGCACATCTCGCCCGGTCAGAGCATGGCCGTGGTCTTTTCGATCCTGGGTCTGGGGGTGTTGGGTTCCTGGATCTTCCCGAAAAAAGAAGAATAACCTGCATGGTGGGGGGAGTTTCTCCCCTCACCCCAACCCTGGAGTCCGGCCATGCCCATCCATCCCTTTGAAGGCATCGTTCCGATCATCGATCCCACGGCCTTTGTGCATCCCGATGCCGTGGTGATCGGGGATGTGCAGATCGGTCCGGAAAGTTCGGTCTGGCCCGGCGCGGTAATCCGTGGAGATGTCAACCCGATTCGCATCGGCGCGCGCAGCAACATCCAGGACGGATCGATCCTGCATGTCAGCCGCGCCACACCCCAGCGGCCCAACGGCATTCCGCTGTTGATCGGCGATGATGTCATCGTAGGTCATCATGTCAATCTCCACGCCTGCACCTTGCAGGATCACAGCATGATCGGCATCGGCGCCATCGTGCTCGATGGCGCGGTGGTGGAGCATTCCGCCATGGTGGGGGCCGGTTCCCTGGTGGCTCCGGGCAAACGGGTGACCGCCGGAGAACTCTGGATCGGCTCTCCGGCCAAGTCTCTGCGTCCGCTGAGTCCGGAAGAGCTGGAGGGAATCCGCGCCACGGTGGAAAGTTACCGTCAACTGGCCAAAAGGTATGCACAGGGCAGGTGACCGCAGCCACCATGGACCGTTGGCAACTGCGCGCACCCGCAGGAAACAAACCGGGGTTGTTCCAGGGGATCGATCCCCAGACCGGTCGGTTGGTGGCGATCAAGACCCTGCCCGACGGTCTGCACGGCATGGAGCGGCAGGCGGCCATCCTCCGGTTGCGGCGTGAAGCCGTCATTGCGGGTCAATTCGCCCACCCGAACATTCTGCCGTTGCTCGACCATGGTGAATCCGACGGCATCCCTTATCTGGTCTTTGACTGGCACGCGGGGGAGACGGTGCGGGAGTTGTTGCGTCGGGCAGCCCCGCTCGCGACAGCGGTGACGATCACCATGATGGGGCACCTGCTGGCGGGTATCCGGCAGATCCATGCCAAAGGATACATTCATGGGGATCTCAAACCGGCCAACCTGTTGGTCACGACCGGGAACGGGATTCTGATCACCGATTTCGGGGCAGCCCGTCCGGCGGGTCTCCACTCCCCGGTGCCGGGGCGGGTGAATGGCACCCATGGTTACATGCCTCCGGAGCAGATCATGGGGCAGGTTTTGGATCCACGGGCCGATCTGTTTGCCATCGGCGTGATTTGCCACGAGTTGCTGACCGGGGACAAACCGTTTCGCGCAGCGGATGCCGAGGGGATGACCGAAGCGATTCTGACCCAGGAACCGGAATTCGGCGTGGCATTGCTGCCCGAGGTGGTGACGATCTTGAAAAAAGCGCTCGCCAGGCGTCCCCGCGACCGTTACGCCAGTGCCGAGGCCTTCTGGAACGCGCTGGACACGCTCCGATCCTTTGCATCCGGAAACCTTTGAAGGCAGCCCCCAGACATCCTCTTCACCAGATCCTGGGCGCAAAATCCAACCCATTGGCGATCCTGACGCTCTCCCCGGACTGGACAATCACAAACAATCCCTGGTTCATGGCAAACCGATCCACCTCGCTGTCAATCAGAATCCCCGCCACGGCGCCCATCACACGGGCATACCGCCCTTCCGCGTAATGTTCCCGGAACGCCTCGATTCGATGCAGATGATTCCGGACATCCTCCAGGGTCAAACGACTTTTGACCTCCACCAACAACACGGCATCGGTGTTGTCCACCTGCAGATCGATCTCCATGCGGTGGCTGCCATCGCGATTTTTCAATTTGACCCGCTGCGACACCCGATGCACCGGAATCCCACGTTCGGCAAACAGGGTCTCACAAGCCGGAGCCACGATCCCCTCGACAAATTCCCCCCACCGGCTGCCCAGATTGCCCACTTGCAGGCTGACTTCCTTGATCTTTCTATCGGTCGCTGCGCTCGACTCCCGCATCTGACGCGCCGTCTCCGCAAACAACTCCCTCAACTCGTGATCCGTTTCCCGCATCTTGCGGTCGGTCTCCTGCATCTTGCGGTCGGTCTCCAGGAATGCCTTCCAAACATCCTCCAGTGTCGCCTGCTCAGACATGCTCTCTCCTCCTGTCGATCATTTATTCACTGCCCCATGGTCCGCTCGGCAATGCCACGCATCAACGGCAACTCGTGCAAGGGACGCCCGCGATAAAGTTCACGAGCCAACACGGCGAAATGAAACACCAAACCCTCCAACGGACGACTCCCGCCACGCTGCTCGTGCAACCAAAAGGCGGTCCAGCCACACCGCTCGGCCCAAATCTCCCGGTTCGGTTCGCAAAACAACTCCAAAATCCGCCGCACCAGCCGCTCCCGCCCCCGCATACGGGTGTTGGCCATGAAATCCACCACCTCCTGACTCTCCTCGAACCAGGAATCGGTGATCCGGTCCATCTCCGGCCAGGAATCGCTGGTCTGCACGATGCGCTCGATCAATGCATCATCCGCCGCCAACTCCGCCTGCCCGGCGATCAACCGCTCCACCAACGCCCGACCATCCAACCGCTCCGGCACCCAGTCCGTGGCCACCATGGACTCGGCCAATTGCAACAACCCCACCGCCGGAGGATGACCCGCCTCCAACCCCACGGCCAGATGATGACGAATGGCGGCATGCAGAAAATCCAACGAAACATCGAGAAAAAACTCCTGCCGCGCCACCTGACGCAAGGTCGCCGCCGCTTCGCTCCGGGGAATCACCGGCGTCAGCCAGGCATCGGCAATGCCCACACCCTGTTTCAGCAACAATCCGCCAATGCGCGCCTGCCCCGGCTTGACCCCCATGGAAAGCAACAACGACAATGCCCCCACCCCGTCCAGACGGGAAGAACGCACCCCCTTGACCGACAACCCCTCTCCCCAGCGGGCACACTCCACCCCCTTGATCCGGGCGGCCTTGATCAACGAATCCAATATCTTGCGCTCGGCCTCGGGCAGCCAGTTGCGCATCACGATCAGACGACGCAACGCCGTCGGACTGAGCTGACGGGCATTCCTGAGCAACCACTGCAACGCCTCGTGCCGCACCCCGGCCTCGCCATGCAACGACAGAATCACCACCGCATCCCGCATGCCCGGCAACGTGGAACAGGCAAACTCCCCGATCAAGGCCGATTGCGCCTCGGACGGCAAGGCGCGGATCATCTGGGACAAGGTTTCGCCAATGGCAAACGGATCCCCCCCATGCTCATCCACCAGATTCTCGAACATGGCATCGATCTGACCACGGGTCGGCAACTCACCGTTCGGCGCATGCTGCATGATCTGCTGCTCGTAAATCTCCAGCAACTCCGGCGTCGGCTCCATGCCGGCCTCGGACAAGGATTCGACGATCCCGGCCAGAAACTGCGGAGACCACTCCTCTTCGGTGGCCTGCCTGACCACCATGATCTGAAACTCCCGCGCCAACTCCAACGCCCACTCGAAACGCCGCTCCATGCCGAAACGAATGGTGCGCAAGGCATGGGACAACAACATGAAACAGGCCGCGATCCGGTAATCGTCCCCTCTCTCCGGCAAGGCGAACTCCCCGGCCAGCAACTGCAACAGATCAAACACCAGAATCGGCTGCCGCTCGAAACTCTCCATGGCCTCGCGCGAAATCAACGCCGGACGCTGTTTGGCAATCTCCCGGGCGATGTGATCGGCGAAACGACGCAACTCCTCCTGGATGTCCCCATCGACCGCAGGAGAAAAAGGCACTGCGGCAGAACGGTCCGCCGCCCGCCGCCCGCCGCGCCCCTGACGCAAAAACCGCTCCTGGGCGCGGTTGACCGCCCGGATCAATACCGCGCCATTGCCAAGCTGTCCCGACTCTTGCAAAAACTCGAAAAAAGTCATCAGAATCGGCGGCATGGACAACAGACCGCTTTCGCTCAACGTTCCGCCGGCAGGCAAGGTCTCCAGACAACAGGTCTCCACCGCCCCTGCGGTCCATTTTTCCGGCATCCGCCCGTGATGATGATACATCGCGGCCACAAACTGCTCGATGATGCGTGCGCATCCCCGCTTCTGCGTGACGGTCAACACCTCATGACGACCGCTGTCCACAAACGCCCGGATCCAGGTCTCGGTTCGTTGCCGCAAAGCCTCCCAATTCTGGTCCGCGTGCTTTTCCGCCATGTCGGGGATTCATCCTTACAGAAGTCATACCTGATGCGCATCGATCCGAACGTCCGGCCACATGATCGGGAAAGAACGGACAGGGACGCGAAAATTGCTTGCTTATCACCGTTGAGCCAGACAAAATATTGACATTTTCTTGAGCGATCCGTCAATCCACTCTGCTACCAACCGGGACGATCCACCCAAAAACCGCCCATGAGCCATCCTGCCACCAACCTGCATATGATCCAGAGCCGCATCGCCGCCGCCTGCGCGCGCGCAGGCCGCGATCCGTCGCAAGTCCGCCTGGTGGTGGTCTCCAAGACCCGCACCCCCGAGGAAATCACTGCGGTCGCAAGCGGTGGCCAAACGCTCTTCGCCGAAAACCGCGTCCAGGAGGCGCGGGACAAAATCCCGCAATTGCGCGCGCCAGGACTCGAATGGCATCTGATCGGCCCCCTGCAACGCAACAAGGTCAAAGCCGCACTGGAAATTTTCGACCGGATCCACAGCGTGGACTCTCTGGAGTTGGCCGAGGAGATCTCGAAACGGGCCGAACGCATCCGCCCGTTCCCGGTATTGATGCAAATCAACGTAGGCCGGGAACCCCAGAAATCCGGCGTCCTCCCGGAACAGGCCCTGCCCCTGGCCCAGGCCATGGCCACCCTGCCCGGCATCGTCTTGCAGGGGGTGATGACCATCCCCCCCCAAAGCCTGGATCCCGAAGCGGCCCGCCCCTGGTTCCAGGCTCTGGCCCGACTGCGCGCCACCATCGCCGCTGCCGCGATCCCCGGCGTGCAGATGCGGGAACTCTCCATGGGCATGAGTCACGACTACGAAATCGCCGTGGAAGAGGGCGCCACCCTGGTGCGCATCGGCAGTGCCGTGTTCGAACGCTCATGAAACCCTATCCCCTTGCGGATCCTTTGCCGATGTCCGATGCCAACCTCCGCCCCGCGCGCTCCGCCTTCCGGATCCTCCGTCTGATCGCCGGCCTCTGGCTGCTGTGGCTTCCGGCACCCCTCCCGGCAGCGGAAACCAACCTCGAAGAGACCCTGAAATCGGCCACCGAAGCCCTGGCCCGCGATGCCCTGGAAGAGTCCGAACGACTCCATGGCCAGGTGATCAACGCCTCGGAAGCGACCCGGCTGCAACGGGCTGCCGCCTTCGGAGGCCGCTGCGCCAGCCGCTACAAACAGGCCCTGAGCCGCAACAATCCGGCCCTGATCCCCCAGGCCATCGACGATTGCGACCGGGCGCTGGAATTGAAATCCGATCTGCAACAAGCCTATCGCATCCGGGGCGTGGCCCTGTTGAGCGCCGGACATCCCGACCGGGCGAGCGAGGATCTCAGCGTGGCCGTGGCCCTGAATCCGGAAGATCACCTGGCCTACCAGAACCGCGCCCTGGCCCTGGCCAAACTGGGCCGCAGCCGCGAAGCCATGACCGAACTCGATGTGGCCATCCGTCTCAAACCCGACAACCCCTGGAGCTACTACAACCGGGGACGGCTGCGCATGGCCCAGGGAGAGTACGAAAACGCCATCGACGACTTCATCGCCTTTGTCCGCTTCAAACGCGACCACGAAGAGGTCTATCGCCTGCGGGGACAAAGCCGGTTGTGGATCGGACAACTGCAAGCGGCACTCGGGGATTTCCACGAAGCGTTGCGGCTGCGCCCGACTCCAAACCCGGAAGCCCTGCAAGGACGCGGCACCGCCTATTTCCTGCTGGGACGACTCAATGAAGCCGAACAGGATCTCTCCCAGGCGGTCCAGCAGCAACCCGCCCAGGTGGAGAGCCGTCTGTGGCTTTTCCTGACCCGCCAACGCCTCGGCAAGCCCGGCCAGGAACTGTTGACCGATCCCGCCCTCAAGAAAGATCCCGGTCACTGGCCAGGGGCACTGGTGGCCATGATGCGCGGCGAAATTCCGGCAGAAAAAGGACTGGAGGTGGCCCGCGCAAGCGAAGATCCAGCCGAACGACGCCTGCGGGAAAACCTGACCCTGCTGCTGCTGGCCCATCAGGCGCGCAACGCCGGCCAGAAAGAGGAATCCACCCGCTGGCTGGAAACGATCCAGGCCGGTCAGGAGCGCGAAGCCCCCTTCCACCGCATTGCCCGCCAGACCTTGCAACGCGCCCCGCTGGCCATGACCGAAGAGTCCCTGCCGACACCCGCTGCGGCAGCAGCACCCGCGACGGCACCCGCTCCGACGGCGACACCCGCTCCCGCGATCGCATCCGCTCCGACGGCAGCACCCGCTCACGCGACGGCATCCGCTCCGGTCGTGACCCGCTCCTCCGACACGCTGCCGACACCGCTGCGTGCCGCCCCCTCCTCGCCCCGCCTGGAGACCAGGGAGCTACAAACACCCCGTGTCCTCACGCCAGCCGAACTGGAGGCCATCCTCCACCCCACACCCGCCGCACCCCGTGGGGACGAGGCAGGCGCACCTGCCGCCACGAAATCGCTCCGCGAACCGCGCGCCAAACCACGCTCCGAACCTGCCAAGGATAAAGAGAACGATCAGACGGCTGTGACCCGTTCCGCAGAAGAAGAGGCACCCGTGTCGGCCAAGAGCAAACCCGCGCCACGTCCAACCAAAACCGCCGCCACGCCCACTCCGGCAGCCCAGGCCGCACCCACGACGCCCGCACCGGCAGCCACGGCTCCGGCAACGCCCACTCCGGCAGCCCAGGCCGCGCCCACGACGCCCGCACCGGCAGCCACGGCTCCGGCAACGGCGTCTGCCGGCAAGCCGGGCACCACGGCAGCGACGCCCGCCGTCAAACCCGCCGCCGCATCTGCCGGCAAGGGAGGCTATTTCTTCAAGGCAGGCTCCTACGCCAACACCGGCTATGCCAACGCCGCCCTGACCGACTACCTCAAGCTGGGTCTGCCCGCCTACCTGGAACAGGGCAAGGTTCAGGATAAAACCGTCTACCGCGTGCTGATCGGTCCCTTCGACGACCCGGCCCACGCCGAAGAGGCCAGAACGCAAATCCGCACTCTGCCCAACCAGAATCCCGGAGAGATCACCAAACGATGAACGAGCACCCCCTGCCAACCCTGCATGCCTGCGCCATCACCTTTCTTGGGGGCGGCGCCATGGCCTCGGCCCTGATCCATGGTCTGACCCGCGCCGGAGTCGCGCCGGATCGCCTGTGCGCGGCGGATCCTTCCGAATCCCAACGCCGTCAACTCACCGAACGCTACGCCATCCGGGTCTCGGCCTCGAACATCGAGGCGGTTCAGGGCGCGGACGTGGTGGTGGTGGCGGTCAAGCCCGGCGTGGTCGCCACGGTACTCGACGAAATTTCTCCCGCGCTCAAACCCGGTGCGCTGATCCTCTCGATCGCTGCCGGCATCACTCTGGCCACTCTGGCGGCCCGACTGCCCGGCGGACAACCCCTGGTGCGGGTGATGCCCAATACCCCGGCTCTGGTCGGCGCCGGCATTTCGGCGATTCTTCCCTCTCCCACCACCCCGCCCGGACAACGCCTGCTGGCCCGCCAGATCATGGAAGCGGTCGGCCTGGTGGAGGGAATCGATCAGGAGGCGTTGATGGATGGCGTGACCGCCCTTTCCGGCTCCGGTCCGGCCTATGTCTATCTGATCGCCGAGGCGCTCTCGGATGGCGGCGTGGCCAGTGGTCTGCCCCGCGCCCTGGCCGATCGTCTGGCGATCCGCACCCTGCTGGGCGCGGCCAAACTGCTGGAAGAGACCGGTCTGCATCCGGGCGTGTTGAAAAATCAGGTCACCTCACCCGGAGGCACCACCATCGCCGGTCTGGAGGCCCTGGAAAAAGGTGGCGTGCGCGCCGCGATGATGGCAGCGGTCCAGGCCGCCTGTCACCGCTCCAGAGAACTGGGCGCTCCAAAGAAGTCTTGATCCGCACCTTGACCTTGCCAAAGGAGATTGAACGATCATGGGCATCACGGGTTCCATCGGCACCCTGTTGAATCTGTTTCTGGAGATCTACTCCTGGATGATCCTGGCGCGCCTGCTGCTTTCCTGGATCAATCCCGACCCGTTTCATCCGATTGTCCAATTCCTGGTCCAGACCACGAATCCGGTGCTGGAACCGTTCCGACGCCTGATCCCGCCGCTGGGAGGCATGGACTTCTCGCCGATCTTCGCGCTCATGGCGGTCCATTTTGTCCAACGGCTGCTGGTGACGCTGCTGGTCGGAGGCATGGGAGGAGGCGCCATCACCGGATTGCTGGCCGAACTGCTGGGACTGGTCCATCTGCTGTTGACCCTGTACCTGCTGTTGCTGCTGGCGAGAGGGGGCTATCACGTCTACTCCTGGCACACCTTCCGCCAGGGCAAACCACCCGCCATCGACCTGCGCAAGCCATTGGTCCGTTTCATTTTCCAGGCCACGGAACCAGTGATCCGGCCATTCCGCTACCGGGTGCCCACCTTTTCCGGACTCGACATCACCCCGCTGGTGGCTGCGGTGATCTTGCTGTTCGGACTCTTTCTGCTACAGGAAGGGATGGCAGGGATGGCCGGAGGCCACATGCTGCTGCCGCACTGACCGGATAACCGCTCATGGAACATCCGGCGTGGCTGCGTTGGGACGGAACCGACCTGATTCTCACCGTGCGGGTGCAACCCCGCGCCTCCCGGGAACGGGTGCTGGGCGTGCAGGAAGACGCCTTGCGGATCGCCCTGACCGCTCCCCCGGTGGAAGGCGCCGCCAATGAGGCCTTGTCACGGCTGCTGGCCAAAGAGTTGGAGGTGGCGACCGGTCGGGTACGGATCGTTCAGGGAGAACAGGCGCGCAACAAGGTGGTGCGGATTGCGGGAGCGGATCAGGCCAAGGTGACGGCATGGAGGCAACGGGTGGGTGAGCGGTGATTTACCGACCATCAACCGACCCACCCGCTGGACAGGAAAGATGAAATTACAGCGACTCTTCGACCCAGGAGAAGAGTTTGGATTTGGGCATGGCGCCGATCTTGGTGGCATGGATCTGACCATCCTTGAAGATCATCAGGGTGGGGATGCCACGCACGCCATAGCGGCCAGGGGTGTTGGGATTGTGATCGATGTTGAGTTTGGCAACGGTCATGCGGCCTTTGTACTCGGTGGCCAGTTCATCCAGGAAGGGGGCGATCTGTTTGCACGGCCCGCACCAGTCTGCCCAGAAATCCACCAGAATGGGCATATTGGCTTGCAAGACGTCGCGATCGAAAGCGGCGTCGGAAGTTTGCAGAATATTCTCGCTCATGCGCGGATGGCTCCTCAAGATCGTTGTCAGGATAAAAAAATTCCGGGGCGCACCAGGGGATTCCCCTCCCACGCGATGCGCTTGCCGGAAGACGCGCTATAGCCTAAAACCCAACCGTCCAAAAGTCAACCACCTCTGACCGATCTGCAAGATGATGCCCCCCTTGCGATCCCCTTTGACAAAACGTCCGAATCGCCGTATGCTTGCTTTTCTTCGTCAGACTCTCCCCCCATGCGCGGTTAGCTCAGCTGGATAGAGCGTTGGCCTCCGAAGCCAAAGGTCGTTGGTTCGAATCCAATACCGCGTACCATAAAATCAAGCTGTTAAAAATCGTCTTGAGCGGGTTGGTTTTGTTCCAGCAAGCAGCCAGTAAATCAGTTGAAAAAAACAGCCTCAATGGCCAATTCCCTGACATGGCGGGCAATTGAGCCAAAGGCGGGTTGCGCGATCCGTTCTCAACCAAGCTAGAACACCGCCCCCCCCATTCATCCTGATGCCATGGCCTGTTGAGCTTGTCCCACGGCATGACTGGTGACGGTCATATGAAGAACGCCTTTCCCTTGTCCCTATGCGCGACTGTGACGCACCGGAAACGATCCTCGCTATTCCCCCCTTTCAGAATCGCTTCAATGCGCTCATAGAGCGTTGTGCGAGCAAAGGAACGGTTTTTCTGTGTAAAGGTTTGGTATTTCACTATTCGAGATTATAGTAATTAGTTTTTTGATATTGAATTGAACTTCGATTCTTTTAATAATAAAAATCAAACACCTGGGCATCTTCTGGAAAGTACCGGGTATTCTCGAATGGGGATGCAAAGGGGCATCGCATCGATTCCGGTGGATTTCCTTGGACGATCCCGGACCAGATAGGATAAGATAGGCAAACGTCACACTCTGCGAACAAAGAGAGGCCACAGTGAGTACCGCTGCTGTCCTGATTGACACCCAGGCCTTTGTAAAGGAACTGGAATCGGTTGGAATTCCTCCTGCCCATGCCGAGGCTCAGGTCAAGGTTCTGGCCACGGCCATGAAACAGATCGATGCCCGCGTGGACGATCTCGCAGCCAAACACGACAAGCAGACCGAAGCAAAATTCGACACCCTGGCAGACCGCAATGATCAGCAGGTAAAAGGCCGTTTGGATGGATTGGCGACAAAACAGGAATTGGCCATGGTGGAAGCCAACCTGAAACGCGACATCAAGGAACTGGAACTCCGCATGACGATCAAGATGGGTGGCATGATCCTCGGGGGAATCGGCCTCCTCTTCGGTCTCATGCGAGCTTGGCCGCTCCCGGTTCAGTATGTCCCGCCAGCCGGACAGGAGATGCGTCAGCCTGCTGCCCCTCCACCGACTCCGGCCCATTGACCCACTCCCCCCCCAAAAAACACCATCACAAATGCCCATGCCGCTTGATGCGTGGTCGCTGATCCGGCCCGAGGAGAATGCCCGACAGACGCCTCTGGCGCGGTTTTGCTGAAGGCGCGTTTTGGCAACCTGCCAAGCCTTGTGCTACCGCGTTGGATGGCTTGGGCGGCACAAGGGGGACAGGGATGGAGAGAACTTTAGATCAGTCCGTTCATGGCACCTTTACGAGGCGGGCACCCACGCCGGTGTCGTGAATGTCGGGCGTGCTGCCGCCGAAGCGATTAGCGCAACGAGAATGCCCGGCGACGTTGGCCCATGAACCGCCGCGAAACACGCCGCGGGGGCCGCTGTAGACGTGAGGATCTGTCACCGCCGAGGAGGTGTAAGATTCGTACCTGTCCGAAATCCACTCCCAAACGTTTCCATGCATATCATACAGGCCCCAGAGGTTCGGTAATTTCTGAGCCACGGGATGGGTTTTACATTCTGAGTTTCCACCATTATTGCATCCCCACCATGCATAATCGCTTAGATTGCTCGAACTATTTCCAAACGAATAAGCCGTCGTCGTCCCGGACCGCGCCGCATACTCCCATTCTGCTTCAGTCGGCAACCGATACCTCCCTTCGCCACGAGAATTCAATTGGGAGATGAAATCCTGAAGATCATTCCAAGAAACCTGCTCAACCGGACAGGTGTCTCCGCAACTCGAAAAATAAGACGGATTACTCCCCATCACCGCCCGCCACTGTCCCTGCGTGATCTCCGTAGTCTGCATATAGAAAGCGCGACTGATCGTTACTTGATGTTGCACTTCATCTGACTCATGATTCGTTTCACCCGACGGACTCCCCATCGTAAACGTCCCAGACGGAATACGCTTGAAGGTCATCCCCAACGAATTCGTCACCTCCGACGCCAGAGCATTGATCATCACCGTAATCGTCGCCGCCGTCGAATCCACCGTCCCGTCATTCGCCTTGAACGTGAATGTGTCACTACCCGTGGCTCCAGAATTCGGCGTATAGCGATATTCTCCCGTCGAGGCGTTGGTGATTGTCGCCGTGCCCTTGGTGCCGTTGCTGACAATTCGATAAATCAATGCATCCCCGGCATCCGCATCCGTGGCCTGCAATGTTCCGGTGCCCGCAATTCCCTGACTGACGGTCAACGTCCCCGCCGATGCCACCGGTCTGGCATTTGTCACCGCCACCAGCGTCACCGTAATCGTCGCCAGATTGGAGTCCGTTTTTCCGTCGTTGGCCTTGAAGGTAAAGGAATCCGAACCCGTGGCTCCGCTGTTCGGCGTATAGGTGAATGCACCAGTCGAGGCGTTGGTCAGAGTCACACGGCCTTTGGTGCCGTTGGTGATGATGCGATAGGTGAGCGCATCACCATCCGCATCGGTTGCGGTCAGGGTGTCCGAAACCGCCTGGGTGCCGGTGACTGTCAGAGTGTCCCGCGCCGCCACCGGCGCATGGTTGCTCGGGAACGAAAGCGTGAAGGTATCCGATACCGTCCCGCCATTGCTGTCACTCGCCGTCACACGGATATTCACACTGGAAGCATTGGCCGGTGGCGTGCCCGTGAAACGACGGGTGCTGGAAGAAAAGCGCAACCAGCCTGGCAAGGATGATCCATCTGCCAATTTGGCCGTATAGCGCAAGCTGTCCCCGTCTCGGTCACGAAACGCGGTCGAGGAGAACTGAAACGACTGGCTGACGCCACGCGTCCATGCCTGGTTCGGAATTTCGTTGCGCACGGTAGGCGTATCGTTGGCATTGACGAGATTCAGGGAGAAGGCACAAACTGCTGTCCCGTTGTGACCATCGTTGGCTGTGACCTTCAGTTGATATTTGGCAGTACCAGCCGGAGGGTTCCCAGAAAAAATTCTTGTGGCAGGATCGAACTGAAGCCAGGAAGGTAGCGCCAAACCATCCAATTGTTTGGCTGAATAGGTTAAATCATCAAAATCAGAATCTCTGAACGTCATGGTCGGTACGGTAAAGCTCTTGCTTCCTGTCCCACTCCACGTCACATCAGGAATCGGGTTCGCGCATGTCGGTGCCGCTGCCTGGGCATCCAGCGCAGCGATTGCGAGCAGGGATAAAAAAAATGTCTTCGTAATGGTTTTTCTGGACATGGCGGACTGCTCCACGAAAGAAATCGACAACGGAGCGCTCAGGATAGCCGATTCAACATGCAAGATAAAGATTCAAAAGCTTGCAGCACCCGCCATTTTCAACCGTCTGCGCAAGATCCCCGCCCGGCCAGGAATATCAAAGTTGATTTCCCCGGAGCAGATCGGATAGAGTATGCGGAAGCCACCGCCAGTCCAGAAGAGGAAGCCATGAGCATCGCCACCGTTGTTCCGTTTGACACACTGGCCTTTGTGAAGGAGCTGGAAACTGCCGGCATCCTTCCCGCGCATGCCGAAGCCCAGGCCAAGGCATTGGCCACGGTCGTCAGGCAGATCGATGCCCGTGTGGACGAACTCGCGGCCAAACGCGAAAAGCAGACCGAAGATAAATTCGATACCTTGGCAGACCGCCATGATCAGCAGGTGAAGGGTCGCCTGGACGGGTTGGCCACCAGACAGGAATTGGCCATGGTCGAAGCCAATCTGAAACGGGACATCAAGGAGTTGGAAACCAAAATGGAGACCCGGCTCAAGGAACTGGAACTCCGCATGGTGATCAAGATGGGAGCCATGATCCTCGGGGGAATCGGCCTGCTTTTCGGACTCATGAGGGCCTGGCCGCTCCCGGTGCAATACGTTCCCCCCGTTCCCACGGCCCAGGAACTGCGCCTGCCGCAGCCACCACCGCCACCAGCCCCGGCGCATTGATTCATCCATACTCCAGGCATTCGATCACAAAAAAACCATTGAAAGAAAAGAAGGGGTCTGGGGGATTCCTCCCCCAGGGTTTTGACTTTAAACAAAAAAATTTAAAATATTTTATTTTTAAAGTCAAAACCCTGGGGGAGGAATCCCCCAGACCCTCTCTTTTTTTCATAACGTGCGCCCATCGTTGGCGCATTGCCAGTGGCAAATGGATTTTCTTGGACGTTTTTGGACGGAATCGGTTAAACTGTTCAAAAATTCTCTTTCCATTCAGGAGATGAAGCGATGACCACCATTGCCATCCCATTTGATACGCTGGCCTTTGTGAGAAAGTTGGAAAACGCTGGCGTGCCCTCTCCTCAGGCGGAAGCCCAGGCAGAAGCATTATCCGATGCCTTTCAGAAGGTGGAAGAGTCCCGGTTCAGGGGGGAGTTGGCGACAAAGGGGGATGTTGAACTGGCAAAGGCGGAGTTGCGCAGAGATATTGAAGCCGCCAAAGTGGAAACCATCAAATGGCTGACCGCCACCGGCATGATCATCCTGGGTGGCGTTGCCACGCTGAACCGTTTTTTTCCGCCGACGGCCCCAATCGTTTATCCCTCAGCCGTTCAGGAACTGCGTTTGCCATCTCCCCCACCGACTCCAGTCCATTGAACCGAACTTCTGGCCTTCAGCCAAAGGAAAGCGATTACTAAAGAGTCGAACATGATCCCTGGCAATCCTTTTGGAAAGTGCATTTTCTGGGTATGAGCAGGCCATCGTGACATTATTGAAAAAAAGAAGGGGTCTGGGGGATTCCTCCCCCAGGGTTTTGACTTTAAACAAAAAATTTTTAAAATATTTTGCCCTTAAAGTCAAAACCCTGGGGGAGGAATCCCCCAGGCCCTCTCTTTTTTTTCAATGGCGTGATTTATAGCGGGCGTGGTGCAATCGGGATGAGCAGAACTCCGGCAACCTTCAGAAGCGCGCAATATTGGGTGCTGTCGTGCCTGCTGGCCGTGGGCTATCTGGTTGCCCGTAATAGCACCTGGATCAGTTCTGCCCATCTGCACACCATTCTGGAATCCCTGGCCACCAGTCTTGCTCTGCTGGTCGGCATTCTGGCCCTGATGCGCTATTTCACCGAACGGGAAGATCTCTATCTGCTGATCGGGGCCGGGTTTCTGGGCACTGCTCTGCTGGATCTCTACCACACCCTCGTCACCTCGGAATTCTATATCAATCGCATGCCCTCGGGCTATACGGCCCTGATCCCCTGGAGTTGGATCGCCTCGCGGATTTTTTTGTCCGTGCTGTTATGGTTGAGTTGGTATTTCAGCCAGGCGGATCACTCGGCCGTTGTGCATAAAAAGCTTTCGCCGCACTGGGTTTTTCTGGGCAGCAGCCTGTTTACGCTGTTTACACTATTATTTTTCACTTTGATTCCACTGCCTCCTTTTTATGTGGCGGGCTTTATGGTGCCCCGACCCCAGGAATGGATTCCGGCTTTTTTCTTTCTGCTGGCGTTGAACGGTTTTTTGCGCAAGGGTCGCTGGCGTCATGATCCCTTTGAACATTGGCTGGTGTTGGCCCTGATCGTGTCGTTCATGGGCGAGGCGTTTTTCATGGCCACCTCCGAGCAGTTGTTCGATGGCATGTTCACCCTGTCCCATCTGCTGAAAAAGGCTAGTTATGTCTGCGTGCTGATTGGTCTGTTGATCAGCATCATGATCGTCTCGCTGGAGCTGAAACGGGCCAGGGCGCAGGCGGAAGGCGCCAATCGGGCCAAAAGCGCCTTTCTGGCCAACATGAGCCACGAAATCCGCACGCCGATGAACGGCATGATGGGGATGATCGATCTGGCTCTGGGCACCGAACCCTCCCGGCTTACCCGTGATTATCTGGTCAAGGCCCAGAACGCCTCCCGCTCCCTGCTGCAATTGATCAACGATATCCTGGATCTTTCCAAGATCGAACAGGGGGCGATGAGCCTGGAACGGGTTGCTTTTCATCTCCAGGATCTGCTGGATCCGGTGGTGGATCTCTTTCTGCCCAGCGCATTGGACAAGAAAATCACCCTGCAAGTGGTGATGCCGTCTGATCCGGGGCCATTGATCGGTGATCCGCTGCGGTTGCAGCAGGTGCTGTACAATCTGGTCGGCAATGCCCTGAAATTCACCCGGCATGGGTCGATCACGGTCAGCGCCCGCCTGCTCGATCTGGGGGAGAACGCGGCCCGGATCCAATTCGAGGTGCAAGATGACGGGATCGGCATTCCGTTGGAGAAGCAGGCGGAACTGTTTCGTCCTTTCACCCAGGCCGATGCCGGCATCAGCCGGAAATACGGCGGGACCGGGTTGGGTTTGGCGATCTGCAAGCGGCTGGTGGAGATGATGGGCGGGGTGATCGGTCTGACGAGCGCGCCGGGCGAGGGGAGCACCTTTTATTTTACCGTGTTGCTGGAGCGCAGTCCGGTTGCGGCAACGGAGCAGCCACTCGCGCGTCCGGCAGGGGTTTTGGATCGTGCGCAACTCACCCGTCGTCTGGCCGGGGCCAGGGTGCTGCTCGCCGAGGACAATGCCATCAACCGGCTGGTGGCCGAAGAGCTGCTCAAGGGGGTCGGAATCGTGGTGGAGAGTGCCGAAAATGGCCACGAGGTGATGCGCAAGCTGGAGAAAGCCTCTTACGACCTGGTGTTGATGGACATCCAGATGCCGGAGATGGATGGTTATGCGGCCACCCGTCTCTTGCGGGCCGATGCCCGTTTCCGGGAGTTGCCCATTCTGGCCATGAGCGCCCATGCCTTGCAGGAGGATCGCGCCCAGAGTCTGGCCCTTGGCATGAACGATCATCTGACCAAACCGATCGACAAGCAACGGCTGTTCGCGGCGTTGGTCCAGTGGATTCCCTGCCGTGATCGTTCCGGGACGACAGGCGGGGCGGTATGTGTCGCATCGGGTCAGGAGCCGGCTGGCGCGCTGGCCAGGTTGATCGATTTTCCCGAGTTGCTGGATCGGGTCAATCACAAGACGAGCCTGATGCAGACGATTTTGAGCGAATTTGTCCGCTCCCAGGCGGGGGCGGCGGAAAAGATCCGTGCGGATCTGGAGCGTGGCGGGGTGGAGGGGCGTCAATCGGCGCTGCAACGGATCCATTCGATCAAAGGGATGGCCGGGAATCTGTCGGCCCGGCAGATGTTCGAGGCAGCCCGCGCCCTGGAGTTGGCACTGCGTGATCCCGCCGTGATCGATTGGAGCGCGCTGCTGAACCGGTTTTGCGGCGCCCTGGACGAACTGGTCGCCGCCATTCGGGACCGGGAACGGAATACGGACGAAAACGACCGCAAACACCATTGACACATCATGCCGACATCGTGTATGGTGTGTGCTGTTTGGTCACACCCCGCAACACCCCCCTTCGCCCGGGTAGCTCAGTTGGTAGAGCAGAGGACTGAAAATCCTCGTGTCGGCAGTTCAATTCTGTCCCCGGGCACCAATCATTTCAAACACTTACGATGCATTTGTAACAACTGGCCCAGAGGCTTTCAGATCGCCGCAAGTTGACGATCTCCAGGGGATCCGTTGCTCCCGGAGATCAAAACAGGTGGATCTCTTCTCCCAGGATTGGGAGGGTGGGATGAATGCCCATGGCTTGCTTCAATCTGGTCTCACTCGCCATTGACATGATTTTCACCACCCGATAACCTCATCTGCAACGGGGTCAGAATTCGCTGATATCTCTTATAATTTAAAATAAATCACAGGGTCAATGACACGGCATGACCATCACCGATGCCAATCTGGCTGCCATGAGCGCTCGGATCATTGAAGCCGTCCAACCGGAGTCGATCATCCTGTTCGGCTCATTGGCTCGTGGAGATGCCACGGAAGAGTCGGACCTTGACCTTTTGATCGTGGAGCAAGAGGATTTTACAAGACGGAGCCGTTGGCGTGAGTTGCAAACCATTCGCAAATCGATCTCTGATTTCCGTATTGCAAAAGATATCCTGCTGTACAGCCAGAATGAGATAGAGCAGTGGCGAGGTTCATTGAACCATGTGATCGGCCATGCCCTGAGAGAGGGGAAATGGCTCTATGCAAGATCTTGATCAGGCCAAGCTGTTGTTGCATATGGCCGACAAGGATTATCGCGCCTTGCTGGTGATGCAGGATCCGGAAGCGGTTGATACGGAAATTTTTGGGTTGCATGTTCAACAGGCGGTCGAAAAAGGGATCAAGGCGTGGTTGTGTCTGCTGGGTCTCCCTTATCCCAGGAAACATGACCTGGATGAACTGGCCATCCTGTTGGAAAAGTCTGGTGAATCCATGCCTGACCCATTTGCTTCGCTGCTGACGTATACCGATTTTGCGGTCTCCTTTCGGTACGAGGCTTTTGCCGATTTCGATGACGATATTGACCGCAAGGCCACGACTGCCCTGGAGGCCATGTTTCTTGATCATGTGAACCGTCTGACGAAATCCGTAAACTGACGGGTTCTCTGTGTCGTTTTTGTGTTGTGTGAGTGAAACAGGGTTTCCTGAATGTGTCATTCCGTGTAATTTTGCCAGAAGAACTCCCTTCCTCTGCCCGCCGGTAGCGCTCTTCCAGACGATTCATCGCCGCCTTGATGGGCTCCCATTCTGATGACTGTACCGCTCCACCATGGCCAGGGTCTTGTGACCGGAGATGCGTTTGACGGTCGGAAGATCGATTCCGGCCTGCGCCAGATGCGTGATGGCCGTATGCGCCGCAACGTAAGCGGAATAAGCATTCGTGCGGTGTTGGGGGGGGGTGGTCAATGGGCCGGAGCCGGTGGAGGGGCAGGCTGGCGCATCTCCTGGGCGGCTGGCGGGACATATTGCACCGGGATGGGCCAGAGACGCAGCAAGCCGAATGCGGCAAGAAACATGGCACCCAGCTTGATCACCATGCGGAGTTCCAGTTCCTTGAGGTCGCGTTTGAGATTGACTTCCAGTTCCTTGATGTCGCGTTTCAGTTCGGCTTTGTTGCTTTCGATGTCCCGTTTGAGATTGGCTTCCACGACGGCCAATTCTTGTCTGGTCGCCAAACCATCCAGGCGGTCTTTCACCTGCTGATCATTGCGGTCTGACAGGGTGTCGAATTTTTCTTCGGTCTGCTTTTCGCGTCTGGCAGCAAGTTCGTCCACACGGGTATCGATTTGTCGTGCAACCGTGGTCAACACTCTGATCTGGGCTTCGGCATGGGCTGGAAGGATGCCGGCGGTTTCCAGTTCCTTCACAAAGGCCAGTGTGTCAAACGGAACGGTGGTTGCGCTCATGGCTTCATCTCCTGGCTGCGGTGGCTTGTGCATACTCTATCCGATCTGATCCAAGAAGGTCCAATGAAATCCATTTGACATTACTGGCCGGAAAACCAGACCATGTGGACACGGGACCGCAAACCCCCTTCAATCAGCGGCCCCCCCGCCCGCACCATCACCAGCCCGTTGACATGAGAATCATCCATCAGGTGCTGTTTTTTCCATGGTTGGATCCGGGCAGGTCACCATTCGGCAGCATTGGCGAAGCGGGTGACCAGAAAATCGATGAAGCGTCTGACCTTGGCCGCCAGATGGCGATTGGACGGGCATACCGCATGAATGCCCAGGGTCGGCAACAGGGTGTAATCGTTCAATACCGGTTTGAGTCGTCCCGAGCGCAGATCTTCGGCCACCAGAAAGCTCGGCAACATGACCAAACCCAACCCGGCACGCGCCGCCGTGCGCAGCGCCTCTCCGTTGTTGGCCCGCAGCACGCCGGTGACCCGCACACTCTGCTCTTCTCCGTCCCGGCGAAACCGCCACACGCCGGGAGAAGCGGTGTAGCTGTACAACAGACAGGTGTGATTGTTCAAATCCTCCGGGGTCATCGGTTCTCCCCGCTGGTCAAGATAGGCCGGAGCCGCGCACAATAGCAGTCGCGCAGCCGCCAGACGACGGGCCACCAGCGTCGAATCCCCCAAGGTGCCGATGCGCACCGCCACATCGAACCCCTCTTCCACCAGATCCACAAACCGGTCGTTGAGCACCAGATCCACCTCCACCGCCGGATGGGCCAGCAGGAATTCCGCCACCAGCGGCGCCAGATGAAGCGAGCCAAACGACATTGGCGCGCTCACCCGCAACAAGCCGCGCGGTTCGCTGTGCAGATGGGTGATGGTCTGTTCGGCTTCGAGAATTTCGTCCAGGATGCGGCTACAGCGTTGATAATACACCTCTCCTTCGACCGTCAGATGCAGACGGCGGGTGGTGCGATTGATCAGGCGCGCCCCGAGATGTTCTTCCAGCGCCTCGATGTATTTGCTGACCGCCGCACGCGACAATCCACCTTTGCGGGCGGCTTCGGCAAAGCTGCCGGACTCCACCACCCGTACAAAGGTTTCCATGAAGGCCAGACGATCCATGGGGCTGCTCCTGGTTGATTGTCAACAAGACGTGGTTAATCTTATCACGACAAAGTGGATTGTCAAAGAGGGGCCGATGGTGGATACTCGGCATCCACACTCTTCCCCCTCAATTGTCACAGGAGATCATGTTCATGGAAACCCCGCTTGTTTTGGATCTGCCCGCCGGAGAACATTACATCTGCATGTGTGGTCGTTCGGCCAATGGTCATTTTTGCGATGGTTCCCATCAGGGTACGGGATTGGCGCCGCGTCAGGTGGTGTTGTCCGCTCCGGCCCAGGTGGCGGTTTGCACCTGTCGCAAATCCGGCAACGCCCCTCATTGCGATGGTTCGCACGCCTGATCCAAACCATTGAAAAAAAAAGAGGGGTCTGGGGATGAATCCCCAGACCCCTCTTTTTTTTTAAAAGTTTTCCATCGCTCCCTGTCACCAGTGTACAAGGGGCGGTCATGGTGACATTATTGAAAGAAAAGAGAGGGTCTGGGAGATTCATCTCCCAGGACTTTGACTTTAAAAAATAAATTTTTAAGATATTTTGTTTTTAAAGTCAAAGTCCTGGGGATGAATCCCCAGACCCCTCTTTTTTTTCAATGGTTTTTCATTCCTGCGGATCGGCCAGGCGCACCGGATTGGAGCCATCTTTCAGGGCATTTTTGGCCTCCTGTTCCGCCAGACCCAACAGCCGTTCTTCGGTGATGCCAGCCACCCACGGAACCACACCGCAACCCAGACGCAGATGAATCAGGACGTCGGCCCATTCATACCGTTCACGGCTCAACGTGGCATGCAGACCGGTGGCCAGATTCAAGGCCGTGGCCGCTTCCGCCCCCGGACACAACAAGGCGAAGCTCTCTTCGTTCCAGCGGGCCAGATAAGTGTCGGATTCGATCAGTGAACCGAGCTGTCCCGCCAGCGCCGCAATCACCTGATTGACCCGTTCGCGTCCCAGCGTGCGGGTCAATTCGTCGTGTTCGTCCACCCGCAGAAAAATCACCGCAAAAACGCCGGCTGCCGGACGTTTTTCGCCGGGTGCCGGTTCCATGCTGCGTGCCAGACGGGCCAGAAAGGAAAATCGGTTCGGCAGACCGGTCAAAGGATCCACCAGGGTTTCATCCCGCGAGGCCATCAGGGAATTTTCCGCGCGCCGCAACAGGTTCTGAAACCGTCCCACCACCTCCTGGTTTTGGGCCAGGGCGGTTTCCAGTTCGGTCACCCTGGACCAGAATTTTTGTTCCTCGATCCGCAGGGTCTCCATCACCGCATCGGGTCGGGTCAACAGATCGTCCCCCAGAGTCTGGTTCCAGCCGGGAGTGGCCGTCTCCTGATGACCGATCAGGGCCGCAGCCTCCACCAGATCCGCGCCCAGGGCGGTCACGGCATCGGTCAAGCCCTTGCGCTCCCTGGCCCAGGCCGAACGGTTGCGGTGCTCGGTGGTGATGATGCGACCCAGACGACGGTAGCTGTCGTGCCATTGCAGATTGGTCGGAGTCTGGTTGCCGCCGGAAGAGAGCACCACTTGTGGCGCCTCCTCGGTCTCCTCCAGATCCGGCACCGCCAGGGTCTGCAAGGCCAGGGTGAGCAGTTCGGGGGCAAAAGAAGGGAGCGGTTCGCGTCTGCCGGCCCGTTCCGCAGCTTCGGCGATCCAGGGGGCGATTTCGGCGATCAGCGGTTCCAGGGTATCGTCGTTCAGTTGCTCGCTGCGGCGGATCGCACGAATCAGACGGCTCACCTGGACCTGTTTTTCCCGTTCGCCGTTCAAGGCGGGCAGGGTCAGTCGCTCCAGGATCTGGATGGCCGACTCTTTCACCTCGGCCAGCTCCCGTTGGCAGGGGCCTTGGGTCAACAACTCCCGTGCCGCCAGAAAGGCGCCGCGCAGATCGGGTTTGGGTTCTTCCAGCAACTCCCGGATGTGCGTCAATTCACTGGTCAACCGTTCGGCTTTCATGCGTGCCCCTTGAATTGAGAGAAACTTTTAAAAAAACTTTGAAAAAAAAGAGAGGGTCTGGGGGATTCTTCCCCCAGGGTTTTGACTTTAAACAAAAATTTTTGAAAATGTTTTGCTTTTAAAATCAAAACCCTGGGGGAAGAATCCCCCAGACCCCTTCTTTTCTTTCAATGCCATGTCATGATCAGCATCGGCAGATCCGCACGGGATGCAGACGCGGTTCCCGCGCTCCCGCCTCCCGTTTGGCCACCGCCGCCACCCGATCGGTCAATTCCAGCATCTCCTGGCCACTCATCTCCGGTCCCAAGGCCACGGTGCCGCAATAGGGATCCAGATCGATCTCCTGGGAGTCGATCTGAAAACGGGTCTGCTCGAACATCCGTTTGATCTCCTGCACCGCCATTTCGGCCCGGTTCTGATCCGAACGCGGAAAGAGAATCACCAACCGTTCGACGCTCAACCGGGCCAGATACTCCTCTTCACGCAAGGAGCGGCGGATCTGACTCACGATGCCATCCAGCAGCCGCGTCTCTCCCTCGTGACCCAACCGTCTGACCTGGGGGGCAAAATCATAAAAATGCAGCAAGGCCAACGAAAACGACTCGTTGAGATGCACTGCCCGTTCCAGATGGCGTTTGAGTTGAGCGGTAAAGGCAAACCGGTCCGGCAAACCGGTCAAAGGATCCATGAATCCTTCGATCCGCGCCTGTCCCACCGCCTCTTCGAGCTTGCGCAAACGGCTTTTCAACCGTTCGGCCATCGCCTTGCTGTCTTCGATGCGCGCTGCCAGGGAGCGGGCACGCTGTTTGGCCTCTTTGCCCCGTTGCCGCAACCGTTCGGCGGTTTCGATCTCTGCGGTTTTGTGTTCCTCGCCCTCTCCGCAGGGATGGAGCTGCTGCAATCGCGCCAATCCTTGCAGGATCGCCTGACCCAGACGTTCGCGTTCCTCTTCCCAGGGGGCGGGGGGGATCGTGCCTGCATGGGCGCGCACCTGTTGCAGCAACGCCTCCACCTCGGACCAGGGCGGCGTGCCGGGCGGCAGATCGAGCAGGCGTGTTGCCTCGTTGCGCACTTCGGGCAGCGACTCCCCGTGCAACCGCACGGCGGTCAACATCCGGCCCGAGAGCGTGGCAGGCAGTGCGTCGCGTCCTCCCTGGGCCGGTGGCGGACGCAGCATCCAGGACGACGCCTTTTCCAAAGCCGAACGCATGCCGCTCAAGGAGCCGTGCTGTTGCAGCCGTTCCCGCAACGTCTCGGCCACCAGCATGGTTTCCGGATGACCTTCCAGCATCGGCAGCGCCAACTGATCCAGCAGTCGCACCACCTGTTTGCGTGCTGTGGCGGTTTCGTCATCGCACGGGGGGGCGGCGAGCAGCGTATCCAGTTGCTGACGGGCTGTGGCCACATGGGGCGGATGCGCGCCCAGCAAGACCAGAACCCGTTCCAGAACCCGTACTGTGGTGGCACTCATGCGCGTGACCTTGTGAGTTCGAGATGTCCACTTTTGAAAGAAAAGCGGGGGTCTGGGGGATTCTTCCCCCAGGGTTTTGACTTTAAAAGCAAAACATTTTTAAATTTTTTGTTTAAACCGCGACTATTTCGGGATCATGAGTTTTTGGCCAAAAGGCGTCGCCTGCGGCGACCGGAGGGCGCGCCTGCGGCAAAGCGCGCCAAAGGCGAAAGTCCCAAGGGCTTCGCCCCTGGACCCCACCAGGGGGATAATCCCCCTGGACCCCATTGCCAAATGACATATCCCGAACTGGGTGCGGTTTAAAGTCAAAACCCTGGGGGAGGAATCCCCCAGACCCCTTCTTTTTTTCACTGGTCGGATCCGATTCAGACGATCGGCTTTTCCTTGATCTTGGCACATTCGCCCTGGGCATAGGCGAGAAACTCTTCCACCGCCTTGGAACGGAATTTCTGTTTCTGATAGACGAAATTGAGTCGCCGCTTCATGGTGCCTTCCTTGAGCCGCCGGATCGCCAGCGAGTTCAACGCCACCTCCTTGCGCAGGCCGATCAGCGAGACGATGCTGAAGCCCACGCCTCCCTCCACCGCCGCCTTGATCGACTCCGTGGAACCCATCTCCAGAATCATGTCCAACTGCTCGTAATTGATCCCGAACTTGCTCAACTGTTCGGTGATCACCGCGCGGGTGCCGGACCCCTCCTCGCGGGAGACAAAGGGATATTCCTTGAGCAGTTGGACCGGCACTTCCTCCAGTTTGGCCAGAGGGTGACCCGGCGCCACGATCACCACCAGTTCATCCTCCATGCAGGGGGAGACCACAATGTTCTTATTGTTGACCGGCCCTTCGACCATGCCGATGTCGATGGTGGCATCTTCGAGTTTGCGCACCACCATGCGGGTGTTGTGCACGGTCAGACGTACCTGGACGCCTGGAAAATCATCGTGATAGCCGCTCAGGATCATGGGCAGCAGATATTCGCCCAGCGTGGTGGTGGCTCCGAGTTTGATTACGCCGCGCGTCACGCCGGTCATCTCGTTGATGGCCTTTTCGGTTTCGCGGTAGAGTTCCAGAATCCGGTCCGCATAATTGAAAACCATGGTGCCGGCTTCCGTGAGCGAGATGCGGTTGTGATGCCGGTCGAACAGACGGGTATTGAAATGCTCTTCGAGTTGACGAATCTGAAAAGTGACCGCAGGTTGGGTCAGATACAGCTCTTCAGCCGCGCGGGTGAAGGAGAGATGCTTGGCAACCGAATAGAAAACGCGCAGACGGGTGTCGGAAAAGCTCATGGAATGGTGACCTTCTGGCAGGATGGATTGCGAGGGGATGGACGTTGAACCGCGATCATTTCGAGACGCACACTTTTGAAAGAAAAGAGAGGGTCTGGGGGATTCCTCTCCCAGGGTTTTGACTTTAAACAAAAAATCTTTAAAAATGTTTTGCTTTTAAAGTCAAAACCCTGGGGGAGGAATCCCCCAGACCCTCTCTTTTCTTTTAATAATTGAATGATGGACCATTCATGTACAAAATGATATTTTCCGCCATGATCACGATTTGGGCGTTATATTAAAAAATTTTTTGATGAATGTATAGTGAAAAATGGTGGTCCAGGAAAATTGAATGAAAGTGCGTCCATGCCATGGGAATCCGGTCTTTTTGCGGGTATAGTAGCGCGATACGCGCTCGCCATTTCCCCAACCTGATGAGCTTTTGTGTCATGGGCACCAAGCCGCATATCTCCTCCCAGGAGGCTTTGACTCCCCGTTATGGCCGCTATCGACAGATGCTGTGTCGTGCACAGCCCGATCTGGAGACCCGGTTGCGGCAGGGTCGGCTGGTGCGTACCACGTTGACCGGACTGGTCGCCGGGTTCGATCTGATTCTGCTGGATGCTTTCGGGGTGTTGAATCTGGGGGATGGCGTGATTGCGGGTGCGCCCGAGGCGGTGGCCTGGATGCGACAGCAGGGCAAGGCGGTGCGGGTGGTCTCCAACAATGCTTCGCAATCTCCGGCCAACATGATCCGCAAGTTCAAAAGTTGGGGATTTGAGTTGGAGGTTGGGCAGATCCTCTCTTCCGGCATGGCCGTGGGGCCGTATGTGGCGGATTCGCGGTATCGAGAGGTTCCGTATCTGCTGATTGGCAGTGAAGACAGCGCCTCGGCTTACGCACCGGATCCGGAGAGGTGGATGGTCAACCATCCGGGGAGCGGGCGGCGGCTGGAGGAGGCGGAATACATTCTGTTTTGCAGCAATCGGGATTATCACGGCGGTCAGCAGGAGTTGGATGCCGTGGCTTTGTTGACGCAAAAAAAGGTGCCGTTGCTGTTGGCCAATCCGGATCTGGCCACGCCCAAGCCGGATGGTCGGCTGGAAGCGGTGGCCGGTTATGCGGCCATGGATCTGGCGGAGCGGTTTGAGTTGGAGCTGGAGGGGATCGGCAAGCCGTTTGGACCGATCTTTCAGGAGGTGGTGCAGCGTTTTCCGGGGGTGCCGAGGGAGCGGATTCTGATGATCGGCGATACGTTGGATACCGATATTCTGGGTGCGGCGGCCATGGGATTTGCCAGTTGTCTCACTTTGTCCGGGGCGTGCGCGGGTTGGGGGGAGCGGTTGGAGTCGTTGTGCGCAGCGCGCGGCATCTGCCCGGATTATGTGATTGATTCATTGAAAAACCAGTGAAAAAAAAGAGGGGGTCTGGGGGATTCATCCCCCAGGACTTTGACTTTAAAACCGCGCCCATCTCGGGATGCGTCGTTCCATTAACAGGGGTCCAGGGGGATTATCCCCCTGG
>JADFWP010000110.1 GCA_015234115.1 Magnetococcales bacterium
TTTCGGCCTGGGCCGGAGCCGCCGGGGTCTGGGGCTTGGGCGTTTCGGCCTGGGCTGGAGCCGCCGGAGCATGGGGCTTGGGGGTTTCGGCCTGGGCGGTATGGGTCGGTTCCGTGCGGGTCGTGGCCTTGGCCGTTGTGACAGCGCCGTTTTGTTTGGCGTGGGTTTCGCCCTGGCTTTCGGCGAACAGGGTTTTCACCTTGTTGAGCTTGCCGGCCAGGACTGTGTTGCCCTGGTTGAGTTTCAGGGCGCGGGCATAGGACTGGGAGGCCAGTTTGGCGTGGATGTCCCCCAGATTCTCGTGGGCCGTGGCATAGTTGGGATGGGCCTTGACCGCCTGGGTCAACGCCTCCTGGGCCTTGTCGAAGTGTCCCTGCTCGGCGTACAGCACCGCCAGATTGTTGTAGGGTTCGGGCAGTTCCGGGAAGTCTTTGCTTAATTGCAAAAAGACTTCGATGGCCTGCTCCCGTTGCCGGGTTTCGGTGAGGATCAGACCTTTGAGAAAACGCCCCTGGGCATCGCGGGGGTGCTGGGTGAGGTAGAGGTTCAACCGCTTGAGGGCCGTGTCGAACTCTTTGCGGTCCACGATGGCATAGATTTCGTCCAGGGTGTCCGCAGTCTGCGCGTTTCCGCTCCACATCAGGCTCGCTAATACGCTAAAAATACAAGCAAATAATCGCAAATGCTTCATGCGGACCACTCCAGAGGAGAAAACGTGGATGATTTGACGGTCATCCGGCCTGTTGCAGGGGGGATGTCCGCTTCGTGGTGACCGAATAGCGAGCATTATGCCAAAAAATTGTGTGCCATTCAAAGGATGGCATGCAGGGTGGCAAAACAAAGAACCCGATCTTGGCAACGAGGATCGGGTTCTGCCGGAGCATCGGGAGTGGCGCCGCAGTCAGCGTTGCACCTGATCGCGACGCATTTGCAAATAGGCGTCCCGCAGGGCGACATAGGGATCGAAAGCCGCTTTTTTGAGATCTTCGTACTCTCCGAGGTGGGTGGCGGTATCGTTGACCTGTCGGGTGCCGTAGAGTTCCATGCGGGTCCAGGGGTTTTCCGGGTAGTAGCTCAACGGGTTGAGCATGGTATCGCCGACCATGCCGAAGGAGTCGCGCAAGGTGGATGGCCCGAGGATCGGCCATTGAATGTAGATCGTGTCGTCCATGCCGAGCGTGCCCAGGGTTTGGCCGAGATCCTCGTCGCTGCTCTTGAGATTGAAGTGGGTTTCGGCCACATCGAAAAAGCCCAGTCCGCCCAGCACGGTATTGATGCCGAAGCGGGTCAGTTCCCGTCCGGCCTCTTCCCATTTGCCTTGCAGCACCGCGCTCACGAAGTGTTTTGGCATGGCCAGGTTGCGGAAGAAATTGCCGACCATCATGCGGACCGGCTCGGGCAGAATGGCGACATAGACCTGGGAGATCGGTTTGAGCAGACCGTGATAGAACAGGTCGTTGAAGGTGAAGACCAGTCGGTTCCAAGGCTCCAGGGGGTCGGAGACCGTGGGGGAGTCGAACTCGTCGGTCGCACGGCTGGTGTCGGTCGGATCGGCGGTGGCCGTCATCACTCCCGGCTCATGGTGCAGGAGACCGTCGCCTGCCGAACCGGGGACGGGGAGCCATAAAAGTGCCCATATCAGGAGAGTCAGCAATATCTTACGCATTGTATTGGTCCCTGTTCGGGTTGTTTTCATTAATTGGCCAACGGCCCTTGCCAATGAACAAGATGATGGGTGATAATTGACGGGTTTGCAACAAGTTTAAAATATTTTATCCCTGGATTCAATTTTTATTGTCCACTAAGGTCTGCCATGCCAACCTCCAAAGACGGATCGCTATGTTCGAACAGGTGAGACAACTGGGTGCGGCATCCATGGATGCAATCCGGGAAATGGGGCGCATGTCCTTGTTTCTTATGGAAATTTTTGTTTCGATGCTGGTCCCGCCCTATCGTTGGACCCGTTTTTTGCAACAGGTGCATTTCATCGGCATCCGCTCGTTGTTCGTGGTGGCCCTGACCGCCGTTTTTGCGGGCATGGTGTTGGGATTGCAAGGCTATTATACCCTTTCGCGTTTTGGTTCCGAGGCCCTGCTGGGACCGGCGGTGGCGCTCTCCATCATCCGCGAACTCGGGCCTGTGCTGTCGGGGCTGATGGTCACCGGTCGGGCCGGGTCCGCGCTGACCGCCGAGCTTGGCATCATGCGCATCCGCGAGCAGATCGACGCCCTGGAGGTGATGGGCATCGCCCCCATGCCTTTCCTCGTGGTGCCGCGCATCGAAGCCGGACTCCTCGTGCTGCCGCTGCTGACCCTGCTGTTCGACGTGATCGGCATCTGGGGCGGATACCTGGTGGCCGTGCGTCTGTTGGGCATGAGTGGCGGCACCTTCCTGGGCGGCATCGAATCGGCGGTGGAGATGCACGATATCGTGACCGGACTGATCAAATCGGTCAGCTTCGGCCTGATCGTCACCTGGATCTGTACCTACAAGGGCTATTATACCCGACGGGGCGCCGAAGGGGTCAGCCATGCCACCACCTCGGCCGTGGTCCTGAGTTCGGTGCTGATCCTGGTTTGTGATTATTTCATTACGTCGATCATGCTGTAAGGAAGATCTCATGTTGTCACCGTTGCCTCTGGGAGAGCTGTTGGTGGCCAATGGATGCGTCACCGCGCGTCAGCTCGATCTGGCGTTGCAACGCCAGCGGGCGAGCGGCACTTCGTCTGTGGTCAGCGCCCATCTGGTCGGACGCACCCTGGTCGAGATGGGATATATCGATCAATCGGCGCTGCACGAGTGTCTCTATCGGCAGTTTGCCACGGAACGTGAAAATTATTTGGTCGATTCCGTGGTCCAGCCGGTGATTCAATTCGAGCGCGTGGTCAAGGTGCTCGATGGTCGTCGCGTGCTCGATGCCGTAGATCTGACCATTCCGGCCAATCGCGTCACGGCCATCATCGGCATGAGCGGTGGCGGCAAGAGTGTGCTGCTCAAACACATGGTCGGTCTGATGAAACCCGATCAGGGGACGGTTCGGGTGGGCGAGCAACCGCTGGCGGGTCTCTTCGGGCGGGAATTGAGCCGGGTGCGTGGCCGGTTCAGTCTGTTGTTCCAGGGCGGGGCGCTGTTCGATTCGCTGAATGTCTATGACAATGTGGCCTTTCCTTTGCGAGAAAAGACCAAATGCAGCGAAACGGAAATTCGCGCGCGCGTCATGCGTTGTCTGGAAGAGGTCAATCTGGTCGGCATGGAGCGCAAATATCCCGACGAGTTGAGCGGCGGCATGATGAAACGGGCCGCTCTGGCGCGCGCCCTGGTGACCGATCCGGAAATCCTGCTGCTGGACGAGCCGACCGCAGGGTTGGATCCGATTATCGAAAATGCGATTCATTATTTGATTTGCGACACCTTCTTGCGAACCCGTTATACCATGGTGATCATCAGTCATGCGGTGCCGGAGATCTTCAAGTGGTGCCATCATGTGATCGTGTTGCATCGGGGCAAGGTGCTCTTTTCCGGCCCTTCCCGCGAGGTGAACGCCTCTTCCGATCCCGTGATCCGGCAGTTCATTCGTGGAGATCTTGACGGTCCCATTCAGGTGATTTAACGCAATCGTCCGAGGAGACGCGCGGTGAGAAGCGCACGGTTGGAATTTTCGGTGGGTCTGTTCGTGTTGGCCGGGTTGCTGGCTCTGGCCTGGTTGTCGGTCCGTCTGGCCCGCATGGAGCTGGTGGGTGGGGGGCATGTGCCGCTTTATGCCCAGTTCTCCTCCGTGGCCGGGCTGAAGGTGGGCGCATCGGTCGAGATCGCCGGCGTTGGCGTGGGGCGGGTCGATCGCATTGAACTCAACCGGGTCGATTACGAGGCGCGGGTGCGGCTGCTGGTGCAACCCGAGGTGGCCATTCAGGAGGATGCCATCGCTTCGGTCCGTACCAAGGGATTGATCGGCGATCGCTATATCGTCATCTCTCCGGGAGGCTCGGCCAAACTGCTGACCGCCGAAGGGGTGATCCGGCAGACCGAGCCAGCCATCAACTTTGAAGAGTTGATCAGTCAATTCATTCATGGCAGCGTCAAATAATTCAGAGTCAAGGAGTTTCAAGAGATGTTGCGCCGTTTCATGGTCAACCGTTTGTTTTTCTGGATCGTCGTCCTGGCCCCTCTGTCGGTGTGGAGCGTGACCGCGACTCAGGAGGGGGGGCGCATGGGCAAGTTGGCCGCTTCGGTGCAGGAGGCCGTTGCCATTCTCAAGGATCCGGAACTCTCCGTGCCTGCCCGGCGCGAGGAGCGGCGCGAGATGTTGCGGCGGGTCATCTATCAGGAATTCGATTTCGCCCGCATGTCCCAGAGTGCGGTGGGGCGGGCCTGGGTCAAGTTCACGCCGGGTCAGCAGCAGCGGTTTTCCGAGTTGTTCCGTCGTCTGCTCGAAAACACCTACATGGGGGTGATCGAGCGTTACAATGGCGAGCGGGTGGAGTTCGTCAAGGAGACCAACAAGGCCGAGGATCTGGTATTGGTGGAGAGCGTCGTGTATGCCAAGGGGCAGCAGTATCGGCTCGGTTATTACATGCGCAACACCAATGGCGCCTGGAAGGTGGATGATGTGGTGATCGAGGGGGTGAGTGTGGTGGCCAACTATCGTTCCCAGTTCCAGCAGGCCATTCGCACGGCGGAAGATATCGAGCCGTTGCTGACCCGTTTGCAAGAAAAGGTGGATGCCGCAGCCACGCAGAAGGGAAGCTGAATCCAACCATTGAAAGAAAAGAGAGGGTCTGGGAGATTCATCTCCCAGGATTTTGACTTTAAAAACAGAAAAATTTTAAAAATATTTTGTTTTTAAAGTCAAAATCCTGGGGGAAGAATCCCCCAGACCCTCTCTTTTTTTTCAATGGTTGTGGTCAGGCCCGCGCGTCCCGAGGAACTGGCGGCTGTATGGAGGGATCAGGGTGCGCAGCCGTTTCAGCAACAGAATCCGCTCCTCGGCTGGAGCCTGTTCCAACGCGCCGAGCAACTCCCGGATCGCCTCGGCCCGCTGCCGCTCCTTGGCGCGCCACTGGATCATCAACTCCAGGACCGCATGCACTTTGGCCAAGGCCCGATCGGCACGAAAATCCAGATCCGCGACCTGATTGGCCAACTGGACGAAGTTCCCCAACACCCGGCGGACATACCACATCCAGATGCGATCCGCGCACCACAATCCCATCAGATTGACCAGGACCAGCCCGAGCAGCACCCAGCCGGTCTCTTGCAGCAGCAGTGTGAACAGATCGTGTTCCAGCGGGTGGATGCGGTAGAGATTCTCTTCGATCAGCGTCTGGAAACGTCCGTAAAGCACCCACAGACTGGCCACGATCAGCATGATTTCCAAGGCGACCAGCGCAATCATCATTCCCAACTGGATCTGCTGATCCACAAAATGGCGTTGCCGGGGTTGATGAACCCGAGGTGTGAGCAGCGGCGGGCGTCGGTTCATAGATCGTGACAGCTCAGACACAGGGCGGATCCTTGATTGTCCACGGTCAGGCGACCGTGATTTTTGGTATATCCCTGGTGACAGGAGATGCAACCCACCTTGCCGTCTGGCAGAGCCACAGCGGTCGGCAGGCGGGACTGGGGGTGGTAGCCGCCAAAAGAGGTGGCTTTGTCGTACGGACGACCTACCGGATGGCTAAGGCCGGAGCTGCCGCCATGACGCAGCAGACCATCCAGACGCATGCCCACCCGTTGCGGCGCATTGCCGTTTTTCTCGTCATGACAGCTCAGACATTGCAGGGAGAACGGATCGAGTTCCACCCCCGGATGATCGTCCCGGCTGGCGGCCAGATGACCGGAAAGCACCAGAGAACTCCCATGATCGGGCATGCGTTCAAAAAACGACGGGGCATGACAGTTGTGACAGAAGGCCGCGCCCCGATCCGCAGAACGCAGCAAACCGGGAACACTGCCATGAATCAGATGACAGGAACTGCATGTCAGCTCCCCTTTCCAGTCGAGAGGAAAGGGGGTCGGCGGAGTTTTCAGGGGCATGAAGCCGGAGGGATGGCTGGCCTGGGTGGATTTGGGATGACATTTCAGACAGAGTTTCTCCTGCGAGGTGACCAGCATGCGGGCCTGATCCGGGGAGACCTGATCCGTGAGGTGGCATTCCGGGCACAGGCTGCTGCCAAGATGGGGATTCAAGGCGCCCGAGGAGCGGCTCATGAGCAGTGGCGTGAGCAGCAGCAGCGTGGTGAGTGCGGTGTTAAAGCCGGACCTGACGTTCATGGGATTTCAGCCGTTCCAGGGAGGCGTGCCAGATTTGAGGATCCGGATCCTTGGCGGCGATCAGGGCGTGATCGATCCGTTCGTTCAAGAGATCATAGTGGTATTGCAGGCGGTTGAGCGCGCCTGAAAAGTGCAGGTGTTCGGTGCGCAGCAGATCCCCTTCCCGGAAACTTTCCAGGGGCAGGGGGCCTGCATGGATCTGGCGATCCAGGTTCAGACTGAAACGATGCAGGGGGCCGGCGACGCGGAAGGTGCTGTAGAGGGCGATCAACCAGGTGAGAATGCCGGTTGCGGTGGTGAGAATCAATCCGGCGATGAGCAGCACCGGCAGCAGATGGGCGCGTTTCACGGCATGGGCGTGGAAGATTTCCCGATAGCTCAAGCCGGTGGTTGGATCGGTGAGCAGGTGAATGGCAACCAGCAGACCTAGTGCGGTGAGAATGGCCGTGATCAGGGCGATGGCTGCCATGCGTCGCAGGCGCCAGACCATGATGGAGCGTGCATCGAGTCCCTGGTCACGATTCATGGTGATGTTTCCCGAATCAGACTCCAACCATTGAAAGAAAAGAGGGGGTCTGGGGGATTCATCCCCCAGGGTTTTGACTT
>JADFWP010000111.1 GCA_015234115.1 Magnetococcales bacterium
TTTGTTTAAAGTCAAAACCCTGGGGGAAGAATCCCCCAGACCCCTTCTTTTTTTTTAAAAGTGTACATCTCGAAGTGGGTGCGGTTGACAGATCAAAGCGATAGCATGTTCTGTAAACGCACGGTGATCGGCAGAACGGGTGCCATCTCTGTATCGGTCGGGGGAAAACGGGCGGCGATGGTGTGCAGGGTTTGATTCAGAACCGGATGGCGCAGTGTCGGGGCCAACTCGGCGAGTGGTCTGGCCAGAAAAGGACGCCAGGGAATGTCGGGATCCGGAATGGTCAGACGTTCGTTTTCCAGGCACAGCGTTCCCATGAGCGCGATGTCAAGATCCAGCGGGCGCGGTGCCCAGCCCGGCTGACCGGATTGGCGGCCCAGTTTTTTTTCGATCTGTTTCAGGGTATCCCGGAGTTCCCAGGGATCCTGTTCCCCCTGGAGTTGCAAAGCGCCGTTGAGGAAATCGGGCAAGCGCAGATCGGGCGGCGTGTCGGGTCCAGCCACGGCGCGGGTGCGATAGACGGTGGAAATGGCGTGGATCCCGATGGCATCGTGCAATGCGGCAAGGCCCTGGAGCAGGTTGTGTTCCGGGTTCATGTTGGTGCCGAAAGCGATGAGGATCGGAGTGTTCACGCTATGTTTTGGCGCGTTGAATCGCCACTCCGACCGACCGGGTAAACCGCAAGGCGCCGGGTTTTTCCACTGCGACCCGGACCGATTGGATCCTGGGGTGTTGGAGGCAGAGTTGCGCGATCTGTTCGGCCAGGGCCTCCACCAGAAAACAGCCTGCCCCTTCGGCATGGGCGATGATCTGTTTGGTGAGGGTTTTGTAATCGACCGTATCGTCGATCCGGTCGCTTTTTCCGGCCTGGCGGGTATCGGTGCACAGTTCCAGATTGATGCACACCTCCTGACGGGTCAGCCGTTCCCACTCCTGGATGCCGATGACACAGTGAACGCGCAGATCGCGAATGAAAATATGGTCTGAAGACATCTCTTTGGGTCCGATCCGGAGGAGGAGGAGTGATTCTGGAAGTCTAGCAAAAAGGAGGGATGATTGCCATGATTTTCAGGCACCGCTGGTCCGGGCAGCCTGTTGAAAGAAAAGAGAGGGTCTGGGGGATTCTTCCTCCAGGGTTTTGACTTTAAAAGCAAAACATTTTTAAAATTTTTTGTTTAAAGTCAAAACCCTGGGGGAAGAATCCCCCAGACCCTCTCTTTTCTTTCAATAATCTTCGGAAAGACACTTTTTCTGGATGGTTGCGGTTCAGCTGTAAGCCACGATTTTCATCAACCGTCGCAGATCTTCCACGGTCAACACCGTATTCAGATTCAACGGGGAGAGCGGTGGCGGGGAGGGGCTGTCCGTGGAGGCGGATGGACGCAGGCTCCCGTCGTTCCCGACCACCCGTGGTGGCACGCCTGGAGCGCAGCGGGGTTCTTCCCATCGTTCTTGCATGTTGGCCATACGTTTTGCCTCGTGTTGCAAACCAGGAGCTGTCACGGCTCCGATCCATGGTAAAACCATTGAGAAAAAAGAAGGGGTCTGGGGGATTCCTCCCCCAGGGTTTTGACTTTAAAAGCAGAACATTTTTAAAGATTTTTTATTTAAAGTCAAAACCATGGGGGAGGAATCCCCCAGACCCTCTCTTTTCTTTCACAAGTGTGCATCTTTCAGCGACGCGCTTCTGGCAAGCAACGCAGGGCCAGAACATCGGTTCGGAATGGACGCTCCCCTCCCTTGCCGCCGCCGCAAGGATCGGGTAAGCTTTTTCCATGCCAAATCTCTTGCAACCCACTCCTCTGACACGCCGTCGCTGGCGCCGCTTCAAGTCCAATCCACGCGGCCTGGTCTCTCTGTGGGTTTTTTCCGCGCTTTTTTTCGTGTCTCTGGCCGCGGAGTTGGTCTCCAACGACAAACCCCTGCTGATCTGGTATCAAGGCGCGCTTTACAGCCCGTTGCTGGTGAGCTACCCGGAAACCACCTTCGGGGGCGATTTTGTTACCGAAACCGACTACAAAGACCCGGAAATTCTCAAGAATCTCCATCAGGGCAGCAACTGGGTGCTGTTTCCTCCCAATCCGCACGGTTTTGCCTCCATCGACCGCTACGATACCCGACCAGCCCCGGCCAGCCCCGGCCAAGGCCACCTGCTGGGCACCGATGACCGCGCCCGCGATGTGTTCGCCCGCCTGATCTATGGTTTCCGGCTGTCGGTGCTGTTCGCCCTGGCCTTGACCGCCATCGGCGTGGCGGTCGGCATTCTGGCGGGCGCGGTGCAGGGCTATTTTGGCGGTCGGGTGGATCTGTGGTTGCAACGTTTCATGGAGATCTGGGGCAGCATGCCGGAACTCTATCTGCTGATCATTTTCGCGGGGATCTTCAACCCCGGCATTCCGTTGCTGCTCGTGCTGCTGTCTCTGTTTGGCTGGATGGGGCTGGCCGATTATGTCCGGGCCGAATTCCTCCGGGCGCGCACCATGGTCTATGTGAAAGCGGCCCGGGCCATGGGGGCTTCGGACCGGGTGATCATGTTTCGTCATTTGCTCCCCAATGCCATGACCCCGGTGATCACCTTTCTGCCCTTCCGCATTTCCGGAGCGATTCTGGCCCTGACCAGCCTCGATTTTCTTGGTCTGGGGGTGCCGCCCACCACCCCGAGCCTCGGCGAGTTGCTGCGCCAGGGCAAAGGGAACATCGAAGCCTGGTGGCTGTCGCTTTCGGCCTTCGTGACGTTGGTGGTGATGCTGCTGTTGCTCAACTTTATCGGCGAGGCGCTGCGCGACGCCATGGATCCCCGCAAGGAATGAATACCTCTCCCGCTCCCCTGCTCGCGGTTGATTCCCTCCGCGTCACCTTCCGGGGCGAACAGACCACGGTGGAGGCGGTCCAGGGGATCTCTTTTGCCATCGGACCCGGCGAAACCGTGGCGTTGGTCGGAGAATCGGGCAGCGGCAAAAGTGTCGCCGCGCTCTCTCTGCTGCGTCTGCTGCCTCCTTCGGCCACGGTGACGGCAGCGGGCATCCGCTTTCAGGGCCGCGACATCGCCAACCTGGATCCGGACGCCATGCGGCGCATGCGTGGCGCCGAGGTGGCCCTGGTCTTCCAGGAACCGATGACCGCCCTGAATCCGGTTCAGCCGATTTTTCATCAGCTCGCCGAATCGATTCAACTGGATGGAGAGCTGGACCACGGCACCTTGCGTCAACGGGCGGTGGAACTGCTCACCTGGACCGGCATTCCCGATCCCCAGGCCCGGCTCGATGCCTATCCCCATCAACTCTCCGGCGGACAACGCCAACGGGTGCTGATCGCCATGGCTCTGGCCCGTCGTCCGGCCCTGCTGATCGCCGATGAACCCACCACCGCACTCGATGTCACCATCCAGGCCCAGATTCTCGAACTGCTCACCCGGTTGCGGCGGGAACTCAACATGGCCATGCTGCTGATCACCCATGATCTGCCCATGGTGCGCAAATGCGCGGATCGGGTCTATGTGATGCGTCAGGGCCGGATCGTCGAAACCGCCGACACCCGAACCCTGTTTGCCGCGCCGCAGCACGATTATACCCGCACGCTGCTGGGTTCTCTGCCCGATGCCGAGGCGCCGCCACGGGTTGCGGATGCGCCGATCCTGTTGACCGCCAATGATATCTGCTGTCATTTTCCGATCAAAAAGGGACTGTTGAAACGAACCGTCGGCTGGATCAAGGCCGTGGACCACATTTCGTTCACGCTGCGTCGGGGGGAGACTCTGGGGGTGGTGGGCGAATCGGGCAGCGGCAAGACCACCCTGGGCGAGACGATTCTGCAATTGAACGCAGGCACCGGCACATTGGAATTCGCAGGTCTGGATCTGCGTTCCGGGGATCGCAACACCCAGCGGTTGCGTCGTCGGCGCATGCAGGTGGTGTTTCAGGATCCTTTTTCGTCGTTGTCGCCCCGGTTGACCATTGGCGCCATTCTCGAAGAGGGGTTGACCATCCACGAACTGGAACCCGATCCGGTCAAACGCCGCGCCATGGCGGCCGCGATTCTGGCCGAGGTGGGGCTGGAGGCCGAGGCTCTGGAGCGTTATCCCCATCAATTTTCCGGCGGTCAGCGACAGCGCATTGCCATTGCCCGTGCCATGATCCTCAAGCCCGAACTGCTGGTGCTGGACGAACCCACCAGCGCGCTGGATCTTTCGGTGCAGGCCCAGATTTTGAAGTTGTTGAAAAAACTTCAGCAGGATCACGGTCTGGCCTATCTGTTCGTCTCTCACGATCTGCGGGTGATCCGCGCCATGTCCCATGAGGTGATGGTGATGCAGAACGGGCAGGTGGTGGAGGCGGGTCCGACGGTGGAGATTTTCAACCGTCCGCGTCATCCCTACACGCAGCGTCTGCTGGCTGCGGCCCTCGATCTTTCCACCGGAGGGCGGGAGTCCGATTCCGCCGACACGCCGTGAGCGGTTCCTGGCCGTTGATCGCCCAGGGGATCAGCGGCTTTGCCCTCTATTTTTACGGCATCGAGAAATCCCTGTACGCATTGGGCAATCTTCAGGCCGAGCCGTTGCGCAAGCGGTTGGGCGCGCTGGTCTGCCAGGATCTGTGCGGCTGGCTGGAGGGGGGGCGGGCCGGGTTGCTGCTGATGTCGAACCGGGCGTTGCTGGAGTTGCTCGGTGCGCTGGCGGCTGGCAATCTGCTGGTGTGCCGTCAGACCATGCTGCTGCTGCTGGGCGGGTTGATCGGCACCACGACTCTGGCGGTTTTGCTGGTGTTGACGCCAACGACCTTCGCGGCATTGCCGCTGGTGTTGGGGGCGGGCACGCTGTCGCTCTCGACACGTCCGAACGGGCGCTATCTGGGTCATTTGCTGCTGGGCATCGGATTGCTTTTGCTGGGATTGTCGTTGCTGGAGGGGGCGTTGCTCAACGCGCCCGGCCTGGTCGCCCTTTTGGGGAGTCCCTGGATCGGGCTGCCTGCCGCGCTGCTGGTGGCTGCGCTGCTCAATTCCGCGCATGCCGTGGTCGGATTGCTTGCCGCGCTGGTGGCGTTTCAACAGCTTCCGTTTTCGGTGGCATTGGCTGCGGTGCTTGCGGCCAATCTGGGTGCGGCGCTGCCGGTTTTCCACAGGGTGCGGGCTGCGAGTGCCCAACTCAAGCGGTTGTTTCTCGCCCATCTGCTGTTCCAGGGGGCTGGTTTGCTGGTGGTGGGCTGGTGGGTGGAGTCGTTGGCTGGGCTGCTTGCCGGATGGCCGGTGGACAGGGCGTGGCAACTGGTGATTTTTCATGTCGGGTACAATCTGCTGATCGTGCTGATCGGTCTGCCGCTGCTGCGCCCGTTGGTGGATCTGGCCAATCGTCTGCTTCCCGATCCTTACGGCACCGAAACCGAATCCCTGGAGTTCAACGAGCGTTACTGGCCGCGCTATCTGGATGAGGATCTGCTGGAAACGCCCACTTTGGCGCTGGCCATGGCGCGGCGCGAAGTGGGGTTGATCGCGGCGTTGATCGAGGAGATGTTGGAACTGGTGCCCGAGGCGCTTTTTTCCGAGGATCCGCAGACGATCATCCGGCTGCGCAAGATGGATGACCGGGTGGACGAGATTCACCGTGCCGTGACCCGTTATCTGGCCGGGATCGGTGGTGCCACGCTGCCGCCCCAGGCGGCGGTGGAACTCATGGCGGCCATGACCGTGGCCAATGAGTTGGAAGCGATCGGGGATATCATCGAGAACAATCTTGGTCACATCGCCGAAATGCGGCTGGTGCAACGGGCGGATCTCTCCGAAGAGATGCGCAGTGCGCTCACCGCGTATCATCGGCTTTTGTGCTCCACCTTTCGTCAGTCTGCCGACTCTTTTGTCACCGATGATCCTGCGCTGGCGCGGGAGGTGATGGCCCAGAAGGAGGCGATCAGCGCTTTGGATGCCCAGGGGCGGCTGCAACAGATGCGCGCCTTGCGCAGCGGCGAGGGGGACTTTACCGGTTATTCGTTACAGATGGATTTGTATGAGAATTTCAAGCGGATTTTCTATCACGCCAAGCGGATCGCCAAGGTGGTGGCAGGGGTGTGAGGATGTATGGCAGGAGGGGCTGGGGATCGGCATGCTTCCCAGCGGGATGCGGGGCGAAAAGCCAGGGTGTTGACCTTGATTTGCCTTTGATTTTTTTCTGAAGGGCGGTATATTCTAAATCGCAACCAGCTTGGGATATGTCATTGGCCCCTGGTGGGGTCCAGGGGCCATTGGCCCCTGGTGGGGTCCAGGGGCGAAGCCCTTGGGACTTGCTTTTGGCGCGCTTTGCCGCAGGCGCGCCTCCTGGTCGCCGCAGGCGACGCCTTTGAGCCAAAAACGCATGATCCCGAAATGGGCGCGGTTTAAAAGGTCGCGCTGCGAGTTAACCGGAGGCCGTCATGTTGCACGCTATAGAACAGGAAATCACGATCCCTTTGGATGGACGTTTGCCGGAATCCTTCAGAATGGCCTTTGGACAGAAGGCGAGAGTTGTCATTGAGTTGCAGGAAGCCGGGTCCGTGGAGATCCACTCGTCTGAAGAAGATTCTGATCGGCTGATGCGTTATGCCGGTACGGTCGATTGGCCGATTGAAGATCCGGTCGTCTGGCAACGACAGCAGCGCAGCGAGTGGGATCGCCCGTGGGATCGATGAACTTCATCCTGGATACGAATACCGTTATTTATCTGCAAAAGGGCATGCTGGATCGTAACTATTCAGCACCCCGCCAAAAAAAGATCCTTGACAGAGTTTTTCGCCGT
>JADFWP010000112.1 GCA_015234115.1 Magnetococcales bacterium
TTAAAGTCAAAACCCTGGGGGAGGAATCCCCCAGACCCCCGCTTTTTTTTCAATGATTGGAGCGTGGATCGATGATGTGGCGTTCGTTGGTGGCGATTCTGGTTGGACTGGCCACTGTGCTGCTCGGCGTGGTGGTGAACGACGAATCCCAGAATCTGGAAGTGACCCGGCATGTGATCGGTCGGGCAGCGGGGGAGAACGCGCGGGGATTGCGGATTGCCCAGGTGAGCGATCTGCATATGCAAGGAGACGCCGCAGTGGAGCAGCAGACCTTGCAGGTTCTCAGGGAAGAGGATCCGGATCTATTGGTTTTGACCGGTGACATACTGGCCCGGCGGGATCGGATGGTGGCCCTGAAGAAGTTTCTGGAGCAGCTTCCTGCGCGCGCCCGGAAAATCGCATTGCTGGGCAATTGGGAATACTGGGCCGGGATCGATCTGGTGAAGTTGCGTCGTCTGTATACGACCAGTGGCGTGACGTTGCTGGTCAACGAGGCGGTGAGGATCGATGAGGGGGTGCTGGTGGTCGGGTTGGACGATGAACGTCACGGTCAGCCCGACATGAAGCAGGCTTTGGCGGCGCATCCGGGCTGGCAAGGGCCGATGCTGGTGCTGGCCCACAATCCCATCACCCTGACCCAACTGTCGCAACAGGAGCTGGTTGCGGATCATCTGATGTTGGCCGGCCACACCCATGGAGGACAGATCGTTCTGTTGGGGCGGTGGTTGCAGCGGGAACAGCCCTGCCGGGCCGGCTGGTGTCCGGACCGGGAGGCGTCGATCTACATTTCTCGCGGGGTCGGCACCACGGTGATTCCGTTGCGTTTTGGCGCGCGTCCGGAACTGGCGCTGTTCGAGTGGTGGGTCAATCATTGAAAAAAAAAGCGGGGGTCTGGGGGATTCCTCCCCCAGGGTTTTGACTTTGCCTTTAAACAAAAAATTTCTAAAATCTTTTGACTTTAAACCGCGACTGTTTCGGGAGCATTGAGTTTCCGGCCCAAAGGCGTCGCCTGCGGCGACCAGGGGGCGCGCCTGCGGCAAAGCGCGCCAAAGGCCAAAGGCCAAGTCCCAAGGGCTTCGCCCCTGGACCCCACCAGGGGCCACTGGCCCCTGGACCCCGTTGACACAAACCACCACCACATATCCCGAGAATCTCAGGGCGTGTAGCCCAGTTGATTGACCAATCGCATCTCGACCGTGGCCACCTCTTCTCCCAGAAAACGGGCGTAGTCGGCGATCTGATCCGCGCCCAGCGAATCGGCACGGAAATAACTGGCCTGCGGATGGGCGAAATAAAAGCCGCTCACCGCCGCCCCCGGATGCATGGCGAAACTCTCGGTCAACCGCATGCCAGTGGCCTGCTCGACCTGCAACAGCTCGAAAATCACCCGCTTCTGGGCATGATCCGGACAACCCGGATAGCCCGGCGCCGGACGAATGCCACGATATTTCTCCCGGATCCGCTCTTCGTTGGTGAGATTCTCCTCCGGGGCATAGCCCCAGATCTCGCGCCGGATCCGCTGATGCAACTGCTCGGCAAAAGCCTCGGCGAGACGATCCGTCAACGCCTTGAGCATGATCGCTTCGTAATCATCTCCGGCGGCCTCCAATCGGGCGGCGGCTTCGTCCACACCCAACCCGGCGGTCACGGCGAACAACCCCACGGTATCCATCTGCCCGCTCGCCTGGGAGGCCACGAAATCGGCCAGCGAAAGTTGCGGCTGACCTTCGGGACGCGCCCCCTGCTGCCGCATAAAACGCAACCGGGCCAAAACCTTCCGACCGGCAGCCTCTTCGTACAACACCACCTCTTCGTTTTCCACCGTCTGGGCCGGAAACAGCCCGAACACCCCGCTGGCACGAATGGTTTGGTCGTGCAGGATCCGCTCCAGACTGCGCTGCGCGTCTTCAAAGACCTTGCGCGCCTCTTCGCCCCGCTCCGGATGGTTCAGCAACTCCGGAAAACGTCCGGGCAGATCCCAGACCTGAAAAAAGGGGGTCCAGTCGATGAACGGCACCAGATCGGCCAATGGCTGGTCGGCGATCACTTGCACTCCGTGAAAACGGGAGGGTGCGGGGGGATGGCAGGACCAATCCTCGACAAACCGGCGCGCGCGGGCCTCGGCGAGCGACAACAACGCACGCGGACTCTTTTTCTGCCGGTACTGCTCCCGCGTCTTCGCCTGCTCTGTCTTGACCTCGGCCACGAAGGCGGCCTTTTTCTCGGGATGGAGCAGTTGCGCGGCCACGAACGCAGCCTGAGAGGCGTCCCGCGCCTGGATCACGGCTCCGGAGTAGTTCGGCGCGATCTTGACCGCCGCATGCAAAGGCGAGGTGGTCGCCCCACCCACCATCAGGGGCAGGGTCAATCCCCGACGCTCCATTTCGGCGGCGATCAGGGCCATCTGCTCCAGCGAGGGGGTGATCAGACCCGACAAGCCGATGATGTCCACCGCCTCTTTCTGCGCCAGATCGAGGATCACCTCCCCCGGCACCATCACGCCGGCGTCGATCACCTCGAAATGGTTGCATTGCAACACCACCTTGACGATGTTCTTGCCAATGTCGTGCACATCCCCTTTCACCGTGGCCAACAGGATCTTGCCCTTGGCCGAGACGCTGCCGCCGCCTGCCGCCTTGGCGGCTTCGATGAAGGGGGTGAGATAAGCCACCGCTTTTTTCATCACCCGCGCGCTCTTGACCACCTGGGGCAGAAACATCTTGCCTGCCCCGAACAGCTCGCCCACCCGGTTCATGCCCGCCATGAGCGGACCCTCCACCACGCTCAACGGATCGCTGGTGGCCAGCCGCGCCTCTTCGACATCGGCCTCGATGAAACCATCCACCCCCTTGACCATGGCATGGACCAGACGTTCGCTCACCGGCAGCTCGCGCCATGCCTCTTCGGTCCGCTCCTTTTGCCCTCCGGCAGCCCGCTCCTTCAACCCTTCGGCCAGCTCCAGCAGCCGTTCCGCCGCATCCTCGCGTCGCGCCAGCACCAGATCCTCGACCCGGTTGCGCAATTCGGGTTCGATCTCCTCCATGATCGCCAACTGACCGGCATTGACGATCCCCATGTCCAGCCCGGCCTCGATGGCATGATAAAGAAAAACCGCATGGATCGCCTCGCGGATCGCATCGTTGCCCCGGAACGAAAACGAGACATTGCTCACCCCGCCGCTGGTCAAAACTCCAGGCATGGCGGCCTTGATGCGCCGCACGGCCTCGATATAATCCACCGCATAACGATCGTGGGCGGGAATGCCGGTGCCCACGGCAAAGATGTTGGGATCGAAGATGATCTCTTCGGGCCGGAAACCGGCCTGCGTGGTCAGCAGATCGTGCGCCCGCTGACAGATGGCCACCCGCCGCTCCAGCGTGTCGGCCTGACCCGCCTCGTCAAAGGCCATGACCACCGCAGCGGCACCATAACGTTTGGTCAAACGGGCCTGCTCCAGAAATTTGGCCTCGCCCTCCTTGAGACTCAACGAGTTGACGATCCCCCGGCCTTGCAGACAGTGCAGACCGGCTTCGATGGCTTCCCAGCGCGACGAGTCGATCATCACCGGCACGCGGCTGATCTCCGGTTCGGCGGCCAGACGGTGCAGAAAACGGGTCATGGCGGCTGGCGCGTCGAGCATGGCGTCGTCCATGTTGACATCGATGATCTGCGCGCCATCCATCACCTGCTGGCGGGCCACCTCGACCGCCTCGTCGTCGTTGCCGTCGCGGATCAGCCGGGCGAATTTGCGGGATCCGGCCACATTGGTGCGCTCGCCCACATTGACGAACAGGGTATCCGCTGCGCCGATCTCCAGCGGCTCCAGTCCGGAGAGCCGACAGAGCCGGGAGGGTTCCGGCGCAATGCGCGGCGGCAGACCGGCGACCGCCTGCGCAATGGCGCGGATGAACTCCGGCGTGGTGCCGCAGCAGCCGCCGGCAATGTTGATCAACCCGGCCTGGGCAAACTCGCGGATGACCGCAGCCATGGCCTGCGGGGTTTCGTCGTAGCCGCCCAGTTCGTTGGGCAGTCCGGCATTGGGATGGACCGAAATCAATGCCTCCGAGGTGCGCGCCAGATTGACCAGATGGGGACGAAGCTGTTCGGCGCCCAGGGCGCAGTTGAGTCCCATGGTCAGAGGATTGGCGTGGGCCGTGGCGTGGACAAAGGCCTCGATGGTCTGACCCGACAGAATGCGCCCCGAACGATCGGAAATGGTGCCGGAAATCAGGATGGGCAACGGATCGGCCCGCCCTTCGTTGAAGGCCAGAATGGCAAACAGCGCCGCCTTGCAGTTGAGCGCGTCGAAGACGGTTTCGACCATCAGCGCATCCGCGCCCCCCTCGACCAATCCCCGGATGGCGGTGTCATAGGCGTCCACCAATTCCTGAAAGGTGACATTGCGAAAGCCGGGCTGGTTGACATCCGGCGAAAGCGACGCGGTGCGATTGGTCGGACCGAGAATGCCGGCCACGAAGCGTGGACGCTCCGGTGTGGCGGCGGTGGCCCGGTCCGCCGCTGCGCGGGCCAGCCGGGCCGCTGCGCAGTTGATCTCGAAGGCCAGATCGGCCATGCCATAATCGTGCAGGGAGATGGCATTGGCATTGAAGGAATTGGTCTCCAGCAGATCGGCTCCGGCCTCCAGATAGGCGGCGTGAATTTCGGAAATCACGTCCGGTCTGGTCAGACACAGCAGATCGTTATTGCCTTTCAATTCCGAGGGATGATCGGCAAAACGGCTGCCACGGAAGTCGCTTTCGCTCAAGGCGTATCCCTGGATCATGGTGCCCATGGCGCCATCCAGTACCAGGATGCGCTGTTGAAGCTGTTTTTGAAGGAGCGCGGAGCGGTTCGTGGCCATGGTCTTCCTTTTTTGATTTTTTGGTGATCTGGGCCTTGTGAAAAAGTCTCCTTTCTATCATGATAATCCGGTCACCGCCAGTTGCCTCAATGGGCAAACGGCGCGGATGATGGCCGGGTGGAGGGTGTTGTCGATCAAACATCGACACAGCGCATTACCAGGCATGGGTGTTCATCGCGGGTCAAAGGAGGTCGATGGTCATGGGGGTTTCCCGATTTTTCGCGGCGGCGTTGTTTCTTTGTTTGCCATGGGGTGTGGTGCATGGCGCGGAGAACTCCTACAAGGAGGTCTACAAGAACGGCCGGTTCACGGTGCGCAAGGTCGAGGGGGCTTGCAAACTGGAAATTCTGCTCGCCAAGAACGAACGGGATCATCAGGCGATCCTGGCCTTGTTCCCCTCGGAGGATTATTACGGCGAACTGTTCACAGAACGGGAAAAGGTCGGCCTCGCTCGCGACAAGGTGTTGATCGGCTTCGACAATGGCAAGCCGCGCAGCATTCCTTTCGTCCCGGAGGCCGATGCCAAGGACAGCTACTGGCGCTGGCAATACCTGGAAGACACCCAGGAGTTGCTCGGCCAGATCCAGAAACGCGGCGAGATGAAGATCAGTTTTTCCAACGGAACCAAAACCTTTGATTACGCCGTGCCGCTCAAGGGAAGCGGCAAGGCGGTGGCTGCGCTGCGCAGTTGCCGTTAGACGTTTTCGGATCCGTCCACACCCCAGCGATCCCGATAGGCCTGGATCGCCTGCAAATGGGCCTGGTTGGCAGGATCGCAACCAAGCAGGCGGATCAGATCTGCCAGTCGGGCAATGGCAATGACGGGAACCTGGTGGGTGGAGGCGATCTCCTGGGTGGCGCTGGTGGTGCCAGTGCCACGTTCCTGGCGATCCAGGGCGATCACCACGCCAGCCAGGGTGGCCCCGGCCTGCTGAATCCAGTTCACCGATTCGCGAATCGAGGTTCCGGCACTGATGACATCATCCACCACCATCACTTTTCCTTTCAGCGGCGCGCCGATGATGGTGCCTCCCTCGCCGTGATCCTTGGTTTCCTTGCGGTTGTAGGCAAAGGGGATGTTGATCCCATGGTCGCGGGACAGGGCAATGGCCGTGGTCGCGGCCAGCGGAATCCCTTTGTAGGCCGGACCGAACAGCATGTCGAACGGCACTTGTGAATCGACCAGCGTGGCGGCATAAAAGCGCCCCAGTCGATCGAGCCGCGCACCGTCGTGGAAGAGTCCGGCATTGAAAAAATAGGGACTGGCCCGTCCCGCCTTGGTCTGAAACGTGCCGAAACGCAGCACGTTGGCCTGGATGGCGAAGTCGAGGAAATTTTCGGCAGTCGTGGTCTGGGTCATGATGGGTCCGTGCGTGGCAAAAGAGTGGTCGAAAGCGATGGAGTGTACGGCATGAGTCAGGGAACATCCAAGGGGGTCTTTTTGGGGTTGGCGCTTTTGGTGGCCAATGGCTGGGCCCAATATTTGCTGTGGTTCGGCGGACAGGGGTTGGTCCGTTGGCGCCAGACCGAAAAAGAGTTGATCACGGTCCGGTCCGAGGTCAACGAGGTCGAAGGACGCATCCAGGAATTGAAAGAGGAGATCCGCCTGCTGGAAAAAGATCCGGCAGCCGTCGAAGGGGTGGCGCGACGCGATCTGGGATTGGTCTATCCGGACGAAATCATCTTCATCGTACCCAATGGTTTCAACCATTAAAAAAAAGCGGGGGTCTGGGGGATTCTTCCCCCAGGGTTTTGACTTTAAAAGCAAAAC
>JADFWP010000113.1 GCA_015234115.1 Magnetococcales bacterium
AACGGCGAAAAACTCTGTCAAGGATCTTTTTTTGGCGGGGTGCTGAATAGTTACATCCCGGTTTCGTTTCCTGGCTCGAAGCGGCGCTGATCCTCGCCATGGGCAGACCGGCCCCGGACCTGCGCGCCCAGGCATTCTCCGCTTGGCTGCTCCAGGCAGAGAATCTGGTGCCCGCGTTTGCGCCATCTCCCGTGGGTCATCTGGCCCAACGCTTGAGCGAAGAACTTCCCACGGATCTGGGGAGGCATTTCTGGCAAACACTATTCCAGTCGCGCAATCGCCACGCCGACCTGCCCATTCTCAAAACCTCGTCCGCGAGTCTGTGAAGGAGAATGACGGGGCAAGATGAGTTGCTGTTCGCCCATATGATGGCATCCAAAGATGGGAGAAGGTACTAAACGCGCCATCTCGTGACCTGTGCTCCTCTTGGCCAATGGTTTTATTACGGCGGGGAGTGCGCGCTCACGGACCACACAGGCCGTTTGCTGGCCACCTGTTTAAGGGAGGTTGGGATTGTGTGGTACGCACAAAACGTTGTGCCCTCGCACTCAACGACACTGAACCAACGAGGAATCATGCCCTGTTTCGTCTACATCCTGGGTAGTGATGGCAAGGGAGGACGGCGCTCCTATGTCGGCTGGACCACCGACCTGGACAGGCGATTGAATGAGCATAATTCTGGCACCGGTGCCCGCTCGACCAGGGGCCGACAGTGGTCTCTCCTGTACGCAGAATGCCATCCCAATCGCGGGGAGGCGATGAGTCGGGAGTGGTATCTGAAAAGAGATCGCCGGTTTCGCCAGGAGGTATGCCACCATTGTGGGATGGAAAGCCATTGGACTTGCATTGTTCAACCACAACCGTCATGAGCGGGCATTGGCAGCTCGGACTTCGTCTGACGCCGCATGGAAACCTGGTTCTGGAGGAAGACGAAGATTCGCCTTCTCTGGATGAGGCGGTTGCCGCGCGATTGATCCAGGCATTCTCTCACGGGGCGGGCCATGGCCTGATGCAGCTCGGCGCGGGCGAGGTGGGACGGACACTGCCCCCCGTGTTCGGATGGTGGCGTGATTTTGCAGCCCGCTATGTGGGTGGGCTTTGTCTGCGTGCTTCGGACCAATTTGTCGAGGTGCCACCTCCGATTGACAGTGACCTCATCTCCCTGGTGTTGGCCGCTCCCCTGATGCCTGGGGGAGAATATCTGAATGAGGATGTTCTGCTCGGACTGTGGGGGAAGATCGGGGTTGCTTTTGCCGCGTCTCTTGCGGAGGCAGAATCGGATTTACAGACCTTTCTCCAGGGGATGAATCCGGTCTGGAATCTGGTTGGGCGGGTGCATTTCAATCTGGCGGAAAACCGGCGTGACCCGGAATTTCCTTTTGCCTTCATGGCCACGTATACGACTCGCCTCTCAGCCGCTGCCAAAGCCCAGCATGTGCCGCTCGGACAGGCCTTGCGCGAATATGCCGGGGTGAAAAATCGGGACAAACTCCTCTCTCTGCTGGTGCCGGTGCAACGGGCCGCCGAATGGTGTCCCTGGTTGAAGGCGATGGTGGATGCCGGAGAGATTTTTCATCCTCTGCGCTGGAGTCCCGGCGAAGCCTCGCAGTTTTTCGCCAGTGTGCCGGACCTCGAAATCGCCGGTGTGGTGGTGCGGATGCCTGCCACATGGCGGGCCAACCGTCCGGCCCGACCCCAGGTGACGGCGGTGGTCGGCGCTAAGGAGCCTTCTGCAGTAGGTCTGGACGGGCTGCTGGATTTTTGCATGGAGGTGATGCTGGAGGGGGAACCTCTGAATGCTCAAGAGATTGACTTGCTCCTGGCAGGCACCGATTCTCTGGTCCTGTTGCGTGGCCAGTGGGTGGAGGTGGATCGCGAGCGCATGGAGCAAACCATGCGGCAGTTCCAGGAGGCGGAACGCCGGGCAGCGCAGAGCGGCCTGACCTTCGCCGAAGCCATGCGCATGTTGGCCGGGACCGCATTTTCTGATACCCAAGACACGGCTCCTGGAACGGAGTGGTCAAAGGTGGTGGCCGGACCCTGGCTGGCCGAGACCTTGAAAGCCTTGCGCAGCCCCAGTGGCGCAGGAGTCGATCCCGGTCCTGCCTTACAAGGAACACTGCGTCCATACCAGAAGGCGGGTGTAGCGTGGATGCACCTGTTGAGCGGGCTTGGTTTGGGCGCCTGCCTTGCCGACGACATGGGCCTTGGAAAAACCATCCAGATTCTATCCCTGCTGCTGGTGCAGGGGCAAAAAGGGGGCCTGAAGCAGCCAAGCCTTCTGGTTGCTCCGGCTTCTTTGCTGGCCAACTGGGCCACGGAAATCGAACGCTTTGCCCCCGGCCTGATTCCCCTGATCGTGCATCCTTCGACCATGCCGGTTGAGCAGATGAAGGCGTTGACGTCAGAACGATTCCAGGGGATCGATCTGGCGATCACCAGCTATGGCACGCTCCTGCGCATGCCGATCCTGGCAGAGGTACACTGGCGCTTGGTGGTGGTCGATGAGGCACAAGCCATCAAGAACCCGAAGGCCAAACAGACCCAGGCCGCCAAGGCGCTGAAGGCACGGGCGCGCATCGCCCTGACCGGCACCCCGGTCGAAAATCATATGGGGGATTTGTGGTCGATCTTCGATTTCATCAACCCCGGACTGCTGGGCACATTGAAGGAGTTCAGCGGGTACGCCAAGAGACTGGCAGAACGGGAACACAATCCCTATGGTCCCCTGCGGGAACTGGTGCGCCCGTACCTTCTGCGCCGGATGAAAACCGATAAATCGGTCATCGCCGATCTGCCGGACAAAATCGAAGTCAAGGCGCACTGCACCTTGAGCCGCAAACAGGCTGCCCTCTATACCCAGACGGTGGCGGAACTGGCCAAGGCACTGAAGGAAGGGAGCGATGGCATTCAGCGCAAAGGTCTGATCCTCGCGACCATGATGCGCTTGAAACAGATCTGCAACCATCCCTCCCAGTGGTTGAATGACCATGGTTGGGCAGAGGAAGAGAGCGGCAAGTTTGCCCGTCTGCGGGAGATCGCCGAAGTGGTGGCTGCGCGCCAGGAGAAGATGCTGGTCTTTACCCAGTTTCGTGAGACAACCGCACCTCTGGAGACTTTCCTGGGGAGAATTTTTGGTCGATCCGGTTTGGTGTTGCATGGCGAAACCTTGGTGAAGAGGCGCAAAGAGCTGGTACGAACCTTCCAGGAAGATGAGACCGTGCCCTTTTTTGTGCTGTCGCTCAAAGCGGGAGGGTCGGGCCTGACCCTGACCGCCGCCTCGCATGTGGTGCATTTTGACCGCTGGTGGAACCCTGCGGTGGAAAACCAAGCTACCGACCGGGCTTTTCGCATCGGGCAGAAGAAAAATGTTCTGGTGCATAAATTTGTGTGCCAGGGTACACTTGAGGAAAAAATCGATGCCCTGATCGAATCCAAGAAGGCGCTGACAGAGGATCTGCTGGGCGGCACGGACGAAATCAAGGTGACGGAAATGGCAGATGACGAACTGTTGAAATTGATCGCCTTTGATTTGAATGCGGTGATGGAGGAGTGAACTCATGTCACGCTATGGATCTGGAGGGTGGGCACCCTATGTCCCGGTCGCTGAACGCCGCAGGAAGGCCATGCGCGAGGTGGAAAAAATGCGCAAGAAGGGCCAGCCCGTGGCTCCGGTGGTCATCGAGGGTCGGTTGATCGCCACCACCTTCTGGGGCAAGGCATGGTGCGCCAATCTTGAGAGCTACCGGGATTACGAGAACCGTTTGCCACGTGGTCGCACCTATGTTCGCAATGGTTCGGTGATTGACCTGCAGATTGCGGCCAAAGAAGTGCGGGCAGTGGTCAGTGGATCGTCCATCTATCAGGTCAAGGTCAGCGTTGCCGCCTTGCCACAGGCTGTGTGGCGGGCCATCTGCGCGGATTGCTCGGCTGGCATTGATTCTTTGGTGGAGTTGTTGCAGGGCCGCTTCAACAAGGGGGTTATGGATCGGCTCTGTCGTCAGGACAACGGGTTGTTCCCGAAACCGTCCGAGATCCAGTTCTCTTGCAGTTGTCCCGATTACGCCTCCATGTGCAAGCATATCGCGGCGGTGCTGTACGGCATGGGTTCCCGGCTTGATGAAAATCCGGAGCTTCTGTTTCTTCTTCGCGAGGTGAATCATACGGACCTGCTGGCCCACATGGATACTGCCGTTCCGCTGGCCAAACAGGCCCCCGAAGCTGGAAGGCTGCTCGAAACCGATGACATCTCCCAGCTTTTTGGCCTTGATATGGCGGAAGGGAGTGTTGCGTTGGAAGTCCCACGGCCATTGGCAAAAATTGTGAAGCCGACACCGGCCAAGATATCGACCAAGCCTCCAGCCAAAACATCGACCAAGGCTCCAGCCAAGACACCGGCCAAAACGCTGGCTCAGGTGCCAGAACGCAAGCCTGCCGTAGAGAAGCCAAAGACGGTTACAGCCCCAAAACGCAGCTCTGCCATAGCCAAACCGACGCCAGCCAAGGAACCTGAACCCACTCCCGTCATTGGGGCCGAACGGAAAAAAAGTGTTCGGAAGGAAGTTGAGACCCGGATTCCCGTCCGCAATGAAGCACAGGATGCCACCAACAGCCAGAAGCCGTTGCGGGCGCAATCAGCCGGAATTAAGGCTGTCGAAACACGGGTGCCGGATCGGAAGGGTGAACGATCCAGGAGCAACCAAAACGCTGAGGTACCGTTCAAGTACCAAGACCCCATCTTCCCGGAACAGACATGGAGTGGCAGGGGGCGCAGGCCAAAATGGGTGCTGGACCATCTGAGAGCTGGAGGCGAGATGGAGGAATTGGAGGTTGGATGATCATGTTGACCAACACATGACGGCTGCCGATTTGCAGCCTGTGAGAGGCTGTTTGGTGATTCCTTCATGATCTGGCCAAACGTTTTACCATCAGGCGGATCATGGCGGCATAGATCATGGACTCACCGGTTTTCGTGAGTCGTTCGTAATCCTTGCTCAGGCGGCGATTCAGATTGAGCCAAGCAAATGTCCGTTCAACCACCCAACGACGGGGTAGCACCTTGAATCCTTTGACATCATCTGACCGGCGGACGATTTCCAGAAGCCAACCACAGGTGTCGCTGACCCATTGGATCAATTGCCCGGCATATCCACCGTCAGCCCAGACCAATTCCAGTCGTGGCAACCATTTGGAAACCTTCTGGAGCAGCAATTTGGCTCCATCACGATCCTGGATGTCGGCTGTATGAACAACCACTGCAACCAAAAGGCCCATAGTATCCACAAGGATATGGCGCTTTCTGCCCGACACCTTCTTGCCTGCATCATATCCGCGCATACCTCCCACTTCGGTCGTCTTGACAGATTGACTATCGATAATACAAGCGCTTGGTTCAGGGTTTCGCCCGGCCTGGATCCGAACATCTTCATGCAGGACAGCCGATATTTCTTCCCATGTCCCATTCAGTCGCCATTGCCGAAAATGGTAGTAGACCGCAGACCAGGGCGGAAAATCATGCGGCAGCATTCGCCACGCACAACCACTCCTGAGCAGGTAAAAAATCGCATTCACTATCTCCCGAAGCGGATGCCATTGTGGATTTCCACGACGCGAAACTTTGGGATCAGGCAGATGCTGGGAAAGCCAATCCCACTCACGGTCGTTCAGATCCGAAGGATATGCAGGTCTTTTCATGGTCGATTCCTTTCAGAACAGGTTGCTGTACTGGCTCCTGTTCAGGAAATACCATGTTCAGACACAAATTCAATGGGTTGCGTTAATCACCAAACAGCCTCTGAGGGGGGAGATTATGACATCAAATACCTTGCCTCCCGCCGGGAAGATTCTTCTTTATCAGACCGAGGATGGCCGCACCCGCTTGCAGGTCGTGCTGGACAACCAGACCTTGTGGCTCAACCAGAAACAGCTTACGGAGTTGTTCGGCAAGTCCAAAGCAACCATCAGCGAGCACATTGCCCATGTCTTCGAGGATGGGGAGTTGAAGCCGGAGGCAACTGTTCGGTATTTCCGAACAGTTCAAAAGGAAGGCTCTCGTGACGTGGTGCGGGAGGTTGAACATTATAATCTGGATATGGTGCTGGCTTTGGGCTACCGGGTGCGTAGTCCGGCGGGGGTACGTTTTCGTCATTGGGCCAGCGACAAGCTAACAGACATGACGAGGGATGCGTCACCCCTGATGATGAAAGAGAATGGACGCA
>JADFWP010000114.1 GCA_015234115.1 Magnetococcales bacterium
TTTAAAGTCAAAACCCTGGGGGAAGAATCCCCCAGACCCTCTCTTTTCTTTCAAAGGGTGTCTTCTGAAATGAGCGCGGTCCGGGGGGGTCAGTGCAGGGTGATGGACGGTGATTTGAATTGGATTTCGGTGGGCCACTCTTCCACCTGCAACAGTTCGTCGGACAACAACCGACTGGCGCGATGATGGATTTCATCCCACATCAGCGTGAGGCGACCGAGTTGGGCGACCATCAGATCGGTTTCGGAGGAGGCGGATTCGGGTTGCAGGGTGTCGTCGGTGCCCCGGATCGAGGCAATGCCGATCAGCAGCGAACGCCGGGCCTGGGCCGCGATCGTGGCGATTCTTTCCAGCGAATGGTGATCGAGATGGGTCAGGTCGGCAGCAAAAAGTTTTAGATCCATGATGCATCTCCGGTCTGGAAGAGATGTTCAAAGTATAAATGAAAGGCGGATGGCTTACGTCCATCCATCCCGATACTGTAATCTGGATTTCGTTTAAATGCCATGGAAAAAGCGCGTTGGTTTCATGATTGGCTGGTGGTTTGGCAGTGGAAGCGCGGCGCGCTGTTCGGGCTGATGCTGGTCTGGATGGCTCTGATGGGAGGGGATGGGGGCGAGGCTTTGGCTGCGGGTGCTCCTTCTTCCGCGCCGCTGTTGCGGGTTGAAACCGGCATGCATCTGGGGATGATCCGGCGCATTGCCATGGCTGCGGATGAACATCATATTTTATCGGTTGGCGATGACAAAACATTAAGAATCTGGTCGGGTGCTGATGGTCATTTACAATCCACCCTGCGCGTTCCTCTTGGCCAGCTACCCAACGAAGGGGCCTTGTTTGCCCTGGCCTATTCGCCGGATGGGCGGACCGTGGCGATGGCCGGGCAGACCGGAGTCGAATGGGATGGCGCGTTTTGCATCTATCTGATCGATCTCCAGGGTGGGGTGTTGCGGCGTCGGATCACCGGCCTGCCCGAGGCGGTGACGCATCTGGCCTTTTCGCCCAACGGGGCCTATCTGGCGGCGGTGTTCGGGGAGAAGGCGGGATTGCAGGTCTTTTCCATTCCAAGCGGTGCCCGGGTCTATGCCAGCGACGCTTATCAGGTGCCTGCCTACTGGGTCGATTTCGCGGCGGATGGCCGGCTGGTCACCAGCAGTTATGACGGCATGGTGCGGATGTACGATGCCAACTTCCGTCCCCGCATCGCCCGTCAGTTGGCCAAGGGGGGACAGCCCCATGGCGTGGCCTTTTCACCGGATGGCAGTCGGGTCGCGGTGGGGTTCAAGGATCGTCCGACCGTGGCGGTGCTGTCGGCAGAGGACCTGACTTTGAGTTACCTGCCGGATGTCTCCGGGGTGAGCGACCATCTTTGGGTCGTGGCCTGGTCCCGTGACGGGCGCACCCTGTATGCCGGAGGTGGCCATGCGGACCGGGGGCGCAATCTGATGCGGTGGTGGAATCAGTCCGGGGAGTCGGATGCGCGTGGTCGGGGGGATTATGTGGATGTGACCGCTTCGCGCGGCACGGTGATGCAGATTTTGCCGCTCAAGGCGGGCGGGGTGGTGTTTGCGGCAGCGGATCCGGCCCTGGGGGCGTTGGATGGTCAGGGTTTTGCGCTTTTTCTGCGGGATCGGACCATTGGTCAGTTCCAGGGGACCGCCCGTCGGCTGCTGGTCTCGGAAAAAGGGGATGCCGTGGAGTTCGACATGGATGCCTCCGGGCAGAATCGTGTGCGATTCTCCGTGAGCAAGCTGCTGCTGAAACCGCCGACCATGGCCGGCATGCATGAACCGCGTCTGCAATCCGCAGCGATCCGCGTGACCGGCTGGTGGGGCGGCGAGACGCTACAGGGGAATGGAACCGCCATTCCATTGCCCGAGAAGGAAAATCCCATCGCCTTGGCCCTGGACCCGAAGGATCGTTTCTTCGTGCTGGGTACGTCACAGCATGTGCGGCTCTACACCCACAACAACGCCTTGCGTTGGAAGACGGTCACCCCGGCTCCGGTCTGGGCGGTCAACATCTCCGGGAATGGTCATTGGGTGGTCGCTGCCTTGGGGGATGGCACGATCCGTTGGTTCGAGGTCATGGATGGGGATGAGGGGATGGCGTTGTTCGTCCATCGCGATCAAAAACGCTGGGCAGTCTGGACCCCTGGGAAAATTTTTACCCTGTCATCGGGTGCGGAGGGGCTGTTGGGTTGGCATGTCAACCGTGGCCTGGATCAGTTGGCGGAATTTCATCCGATTTCCCAGGGGCAACAGAGTAAAGTGCAGGAGTATTTCAAGAAAACATTCCAGTAAGTGTTATCGGTTTCGTGGCATGAAAAGTGCATCTACAAAAGGGTATCATCAACCGCACAGCCCCTTTTTGGAGAAGCACGGGAGGAAAACCATGAAATATGTGGTGGAATTGTTCGACGGCAAACGTATCCGTGGATTGCTGATGGACCAGCAGCGCAAAACCGAACTGCTCGCCCGACTGGAGCAACTGGACCCGACTCTCGGAGTCGTGGTATTGGACATCATGCCCGAGCACCTCTGGAAGGTCGGCAGACGGGCAGAGGCCCAACGCAAAAGAACCTTCCCCTGGATGGATCGGGAGCGCACCGTGCCGCTGGATCGCATGATGGCGTGATGGCCGGATGGGGATTCCGGGCAGGGAATCGTGTTTGGAATGGAGAGAGCATGTCCAAGAAACTGACTTTTTTCATGGTGGATGACGACCCGTTTTCCATTCGTCTCCACACGGGTCTGCTGGAAGGGGCAGGACATACGGTCCTCTCCACCACGGAAAGCACTCAGGCTTTGGAACGGCTGTTGGCACAACCGGTCGATTGCGCTCTCCTCGATATCATGATGCCCGGACTGGATGGCATGGCGTTGCTGCAAAAACTGCGCAGCGAACCACGGTTGCGGGATTTGAAAGTCGTCATCATTTCCGGCAAGCAGTTCGAGTATGATCGGGAGCGGGCCTATGCGTTTGGCGTGGATGGTTATCTGGTCAAGCCGGTGGATCCTGCGACCTTCGTGAATCAGTTGCAGGCCATCATCCACGATCCGATCGAACTGCGTTATTGGGGGGTGCGGGGCACCTTGCCGGTTTCCGGTCCCAAGGTGTTGCACTATGGCGGGAACACCTCGTGCGTGACGTTGGAATTTCCGCGTGGCGAGTTGCTGATCTTCGATGCGGGCAGCGGCATCAAGCGACTTTCCGATCATCTGCTGGCGCAAAAGCGGTCACGCATGGAGGCGAAAATTTATATCTCGCATCCTCATTGGGATCATATCAATGCCTTGCCATTTTTCCGGCCTTTGTACCAGCAGGGCAATGATTTCGAGATTTGCGGGGCCTCCCATGGCGACATCGACATGCGCGAACTGATCGTGGCCCAGATGGATGGGGTCTATTTCCCGACCAAGATCAGCCAGTTCGCAGCTCGTGTCTATTTTCGCAACCTGCGGGAGGAGAGTTTTCCGGTCACGGATCGCATCACCATGCACACCATGCTGCTCAATCATCCGGGCAACTGTCTTGGTTATCGGGTCGAGTATCGTGGGCGTGCGATCTGTTATATCACCGATAACGAGATTTACCCAAAAGAGAGTTCCTACCATAACGCGCATTACATCGGCAAGCTGGCCGAGTTCGTGCACGGCGCCGATGTGCTGATCATCGATGCCACCTATACCGACAAGGAGTATCCGGGCCGGATCCATTGGGGTCATTCCGCGATCACTCCGGTGGTGGAGTTGGCCCATCAGGCCCGGATCAAGGCGCTTCATCTGTTTCACCATGATCCGGACCAGAATGACGAAGCCATCGCGGCCAAGGAGCGGTCGGCCATGGCGCTGTTGCACGCTTTGAATCCCGACATCCTCTGCCTGGCTCCGGCTGAAGGGCAGATTTTTCAGGTTTGAGTTGGCACTTTTTTGGGCTGCGTCGTTGGTCAGCGGGGTCCAGGGGCCAATGGCCCCTGGACCCCGCTGACCAGATGGTGTCGCGGTTCAGACCGCCTGCATCGCCTTGAGCAGGGGTTGGACGTTGCCCAGATGCATGTCTCCCATGGGATAGAGCATCTGTTCTTCCTTGATGTTGTGCTGACGCATCAACACCATGAGGGTGCTGCCGGCCCGGACCACCCCTGTGGGATCGTTCTGCTGGATCGCCTGACGCATCTGGGCGATCACTCCCAACATTTGACGATGCTCCATGCGCATCACCGTGGTCGGTCCCTGGGTCATGCCCGTGGCCTGTTCGAAGGCGGGAAAGAAACGTTTCTCCTCCATGTCGAAATGATGGATCATGCCGGTCTCGAAGGCTCCGAACAGGGTACGGGTGGTGTCGAGTTCCCCGGATTGGGCCGCGTTTTCCATGGCGGCGTAGAGTTCGTCGCAGCGTTCGTGATCAAAGCCCATGAACGCCCCGATGCCCCGGGTCGGTCCACCCGGAACCCGGCGTACGGCCACCCGCCAGCGGGTCGGGCCGTTTTCCAGGGGATTCCAGTCAAAGGCGCCCCAATGCTGTTCCTGAAAGCCTGGCAGCAGGGGCGCGAGTTCCGTATCGCCTGTCAACTCCAGCGACGCGCCCTCTTGCAAAGCGGCAAAAGCAGCGGTCAATCGCTCCTGTCGTGTCTCCTGCTCCACTCCCGCCAGCTCCAAAACCGTATTGTTCATGTCTTGTCCTTGTGCATTGTTTGATAGGTCACGATGATCCTCCCATTCCAGGCTGACTTGAAGATAATTCCGTCCGTACCTGTCCGCCTTGACATCCATCAATCTGGATTTCACGATGCGAAAAAAATGTTCTCTCCTTTTCACCTTTTTCGGGAAACTCGTGCGCCATGCTGCCCACTGCCGGACTGCGAATCGATCAGGCCCCGCCTTTGAATCTCCCGTTCCGTTTTTTCGGAACCGCGCCTCTTTTTCTGCTGCTGGCAGGGGGGGCGCTGCTCGGATGGGGCGGTGAATTGCTGCTCGCTCCGCTGCTCCCGGTGACGGTGGCCACGCTCCATCTGATCCTGCTGGGCTGGATGGTGATGGTGGTCTGCGGGGCCATGATCCAGATGATCCCGGTGCTGGCCGGCATTCCGGTCCCCTGGCCCGTGCTGGTCCCCTGGGTTCACGGGCTGCTCACCGTTGGGGTGGTGGCGCTGTTTGGGGGATTGGTTCAGGATCCGGTGATGCCCTGGGCGCTGCTTGTCGCGCTCGTTGCTCTGGCTTTGGCTTTGAGCGGGTTTCTTGTACCCATTGTCGTCGCTCTGGTCAAGGCTCCGGCCAGACATCCGACGGTCAATGGCATGCGTCTGGCCATGCTCTGCCTGCTGGGCACTCTGCTGTTGGGAGTGCTCTTTCTGGGGGAACACGCCTTCGGTTTTCTTGATGTCGATCGTCGCCTGCTGGTGGGCATTCATCTCCTGTGGGGGTTGGTCGGCACCATGGGGGTGTTGATCCTGGGGGTGTCGTTCCAGATGCTGCCGATGTTTTACATGACTCCGGCCTTTCCGGAACGGGCTGCGATCCGCATTCTGCTGGGGTTGGCCGTGTCACTGCTGCTCGTGCCTGCGGCTCTGCTCGTTGCCGGGGTCGATGATGCGTGGCTGCCGCTGGCTGCCGCAGCGCCGGGGATTGCGGCCCTGGTGTGGTACGGAATCGAGATTCGGAAACAGTTGCAGCAGCGGAAACGCAAGTTCATCGATGCCACCTTGCGTCTTTGGCTGTTCGGGTTTGCCTGTGCGGTTTCCGCTTTATTGTTGCTGGTCTGTTGGTTTTTCACCGAAGGGCCGACGTGGCGTTTTCTGGTCGGCATCCTCTATGCGCTCGGCTGGGTGACGCCGGTGATGATCGGCATGTTGCACAAGATCATTCCGTTTCTGGTCTGGTTCCATCGTTTCAGTTCGTTGGCCGGACTGGTCGAAATACCGATGATGGATGATCTCTCTCCGCTTCGGGTTGTCAACGCCCAGGTATGGTTGTTGTTCGGCACGGTGGCCACGTTGCTGCTGGCGGTGTTGACCGGTTGGGATCCTTTGGTGCGTCTGGGTGGCGTGGGGTTGATGCTGGTCGGGGCCATTTCGTTGTATGCGTTGTGGTTCGCCTTGCGCATCACACCGCCCAAGGCTCCGGAGATGCCCGATTTCGCGAGTTTCTTCAAAGAGCCAATCCATTGAAAAAAAAGAGAGGGTCTGGGGGATTCTTCCCCCAGGGTTTTGACTTTAA
>JADFWP010000115.1:0-5440 GCA_015234115.1 Magnetococcales bacterium
TTTCGGGACTTCCAGACCCTGGGGGTGCGTTCGACCGCCTCGGTCACGGCGGAAATCACCCGTCTGAACGAAGCCTATGCGCGCCTGAAGGCATCCGGAAATGCAACGTCCGAAGATCTGTTTCGTGCCCATGCCGCCCTGATCGAAAAGACCAAAAACCTGAACGCAGAGATCGGACGGGCCACCCCATCGACCAGGGTCACGCAACGGACCCAGGACGCTCGCAATCTCCTCAACCTGGGGCAAGTCAACACCGACCGGGAGATCCTGCGCCTGCAGGCGGCCTACGAACGGCTGCGGGCCACCGGCAATCTGACCGGCGTCGAATTGGCTCGCGCCCATGTGCGCATGACCGAGGGGATCATCGCTTTGCGGGACGGCACCGATGGCTGGGCCGGGCGTCTGGCCCTGGTGAAAGAGCAACTGGCGAAACTGGCCATTGCGAGTGCTGGCATCGGTCTGGCGGCCAAGGAGGCGATAGCCTTCGAATCCGCCATGTCGAATGTGAGGAAGGTGGTGGATTTCGAGACGCCGGGAGAGTTCAAGGCGCTGACCGCCGACATCAAAGCCATGTCCCGCGAGATTCCTACCTCCCTGGCGGGTCTTTCCAAGATCGCCGAGACCGGTGGTCAGATGGGGATCGCAGCCAAGGAGATTCGTGGCTTCACGGAGGTGGTGGCCAAGATGTCCACGGCCTTCAACATCTCCCCCAACGAAGCCGGGGAAGCGGTCGGACGGCTGATGAACATCTTCAAGCTGACCGTGCCGGAGACGCAGCGCCTGGGGGATGCCATCAACCACCTGGGCAACAACACCAACGCGGTGGAGCGGGATATTCTGAACGTCATGAACCGCACTGGCGGCATGGCGCGGGTCTTTGGTCTCGCCAACACCGAAACCGCCGCCCTGGGCACCGCCATGCTCGCCCTGGGGCGTCCTCCGGAGATTGCGGCCACCGCCATCAACGCCTTGATGCTGATCCTGCAGACCGCGCCCACCCGCGAGGCGGACTTCAAACAGGCGTTGGCCAGGATCGGGCTGTCCGCCGAAAAACTGGCTGCCGACATCGCCAAGGCGCCCCAACAAACCCTGATGAGCTTTTTGGAGACATTGCAAAGTCTCGACAAACAGACTCAGTCCGAAACCCTGGCCACCCTGTTCGGCAGGCAGTACGCCGACGACATCGCCATCCTGCTGGCTGGGCTTGACACCTACAAAAAATCTCTGGATCTGGTGTCGAAGGAGACCAACTTCGCGGGATCGATGCAGAAGGAGTTCTCCGAGCGGATCAAGACCACCGAATCCCAGTTGCAGTTGGCCAAAAACGCCATTGCCGAGGCCGGGGTCAACCTGGGATCGGCCTTTCTGCCCGCCATCGTCGCCGCCTCCAAGGGGATCGCTTCTCTGACCCACGGACTGGCGGATCTGGCGGACCGGTTTCCGGTGTTGTCTGCCGGTGCCGTATCGGTCATGACCGCCTTCGCCGGTTTCGGTGCGTTGCGGCTGGCCTGGAGCCTGATGCGGGCCCAGGTGGTCGGGCTGATCGCCGAAATGGGTGCGCTGGCTGTGGCGGCGGGGCGATTGGCGTTCACGCCCATCGGCGCGGTGCTGACCGCCGCCGGGATCGCGGCCTATGCCTTTTCCAAGGCCACCGAGTCCGCCGTGCCGCCCCTGTTGGAAAACGCTGCCGCCCTGCGCAAAAACCGGGAAGCGGCCCAGGAGAAGATCAAGACCCTGGTAGAGCTGAAACAGACCCTGGAGAGCACCAAGGCAGGCAGCAAGGAACATATCGAAGCCGAAGAGAAATTGGCCAGCCTGCTGCCGGAGGCTAATCTTTCCCTCGACGCCCAGGGCCGCATCATGGCCAAGGTGGGTGATGCTGCCCAGGACAATGCCGGAAAGCTCGACCGCTTCATCGGCCAGCTCAAAATCCGCGACCGTTTCGATCTGGCCTCGCAACTGGAGACCCAGGCCAAGGCTCTGCGGGAGACCCGCAAGGAGCTGGACGCCTTCCAGGAGAGCATGGCGAAACGTTACGGCGCCACCGGCGGCGCCCAGTCGCCTGCCCAGAAGAACTGGCAGCAGATCGACCGCCTGAACGGCGCCCTGGAGAAGAACAAGGTCACCGGCAGCGAGCTGCGCCGCACCCACGAGGAGGTGGCAGCCGCGATCAACAAGACGATGCAGGAGGCCAAAAAGGCCGGACTCTCCGTGGAAGAGTTGGGTGCGGCCATGGACGGCATCCACGCCGATCCACAAACCAAAGAACAGATCGTCGCCCTGTTCCGGGCCATGACCAATGATGCCTCTTCTGCCACCGGCAAGGTTGCCACCCTGGCGGACAGTTTTAAGCAGTTCTCGATTGCCATCTCCGGTCCGGTGGCGGCGGCCAAAAAGGGTCTGGTGGACGCCATCGGTGCCGCCGATCTGCAGCTTGGAAAATATAACGAGGCCCTGGTGCTGCACCGGGGCAAGCTCAAGGATGCGGTGGATGACGAGACCAAATCCTGGAAGGCCCTGGTCGATGCCGCCACATCGGCCTTCGAGACCACCACCACCGCTCTGGACGAGCAGTTCGCAAGACGTCGCGCCCGCTTTCAGTCCGAGGTGGATCTTTATCAGGCCACGGAGCACAAACGCTCGTCGTTCATGATGGAACAGGCTAACCAGGAGGCCGAAGCCCGGAAGTTCTCCCAGCAGGCCATGCTGCAGGCGACCAATACCTTCGTGATCGAGGAGACCAACGCCAGACTGGCCGCAGCCCGGCATTACCAAAGCGAGGCATTGGCCCTGTCGCAGAAGGAGTACCAAACCCGCATCGACAACGCCAAACGGCTGGGGCTGGATGCCACCCGCATCGACGAGGAGCGGCTGCAATCCCAGCGGCGTATTCTGGAGAAGGTCGAATCGGCCTATCGGCAGAACATCGACAAGCTGATCGCAGAAGAGATGCGCCACCGGGACGCCGCCCGGCAGTTGGCCGAGCAGAGGAAGGATTTCAACGCCTCGGTGGCCGATCGCATCCAGGGGATCGCGGAAAAAGGGATGGACCCGGTCCAACTCTATGCCGCCCGTCAACGGCGCATTGCCCAGGAACAGACCCAGGCGGAAACCGCTCTGCGGGAAGGGAACTACGAGGCAGCCCGCAAGCATGCCGACAAGATGATCGCCCTGGCCGAGCAGACCTCGGAGGCGGTGCGGGTCGGCAATCAGGAGGTCATCGGCGCAAACGAAGCCGCCACCCGCTCCATCGCCCAGATGCAAAAAGCCGCGCAAATCGAAAACCAGGCCTTCCAGGAGGAGAGCAACGCCCATCAGGGCGCCGCCGACAGCCTGCAAAGAAAGTCCGCCGCCGCAACCGAGTCCCTGGCCAGAGTCCGTCAGGCGGTCCAGGAGGTGGACGACGCCCTGGCCAGGGATCACACCCTGTTGATCAACGCCAACCTGGAGAAGATCCGCGCCGCCGGGAGCGAAATCGACGTCCTGCTGGAGAAAAAAGAGAGGGTGGTGCAGATCAAGGCCGAACTCCAGGGTGGCGCGAACGCCCTTGATACCGTGGTCGGCAATGTCCTCCAGGGGGCGACCGGCAAGGTCCAGACGAGTCTCGACGAAGTATCCCGCGTTTTTGCGAAGTTCAAAACCGAGCTTTCCGGCTGGCAACCGGAGGTCAGGGCCAGCTTTGATACCGTGTCCGCCACCGGTGCTATCGATGGTCTGCTGGCCAAGTTCCAGGAGTTCAAAATCACCGTTGCCGGAAGTCCAGTCCAGGTGCAGGCAGAGAACGGGCAGGCTCTTTCCGCAATCGAGGCGGTGCGCAGCAGCGTCGCGGCCCTGCAGGACAAGACGATCACCATCAACGTGGTCCGTCAGGAAACCGAAGCCCATTCCCAGGGTGGTCTGGCGGGTTTCGCCCGTGGCGGCTTTCTGCCCGGTTGGGGTGGCGGGGACAAGATCCGCGCTTTGCTGGAAGCAGGCGAATTCGTCCTCAACCGGCACGCCGTGCGGCTCTATGGCCTGGACCGGCTCTACGCCATGAACCGGATGAAGCTGAATCCGGCGGACATTCCTCGGTTCTCTCAAGGTGGGTTGGTTTCTTCATTCAGAATGCCCACCATCCCCCGGTTCGAGTTCGGTGGCGTCGTGCGCCGGTTGGTGATCCCGACAATCCCGCAGGTGGCGTTGGCCGGTGGTGGCGCAGTCGCTCCTCAGGTCACGGAGGTGGTGCGGCTCGATCTGTATGCCTCAGGTCGACCGGTGGCATCCATTCCAGGGCCACGTCAGCAGATCCGGCAGTTCGTGGACGCCCTGCAGGAGATGCAGAGAGGGATGAGGTGACCGTTATCCAGCCGCTTTCATGTGTTGCTGGTGAATTTGTTCATGAAGAGTATCGGCTCCGTACCCCAGATCTCCGCGCCACCCAATAGCGCAACCCCAATCAATGACCTCCACGTCCGAAAACAAATCGGGGGCTTCAAGATGACGTAATGGTGCTGACCTCTGGATGATTGATGTCATATCAACAGCATCCTCAACCCCATCCTGCCATTGCACAACCAGGGTGAGCGTGCCAGGAATGGCATGTACTTTCTCAATGCGGCGGATTTGCATGGCTTTCTCCTTATCCGTTCATTTCGATCCAAACCAACGCGATTGCCTCGCGGTGGTTTTGGGCCCACTCAATCGCGGATTTGACATGGGCATGTGTTTTGTCTCCTCCAATAACAGCCATGTCCTTAATGCGAACAATGGCATCAGTTTCTTGAGACACCACATGAAAGTGCGGTGGGTTATGGTCATCGGCATAAATACTAATTTTGATCTTTCCAATCTGGGTGATTGTGGTCATCCACTCGAACCTCCTTTTTCACAAAAGAGTGTAACGCAACGTTTGCGTCATCTCAAGAAAAGAGCGAGCAACCATGAAACGCCTTGGCGACCTCATTCTTCCCGATTCCATCCAATGGACTAACCGTTATGCCTGGGCGCCGGTTGCCGTCGAGACCGCCCGCACCCTGGGTGGATCCCAGGTGGTGTGGTCGGTGCCATTGGTTGGTGGCCGTCCCATCGATCTGGAAGCGGCGGACGACGTGACTTGGCTCTCGCTCGGTCAGGTCCAGGCAATCCACGCCATGGCCGTGCAGCCCGGCGGCGTTTTCACCCTCACCTGGGAGGACGAGGAGTTCCAGGTGATGTTCCGCCATCAGGATCCGCCCGCGATCTCCTTCACCCCCATTCGGCCTCACAGCACGCTTTTTAACGGTTCCCTCAAGCTCACGGAGCTATAACATGCCCATCGAAAGCCAACAGATCCTTTTCATGAAGTCCCAGGTCGTCAGCGACACCGCTTCCAACGGCGGACGCATGTCCACCGTGGAGATCCCGGACGGCGTCAAGAACAACGTCTGGCCGGACGTGCCCGCCAGCGAGCGGACGACCGGAT
>JADFWP010000115.1:5447-6096 GCA_015234115.1 Magnetococcales bacterium
GCCAAGTTCCAGGAGTTCAAAACCACCGTCGCCGGAAGTCCGGTCCAGGTGCAGGCCGAAACCGGGCAGGCTCTTTCCGCAATCGAGGCTGTGCGCAGCAGCGTCGCGACTCTCCAGGACAAGACGATCACCATCAGCGTGATCCGTCAGGAGACCGAAGCCCATTCCCAGGGTGGTCTGGCGGGTTTCGCCCGTGGCGGCTTCCTGCCCGGCTGGGGTGGCGGGGACAAAATCCGCGCTCTGCTGGAGGCGGGCGAATTCGTTCTCAACCGGCATGCCGTGCGGCTCTATGGCCTGGACCGGCTCTACGCCATGAACCGAATGAAGCTGAATCCGGCGGACATCCCCCGGTTCGTCCAGGGTGGGTTGGTGCGCTCTTTCCGGATGCCTGCCATTCCCCGGTTCGAGTTCGGTGGCGTCGTGCGCCGGTTGGTGATCCCGACGATCCCGCAGGTGGCGTTGGCCAGTGGTGGCGCGGTCACTCCCTCGGTAGAGGGGGTGATACGGCTCGACCTGTATGCCTCAGGCCGACCGGTGGCATCCATTCCAGGGCCACGTCAGCAGATCCGGCAGTTCGTGGATGCCTTGCAGGAGATGCAGAGGGGGATGCGATGAAACAGCTTGGCGACCTGATCTTGCCCGATTCCAT
>JADFWP010000116.1 GCA_015234115.1 Magnetococcales bacterium
AGTTTGCCGTATCCGAGGTCATGGGCGTTCATGAAGTCACAATATTATTGTTTTTGTTTAAAGTCAAAACCCTGGGGGAGGAATCCCCCAGACCCCCTCTTTTTTTTCACTGGTTTTGTTGCCGCCGCAGACCGGGCACTCCGGATCCTTGGGTATGGCCACCCGCAGGAAAATGTTTTCCAGCAGATTGATCAGCAGAAGCGATCCGGTCGGGGGAGCGCCTGACAACACCTTGACCACCTCGACCGCCTGCAAGGCCCCGATCATTCCGGCCACCGGCCCCAGCACGCCGGCAGAGGCACAAGTCGGAATGCCCCCCTCCGCGCCACACACCTCGGCTTGTGGATGCAGACAACGATAACACGGGAAATCAGGATCCACCCCGTGATAAAACGTGGCCACCTGCCCTTCCCAACCCAACACCGCCCCGGATACCAGAGGGATTCCCATCTCCCCGCATACCCGATTGAGCAGATAACGCGTTTCAAAGTTGTCGCTGCCATCCACAGCCAGATCACACCCTGCCATGGCGGAGCGGATATTGTCGGCGGTGATCTGTTGTTCCAGCGGGATGAGGCGCAACGCCGGATGGCTGGTTGCAAACGCCTGGCGCAAGGATTCCACTTTGGGCAGAGTCACCCGTGCGGTGGCATGGAGGATTTGACGGTGCAGATTGGACAACTCGACCCGATCCCCGTCCGCGATCACCAGATGTCCGATCCCGACCTCGGCCAGAAACAGGGCCACGGGAACCCCCAATCCTCCGGCACCGAGCAGAAAGACTTTGGCGGTGTCGAGTCCGGGACGAAGGCGCGTTGGCAGATCAACGGTGCAAGACATGCGTGCCACGATCAGAACAAACTTCCCTCCCGGCCCATCAGAGTCGCAACAACCGCCGACTCCGTGGACCGGAAGAGAGAGTGGAATTGGCCTGCCCGAGGATCAATAATCCTTGTACTTGGCCACAACCACGCCACTGACGATCAGATCCCCCTGGATCTCGATCAGCGGATAGCGGGAGTTCAGGGGTTTCATGTATTGCCGCGCCCCGTGGACGATCAGTTGCTTGAGGGTGGCGCGATTGTCATCGCTTGTCCGGGCGATCAGAAAACGGTTATGCTCCGCTTTCATCGTGGGATCGACGATGATGAGTTCGCCTTCGGTGAATTCCGGTTCCATGGAATCATCCGGAACCTCCAGGGCATAGGCCTTGGAGCTGGTTCTCGGGGCCACGGGGATCCAGGCCTTGACATTTTCCGGATGATGGGATTCGGCGGTATCCGGGGTGTAGGATTTGGCCTCTTCCCAGGTGATGAGAGGAATGCGGGCGATGACCGGCACCCGATACCCGTCGGCCGCTTCGGAGACACCGGTAATACCGGCGCCCATGCCGGGGGGGCCACCGAGGCTCATTTCGCCACGGCCGGTATCCAGCCAAATGGGATCGACACCGCAGGTGAGGGCAATGGCGACCGTGCGTCGGGAAGAGCGGGAACGTCCGCATTCCAGTTTGTGCACGGCGGTTTGGCTGATGCCAACCCGGTCAGCGAGCTGCTTCTGGGTAAGGCTGGCATATTTGCGAGCGGTTTGGATGCGGTCGCTCAAAGTCAGGGTACTGGATCGGTCTGTCATGGCTTTTCTGGGTCCTTTATGATGAATGGTTAAGTCAACGATGTGTGTATACTTTCCGTCAGGACTTTGCAACCATTTATATGTCCATCCGGAAACAGGGTAACAAAAAAAATTTCCTGAATCTTTACTATCTTAGGGTATTGCACACATAAATTCATTATATTTTTATAATTATTTATCATCTTTCTTAAATTTGTCATAAGGTTGCCGATTTTTAAATTCTTTTAATTTTGTTAAAAAAATGCAATAATCGGTTTTGGTGACGCATCCTGTGCAGATTTCGTCCGATTGAGACGGATTTGGTTTCATTTTCAACGACTGCAAAGCAACCTAAAGGGAGTTGTCAATCATGGCGCAATCATCGAACAAACCTGTGCGTCCACAAGCCACGACGATTCGGAGTGATCGGGTGGACCAGTTGATCGCCTCGGCACGCAAATCGCGGGAAGATCGCATGGCAGGTTATCGGGAACGTTCGTTGGCCATTCATCCATGGGTCTGTGCCCGTTGTGGACGGGCCTTTGTCCGGGAGAATCTGAGCGAACTAACGGTTCATCATAAAGATCACAACCACGACAACAATCCAAATGACGGGAGCAACTGGGAAAATTTGTGTTTATATTGTCACGATAATGAACACTCCCGTTACGAAGAGCATCGGGCATCATCGCGTGATTCCGATACCAACGGGTCAGATGATTCTCACGCCACCCACCACCCTTTTGCCAACCTGAAGGCACTGCTGGAGCAGAAAAGAAGCTGAAGATTATACCTCTTCGCTATTAAAGACAACAGGGAATCAAAAAATACTGCAAAAAAAATGCGCCTGGCGCATTAAATTTTGCCACAACCCTCCACGAAGTTTGCAGCCCATAAAAATCCTGTTGAAAATGAACAGGTTGCATAGTTGTCGGACCTGAGGCGGACCAGGCAAAACAAAACATCGTCCCAAATGGCAGGAGGGCATGACCGGTGCGCGTGTGACCGATCTTTCCAGATCGCGCACACGCGCACTGGTCATCCAGTGGACAACAGGGAGAAGGTCAAAGCGCTTCGTCCGTGAAAAGTTCGTGGAAACCAACTTGCAGGATGGTTCGGGCCAACAGTTCGCTCATCTGCTGAGTATGCGCCTTGCAGCGTGATTTTTCCGGTCCCTGTTCTTTCCAGCGTTGCAGCAGTTCGTTGCAGGAGCTGGTGCCGATGGCATCCATGTAGCGACGATAAAAGATCTGGGTCAGCGTGTAGGCCTGTTCCTTGGCCTCTTCATCACCGGGCCGGTCCCGTCCGGCGATCATGCCGATGGACATCAGACCTGCGGTGAGAACCCCACAGGTGTGTTGCAACTCCGAAAACCCCCCATTGAAGGGCGTGGCCAACCGGGTGATGGCGGTGGCATCGAAACGGTGTGGTGCGAAAACTTCGGCAAAAGCCTTGAGCATGGCCTCGGCACATGAAAATTGCCCGTCAGCGTAATACTTCCGTGTGCGTTCGCAGACTTGGCGAATAATCTCTTCTTCCGTGAGAGGGGAGGGGTCGGATGGCATGGATGCGGAGTCAGACATGGCAATGACCGTCGCAGTGTTCTGGAAGGAAAAGGGTTCATGGGGCTGGATCACTCCGGTCGGCGAATGACCAGCAACACATCGCCATCCGGCAGGATTTCGGTTTCCACCGCCAATCCCCGTTCGTGCAGCCTGGGATAAAGCAGGTGGGGGGTGCGGTTGTGACGAACCCGCAGGGTCTCTCCTGGAAACAGTGTGGTCACGGCTTCCAGGATGTGGATCATGGGTTCGGGCGCAGGCAGTTCACGAACATCCAGAATAGGTCTCATGTTGCAAATGAATCATCAAAAGGCGTGTGACGTGAGCGAAACCGGTGTATGATTGGATCGTGACGTGTGTTCACGGGTGCCAAGCGAACCACGATGATCTACATGACGGATGATGTCAATACCAAAATGGACCTATGCAAGAGATCGCCAACCCTTTGCCCTTGTTCCTGCGTTTGTCGGATCGTCCCTGTCTGCTGGTGGGGAGCGAAGGGGAGGCGAGCCGCAAGGGGTTGGCCCTGCTGAACGCTGGCGCCCGCCTCACCATCGTGGCGCCCCGCCTGGACGATCCGTTGGCTGCCGCCGTGCGCGCCGGACGGGCGACCTGGGACGATCAAGCGTTTGTTCCGTCCCATCTGGACGGCATGTGGCTGGCGGTGAGCGCCTCGCCCGATCCGGTGCTCAATGCCCGGATCCATGCGGCAGCGATCGAACGACGGGTGTGGTTGAATGTGGTCGATCAACCCCGTTTTTGCACCGTGATCTGGCCAGCGGTGGTGGAACGCGCCCCGGTGACCGTGGCCATCACCACAGGTGGAACTGCCCCGGCTCTGGCAGGTTATCTGCGTCGCAGGATCGAGGCTTGGCTGCCGGCGCGTCTGGGAGCGTTGGCCGGGAAACTTTCCGTGTGGCGTCAGGAGGTGCCTGGCGGTCTGGCGGCCCGTGGTCGGTTCTGGCGAGACTTGTTGGAACGCGGAGTGGCAGAGCGTTTCCTGGATGGGGATGAGACCGGAGCCGAAGCCATGGTGCGTGCCGCCTTGCGCGATATTGCGCCGGATCCGGAGCAATAAACCGCACCTGTCTTGAACTGCACGGTTTGGCGCCCCCCCGGTCGCCGCAGGCGACGCCTTTGGACAAAGCTCGGCATCCCGAGATGGGCGCGGTTTAACAAAAAATCGGCAGGTCAGGTTTTGGGCGAGACGGAGGAGACGATGATCAAAAAAATAACGGTGCAACAGCTCCGGGCAGGCATGTTCGTGCATGATTTCAACCACGACTGGAAGGATCCCTGCTGTCAGGATCACGATCCGAATGCCTTTCGCGGTCCCAAACTGTTGCGTACCGATGAAGAGGTCCAGGCCGTCATCAACCATGGCATTCTCGACCTCTATATCGATTCCGCCCGTGGGCGCGACGTGGAAAATGCGCCAAGCGCGGCCGAAGTCCAGGCCATGCTGGAAGCGCAACTGCGCGATCTGGCCGAGGACGAACCCGAGGACCTGGGTCAGGAGGTGCCCATGGAGCGGGAGATTCATCAGGCTGCCAAGGTCAAGGCCCATGCCCGCAATCTGGTGGGATCGATCCTGGAAGATGCCCGGTTGGGCAAACAGGTCACGCTCTCGCCGGTCAAGGATGCGGTACGCAACATGGCCGAATCCATGTTCCGCAATCCGGATGCCCTGCTCTCTTTGAGTCTGATCAAGCAGCGGGACGAATACACCTTCATGCATTCGGTGAATGTGGGGGTGATGCTGATGTCCTTCTGCCGCGCCCTTGGCCTGGAAGAAGAGGAGATCATCAACGTCGGCATTGGCGGCATGTTGCACGACATCGGCAAAATGCGCACGCCCGAGGCGATCCTCAACAAAGCGGGCAAACTCACGGACGAGGAGTTTGCCATCATGAAAAAACACGTCACCTACAGTCGCAAGATCCTCTCCGAGACGCCGGGCATTGCCGAGGTCAGCATGCATGTCGCGGCCCAGCATCACGAACGATTCGATGGTTCCGGATATCCCATGGGCCTCAAGGGAAATGAAATCAACCGGTTTGGCCAGATGGCCGCCATCGTCGATGTCTACGATGCCATCACTTCGGACCGTTGCTACCACAAAGGCAATCCGCCCCATCTCGCCCTGAAACGCATGCTCGAATGGAGCAGAAACCATTTCAGTGCCGATCTCTATCAGAAATTTGTCCAGTGTGTGGGGATCTATCCCATGGGCACCCTGGTGCGGCTGGAAAATGGTCTGTTGGGGGTGGTGATCCGGCCCAACCACGAAAGCCTGTTGCATCCCGTGGTCACGGTGATGATCAACGGCAAGACCGGACAACGGATCCCACCGCGCGAGATCGATCTGATGGCCTACAAAGGGGATGCAAAGGCTGGTTTCATCATCAAGGGGCACGAAGATCACGTCAAGTGGCAGGTGAATCCAGTGGAATTTCTGCCCAATCCGAAACTGTATGAATGAAATGGAACCGGCAGGGGTTTCCTCATGAAATTCATCGACCCGCGCATCGACTTCGCCTTCAAGAAAATCTTCGGCAGCGAGGATGCCAAGGACATTCTGATCTCCTTCCTGGAGAGTCTCCTGGGCCTGGAAGGGAATCGGCGGATTGTGGAATTGACCATTCTGGACCCGTTTCTGGCGCCACGCATCAAGGAACTTAAATCTTCGGTGCTGGACGTGCGCTGCAAGGACCATCGCGGCATCTCCTATGTGGTGGAGATGCAGATGGAAA
>JADFWP010000117.1 GCA_015234115.1 Magnetococcales bacterium
CGATGGTGCATCATTCAGTCGAAGCCGGGAACCCTGGGGAGAAATGGACGCTTACAAAAAAACCGCCTGAGTGGGCGGTCTGAAATCGAAGAAAAACTGGTGAAAAAGAAATGGCGAACCGAAATGGGATTTCCAAACCAAATTCTCCATCCGTTGTTGCGGCGCAACACGGAGTAGAGTTCAAGGGCATTTTGGTCGCCAACTGATTCAACGAATGACGATCCGGCATGATCTGCAAAGGCTTTCATGCGGCATATCGAAATTTCTTCCGTGTGCCGCATGGCACCCGTGGACCAGTTTTGGGACTGCGTTTGGCTGGGCGATGGCCTTGCCGTCATTCTCTGGTCCAGAGGGCCAGAGGTCAGGATGCGAACACCTCATCCACGGAATTGGCGAAGACGAAGTTGTCGCTCCATGTCTCGATCAATTCCAGGTTTGCCGACCTGACTTTCTCGGTCACCCAGTCCGGTGTCTGGCCAAACTTGCGGCGCATCTGTTTCAGGAGCATAGAAGCTGCTTCTTCCTGGCGGCCTTCCTGGCGGCCTTTCTGCTCGCCATCCATCTGCGCCTTCATAAATAACGGTCGCAGCACATCGTTTTCCATCACATTAAAGGTAAGGGACATTTCTTCAGCCTCCGTTTTAACCACGGTCTCCAGCTTACGCAGCCTGGACAAGATAACCAGCTTCGTCAGGGCGTCAGCTCTGGCTTTGGTTGGCAGTTCGCTGATCCGGTGCAAAATTTCCCGGATCGTCTCCTTCTGATTGTCCATCCGGCACAGGATAGCCAGAATGTTTTCCTCCAGCGTCGAGCTGGTCATCAACTCCCGGCAGTCGATGGCGCGGATGTCGATCACCTCATAACGGAAGGACAGATTCTTTTCTTCTATGGATGCTTGCGGATTCCACACCGCCTGCCCGACGTACAGCACCTTCTGAACCAGAACCCTGCCTGGATAGCGCTGCCGTATCAGCGAGTAGTACATCAACATCCGCCATTCCATCTCCTCCGGTTTGCTCTGCAGATCCAGATGGAAAATGGAATCGTCGTCCAGCAAGAATACCAGATCGGGAAACCGCTTCTGGGTGGAGGCGAACTCCACCGGAAGCACCTCCACGGCCTGACGTCCGATCAGAATCTGTAAGAGCCGTTGCGGCGGCTGTTCAAAAAGATCCTTGAAAGTGGTGTCGTACTGCGATCTGTTTTTTTCTGTCTGATTTTCCATCATTTGTTCGCAAAAAGCTCCAATGCCTCAGTCAGGCAATCGGGACGGGTGATTCATGGTCGTTCCTTAACTGGACCTCAGCATCTCGATCTGCGGAAAGCTGCCTGATCTAACTCCGGTTTCGGATTGCCAAAGAGCATATCTCAAGAGGGTGATGTTTCGATGCCTCTTGCCCGCTTCAAGAAAATTTGGGCCATGACGACCGTCGGCCCATCAATCTTGTCTCTGATTTTCGTGGAAATCCGCCACAGTGTCCAGCGAAATCTATCAGCCCTATCGCCAAACTGCATGGTAATGGGGCCAAAATCGGGTCGGATGAGGTTTTTGGGATGGACAGGCCGTTTTTCGACTCCCGTTGGTCCAGTTTCCGACCGAGCGCAATTTCAAACCGGCGCGGCTATCTATTGAAAATATTGGAATTTTTCCCACAAAAAAAGCCGCTCTGAAAAGGCGGCTTTAAATGCGAGGAAACCTCGTAAAACTTTAATGGTGAACCGAAATGGGATTTCCAAACCAAATTCTCTACCTGTTGTTGTGGTGCAGCATGGAGAAAATCTGACAGAATCTTGGTAGCCGATTGATACGGCATGTTTAGAAACGACTGATCTACAAATAAATTCATCTTCAGATCAGAAAATTTCCTCCGCACCGCATGCCACCTGTGGTCTCTCTTTCAACTCCCGCTTGGAAGGCAATGACCACTGACGCCAGCGTATACTTGTCCAGTGCTGCCTAGTGGCTCAACCGGGCTGAAATGACGGGTTGCAATTAGCCAGTTCACCAGGAAATCTGGCTCAACAAACCAGTCAAATCAGTTCGGTTGGCCCACTAGGTCAGGACGCAAACACCTCGTCCACGGAATTCGCGAAGACGAAGTTATCGCTCCAGGTTTCGATCAGTTCCAGGCTCGCCGAGTTCACCTTTTCCGCCACCCAGTCTGGCGTCTGGCCAAACTTGCGACGCATCAATTTGAGCAGCATGGAAGCGGCTTCTTCCTGACGGCCTTCTAGTTTACCATCTCGGAAGCCAATTAACCGCCCTTTTTCCATACCAATCCGTTCCACGCTCGTGATATACGGCATCTGTTGGTTCTCCTCAAAGTTGGACAGATCTTCCCAAAACAGGTTATCGAGTTCTGCTGGCAGGCTAAGCACCCAGTCGATGAACCGGTACAAGTCAATAATTTCTTAACGACTGAACCCACGTCGGTACAAACTACGCGTGATACGCTGCTTTTCTTGGAAGCGTTGATCTGGATGGTTCTTGGTCTGTTTACCGGTCAGGTGCGCGAGGGTGACGATGGCAAATGGACTGTCGAACGCCTCCAATTCGGACAGACGATCCAGATAATCCAACAACTTTACAGTGTTGAACCGGTAAACCAGCTCAGAACCCCACAGTACTTGGCGATACTCCGACACTCGCCAACTCGGCTCTTCATCAGCCAGAATCGCCAAACCAACCACCGGCTTTCGATGGAGATCGTGTGCCCGATGCTGGCATGTGTACATCCGCTCCGCAAATTCTGGATCCCGATCCCCCTGGATTTCGACATGAATCAGCACCCAGAGTTCATCGCCGTTGAGCAACCACACCTTGACCAGCAGATCCACGCGACGATTACTGGACTTCGCCTCCCTCGTAATCCGGTCCAATTCCTTGTCCAGGAATTTAGGATCGCGCTGCCAATCGATGCCGTCATGCGCTTCAGCGAGGAAGAAGGCCAGAAAATCCTTGAAGTATGCCTTCAGGATCTCTTTCCACGGCGAGTCGTATTCATTCGGTTGGTTCTGATTGGTCATGTACACATCCTCTCAAAAAACTCAGCCCGTTTCATCCATCCGGGTGTGCACTGCGCATGGCAACTCATTGGTTTGTCCTTACCTATACGGATCGAAATTGCGAATACATCGTCTCTAGATCATAAAACAGTTATAAAATATTCTTTATATAAAAAAGCTCTCAGGAAGCACCATTCAGGTGGATAACATCACCTCATGAAAATCATTCCCAGCTGCTGGATTCGCGCAATGCACGATCAAGATCAGCAGGTTCGACTGCTTTGCCATGGGCTAATCGATTGCGCAATCGTGCCAAACAGTCAATCATCTCTTGCTCGGCCCGTGTCACCTGGCCATGTAACTGCCAAGAAAGCGCACCAAATTCTATCTCATTAATGGCTCGTACGTTCAATGCCCTTAAATGTTCGTCTAACCGGAGGAGTCTCCTATGCCGTATAATGACCCTCTGTCGACGCTCCTCAATCCATGGAAAGAGTGCGGCAAGTTCTGCACGCCAAATACGATGGTTGATTTCTTCTGTATCACCTTGCTTCAGTAGAGCTATCGGGCAAGCCATCTCTTGCCCGTTAAGCCGACATGAAGCTGAAAATGACAAGCCGACTTGGCGACTCAGCCAACCTATCGGGTTAAGAATGTCTTCACGCCGTGCCCGCGCAATCTCGGCCGCCAGATCAAGCCTCCAGCCACAGAGTTCTACAGCAAGTGCCGCTGAGAGTGTGGCAAGAGGCTCGGGACGATCAATCTGCGCATGCAGATCTGCCCAAATGGTTACATCAATGCGTCTTAACCGTCCATTCCATGCCAGAAGCGGGAGACCATCAATGCCCGGAATACTGGCCTTTGCCAAAAAAAGAACTGCAAGCCCTTCTCCCTGCTGCGCCCGGACCTTCAGAAAACGCAATAAAAACACTCGCCAGTCGTCTGCAATTTTTATATTTCCATCCAAAGGCGTAACAATAGCCAAATGATCAGCAAGATGAGTAGCATTTGCCAACGCTCCGGCTTCAGCCGTTACGGTAAAGGCTGATGCAAGTGTTTCTGCTGGTTGCATGTCTGAAGATGCTTCGATACGTTCAATGATGCAATTACGATCACGGAAATATTTGGCAATCGCATCTTCGAGATTCGGGGGCATGGATGCCCCCCCCGTCACCAAAGCGCCACCTGTTGCCACCGCACCTTCAATTTCGGCAAGGAACGCACTGGCCGATGGTAATTCCCAAGGATCGTCAGACAGACTCACGACCGACCCGTCCTTGCGACCAACTGACCAAGCAGAGTGAGTGCTACTCCTTCTTGTTCTGGATTACCTTGCCGCACAAGCCCAAGATCAGCCCAGAGACGCAGCAGCCTTTTCAGATCCGGCCTGCTGTCACGCTCTGAGGGGGCAAAACATTCATCAACAGTCGCAAAATCCTGTGGCTGGTCGCTGTCAACCAGGGAGACCAGTTCAAAAAAATACTTCACATTCTCTTTTTGGATCCCCGCATCGTCAGGGGATACTCGCTGTTGGTCAGCCCAGTCCATGATTGTTTTCTCTGGATCGTTTCCGCTCGCCACAACCTCCGAAAGCATGGGATGCACGGCATCAAGCAACATCGGTGCGCCACCTGTGCCAGCCAAAAGCCACTTGCGCAATGCCGGTTGGTCAAGTTGTCTGATATCCCGTTCCTCCAGCCATGCACGCAACATCATCTCGCCCCATGGCCGGGGCGTGACGATCTGAGCAGACACTTCCGTCTCATTATTCAGACGGTAACGGGTCAGCCAAGCTGGTGAGGCCATAAAAATTGGCACCACTTTTCCCGATTTTATTGCGCTCTGTTTTGCCGTCCACTCGATTTCCTTTTTTTCTTCCCATTTTCTTTCGGACAGCACGATGACGGTCCGCTTCGTTACTTGATGCCGTTCGAACAAGTCACGCAAAGCTGAAATGGAGTCATCATGAATTTGCGATGAAAACAATCCTTTATCATCCACCCATTTGCCCGCCAGATCGCGCAACCGAACAGCGATATCTGTGCCCCAGAGCTTGGGTGCTGCGACAAAGATGCGTGGTCCTGGGCGGCCAGAGTCGAACAGGTCAGCAAGTGCCCGATCGACCAGCGGTGATCGGTGTTCAGGATCGTCCAACGTCACGCGCCGACAGAACTGCGCAGCATCATAATCGACCTGTGGGATTTTGGAGGCAATCTGTAAAATCTGATATTCGATCTCTTCCTGTCGACCCAACATCTGCGCGACCTGTGCGCTGCGCAGACCAAAGCGATCAGGTTGCACCCCGTAACGGGCAAACACACCAAGATCAACCATCTCATCAAGCAAGGCGCGAAAATCCTCCAGTTCGAGCCGGTCAATGCCCTGCGGCCACCATTTGATCGCTTCAATCGAGATTTGTTTGACTGTGAGGCCTGTTCGCAATACCGCAGCATCACCATCAGGTTGTTCCAGACGGTAAAGCGCCATCACATTCGCAATCAATTCGTAGCGAGGATCAAGATTCAAGGTCCATTGAAATCGTTCCCGGATCTGACGATTGATTTCTTGGGCGGAGTTGCCCTCAAAAATTTGTGCACGCGTTAAGAGCCAACGCGGTCCTTTGCCTGCCGGCCCTCTGTGCCAATGTAGACGAGACACCGACCCCCAAATAGTTTAGTGTAGGGCGGGGAGGTGATGAGCATGAATGCGAAATCTGTGGAGTTGGTGGTACCGATCAAGGAGAGACCCGATCCCGAGGTCGTGGAGAAGGCACGCCGCAGGACGTTTTCGGCAGAGTACAAGCGTCGAATTCTGGAGAAGGCGGATCGATGCACGGAGTCGGGAGAAATCGGATCCCTGCT
>JADFWP010000118.1 GCA_015234115.1 Magnetococcales bacterium
CGTGGCCGGGCACGATGAATTCCCATTCCGGGTCCGTTTTGCAGGCACGACCAGCGTGCGGCTTGGTTCCGGCGAGATCTTCTGCCAACGGGGCGATGGGGCGTTCCGGGGCGCGGACATCTCCGACCCTCTGCTTTCCACCGACGATGCCAAACGCTCTCGTGGCCGGGCCGAAATCGATGCGGGCGAGGCGCTCCAGGAGATGTCGTTGATCTGCCTGCATCGTCCAGGATTCATGCCCGGTCAGCTTGTCGAGGTCCACGACGCCCTGATGGGCCGCTCCTGGCGCGGAAAAGTGACAAGCGTGAGTCATTCGGCCCATGGGGTTCGGTTGGTCACGTCTCTGGAGGTGTTGCGCCATGTCGAGTCCACTCTTTGATCTGCGCGAAATGCTGGCTGGGCGGTCTGCTGTGGCTGGCCGGGTAATTTCGGTGGCCAATGGAGTAGCGCGGGTGGCCACGGCGCAGGGTGTGGTCGAAGTGTCGCTGGATGGAGGCGGCAACGTGGGGGACCGGGTCGCCGTGAGAGATGGACGTGCGTTGCGGGTACAGGAGGCGGTGGAGGTGCCAGTGTTTTTTGTATGACTATCTTGATCTCTTTCTGTGCGCGCGGGGATGAGTTCCCCGAAAAAAGTCGCGCACGGATTTATGAACTCAATGCAATCAAACGGTTCAGCATATTCACGCAAACTTGAAAAATGCTTAACAATCAACAGATTAACGAGGCAACACCGCCCATCAATAGACTTTTTTCGGGGGACTCAGGGATGTTTTATCCTTCTCCAGATGCCGTCCTGACAAGCGGTTTATGATTATCACTAATCGGATCAAACGTGCGGCATGCGTGGGTCAGTACAGGCAATTTATGGTGTATAGCCTTCTCAATCTGTGCCAAACCGGTAGCAGTTACGCTCAGGTAAACGCCTTCCCCCCAGATAACCTCTTCCTCGACATCCACAGGTCCACCATCGCGCCACCATACCATCCTTGCCACGATTTGCCCGGAATGATCCAAGTAGATCTGCCAGTTGTTCGGGTGCATGCGCCATCCCAGTCGGTGTAACCAATTTGGACAGATGATGAACTGGTACCCCGGGACTTCCAGCCAAAGGCTGATGGAAAGGCTGCGCACGAAGGTTGGTGCCAACTCATCGGTCACCGCACGGAATCCATTGACCCACAATGCCTTGGGTAGCAAATCAAGCCAGCCAGTGATCCCGATCTGATTACCAACTTGCAAAAACGGCGCACGAATGCGTTCCATCTTGAATCGTGCCCGCCGAAACTCATGAATTTCAAAAGTTGAAATTTCAGCGATCACTTTTTCATTTGACGTGGTCAACAGCACGGTATCGTCATCAACGCCATGAATCCATTTCTCCCCGGCATCGCTGCCGGTCCATGCACTCTCTGCCGCCGGTCTTGGAATGAATTGTGGTCTGGGTGTCGGTGCGATTGACGTCAATGTTGGGGCTGGATAATTCATCAGATGAAGCAACCATGATATCTCATCGTTTGTAATCATCCCGGCTCGCCGCAGCTCACCGGCAACGTGGCGCAAGGCTCTGGCTGTCACAGTAACCTGTGGTCTCCGAAAAAACTGTATCCGCATTTCCGTGCGGGCAAGATTGGCAATGATCTGGTCAGTGGCCATTTTGCCGAAATCCTTCAACCCGTCCCATTGTTCAATAAACATCCTGCTGCGATGTTGAATGTGGGCAATCGTTACCTTCTGCCTTGCCAGACGTTTGATCAGACTACGGAAGGTGGTCCAATCCATGGGATTCTCGGTGAAAATTTCACCCGAACCTTCGTCAACAAATGTCGGGGCTTCGAAATTATTATCCTGGGTTTCGAGAATGAAACTGTAAAAAGGTGAAAGTTCGCTCTGGGTTATGAATGTTGCGATTCCCCAGCGCTTCGAAAGGATCGATGCAGCCTCCGCGACCGCGTAATCGGGATGGTCTGTCAATGCAGCGACTTTCTCACGCAACACGATGTCCTGGATCTCTTGCGTGTCCTGTAACATGAGTTGCATGGCTTCGGCAGGTTCATCGTCAGTGCCGTCCAACAGCATGCCGATCAGACACTGGAAGATACTCTTCCCGCCCGGACTGGATGAGAGCATCAAGGCACCAACCCGGACATGCCGTTGCATCTCCGATAACGGCATAGAAGCAGCCCAACGAAAGAGTGTCGCCATCATCTCTTCGTCGCTCATGTCAGTCCGGCTGACATCAAACGGATGACCGATGGCGTACTCGCGGGTGGCTGCGAGCTGCTCTGCCAGAAAATCCCAAATTGCAGGCCAATCAGGTGTCTGCGTTATTACTGGCAGGATATTATCAATCTCCAGTAACACCGAACTGATGGACTCCCTCCCTGCTGCAAGGGAGTCAACGAAGTGCTTGTACGCCTGTGGATGAATACTGGGACCATCCAGTTTCACGCGAGCACGGAAATGTCGCAGCGTTCCTCCTCCATTCCATTCCGTCCATGTTGCTCGTTCATCGGGATTGGTCTCGTACTCACCCACCAGGCGTCGAGCGTAGTCTTCACGTCCGGCGTTCAGAGCCAAGTCAACAAGCAGGAACCTCGCGCGTGAATCCTGCTGGATCATCTGCCATCGTTCGAACAGATCAGAGGTCGCTTCAAAGTCGGCATCAGGTGCCAGCCGGCAAAAGGCATGTGATGCCATATGACCTGGACCATCGGGGTTGTCTTCCTGTTCGAAGGCAATCTTCAAATCCGCGAGATTTTTAATCTCGTCGTACTGCATTACGGTATACGAATGCCTCGCCGGAGGGGATTCTGCCGTCCATCGCTGCAATGCGGCGTCAAGTGCGGTACTGGTGTGACTGCGCTTCTGGGCTACCAAACGCAGCTTTTGCAGCAGCACGCTGCGTTCGTGGGTGCGGCTCTCGGCTTCAATGGCCGCACGGAGTGTTTCCACCAAAGTGTCAATTTCACTTGCTGACACCGCATTCACAGCAGCATCAATGAACTCGCCCAGATGTCTCTCGCGGAAATAAGGTTCCCTGTAATAGGGAAGAGCCAAAGAACACCACGTGATGCCGCAGACCATTGCCAGGTTCGGTCGGCGCTTGACCGTACCCAGCAGCAGTGCATCGATCATGTTGGGCCAGCCGATCGTGCTTTTATCCGACAAGGCGCGGGCGACCTCGAACCCTGTGCGAGCGTCGTGCAAGGCAGCTTCGGCAATCAGCGGGGATGCAAGCCGGTAGGCGCTGTCTCGGCCCTCGGTCTCCATCATGCCAGCCACTTGGCGCATCAGAAAGGCAACACGTTTGCCACGCCTGGTTGGATCGGCTGTGTCAGCGCGAACAAGCAGTTTCAACCACGTGTCATACAGGTAATCTTTTTTTGCTGGACGATCATTGCCAAGGCTCTCTTTGAATACCTGATCGAGAAGGTCACGGGCACGTGTTTGATTGCCTGTTTGCGCAAAAGCAATCGCCAACATGGCAAGACCATCCACTTGTGCGCCAGGGGTGTCTTCCCGAAGCAATACAACTGATGGTTCGAGCCGACGCGACGCTTCTTTGGCATCTTCGTTGATCCGGTAGATCTCCATGGCAATCTCACGTCTCAGGCTGGCGCGTATGCCATGCTTCTCAACTGTCCCCTCAAAGGCGTGGTCAAATTCGGCCAACACCAACGAAAACTCCTCCTTTCCGCATAAATCAGCAGTCTGAAGCAGTGTTTTGCCCAGCACTGGGGCCGCTTTGATGATCTGGCTGATCGCAAAAAAATCATCGCTCCCTTGAGGTGTTACCTGCGCCAGGTAAGACAGTACCCTTGCCGTCAAACGAGCCACTTCACCACGGGTGATGGTGCTGCTGCAGGTTTGCACTTTCCCCAACAGAGTGCCAACAGCACAGGCATACAATTGAAGGGGACGAAGAATCGCGCGCCTTGGCGGTTCCACAGCAGTCTCTGGCCGCCCAAGCAATGCAGAAAGTTGGGCGTGTTCCATCACAGCACGGAGCAGATATTCTGGAATATTGTCGTCAGTCTCATTGTCAAGAAGTGCAATGGCAGGAACAGCCAAGCCATCGAAGATGCGCTGCGCCATGTGGATCTCAGATGAATTCGCCGCAATCAATGCCATGCTGCGACGTAAATTGTTCGGAACTTCCAGGAATTGCTCGTGATCAATTGCTCTGTTGAACAACTCCTTGGATTTTTCGTGCAGGCCCTGTTTGTGAGCACTCAGCCCTGCATGGACCAACAGAGTTGGCTGCAGCTCAATCCGCAAATCCATGTCGTTGATGATTTTTACTATATCAATATCAGGATCGGCAGCGATCATTGCCAGAACCACCTCTTGGCGCAGATCGTCAACCAGTTGCGTCACCATCTCTTCGCGATGACCGACCTCCAAATCAAACCTTGCGTTAGACAAACTGTCGATTGCCCTTTTGATCTGTTCCAGATCCCTGAAATGGATCACCCGGCGCGCCCATTGGACGAATTTTGCCTGATCATGAAGGATATTATGGAGATCAAGACGACCGGTCAGCAACTGTTGCAGAGGTTCCAATTTCTCAAACAGATTTTTTGCGCAAACGGCTTCACCAGCAACAAGCAAGGCATCGACCACCTCATAACCTTCATTGCCGTACTCCTCGGCACAGACCTGTGCCGCATCCAAGCCCCCGATTGCCAAAAGGGCCTTGGTCAGATATGGAGCATTTTCCAGCGTTGTCGATCTCCGGTCGATTTCGTCTTGAGCCAACAGCAGCCGCATGGCCACCGTTGTATCCTGTTCTTGTGATTTGGCGGCAGACGCAAACGCAAGCCGAATATCCCCCAGCAATTCACTGAAGGGGCGCATCTGGGCAAATTGTTCTCGAAAACGTGTCGGCTGCGCGAGTTTCAACACAGCCGCATGATCCTGGGCGCGTGCCAGATAGCGCAGTTCAAGCCAACGCTGCGGTGTCGGCTGCGCGAGTTTCAACACAGCCGCATGATCCTGGGCGCGTGCCAGATAGCGCAGTTCAAGCCAACGTTGCGGGGTATCGTTCTGAGCTGAACGGGCCAAGTTGGCCAACTCGTGATAAATCCTGGCTGAGTAGCCGGCATCCACCTCATCCAGACGGAGATACGGCTTTCTGATGATGTACAACCGAAAACTGTTATGGAATACGCTCCACCCCTGTGAGCTTTTGACAAGCAGATGTCTGGCGGCCTTCAGAGCGCGTTCGATATCCGGCTCTGGAACTGCCTGGACCAGCAACGTCAATGGAATTGGCCCTTCGGCGCGCGCGATGTAATCCAGCATACTGCGTGCCCTATCGTCATCCTTTATGTCACGCCAAGCCGACTCATAGATCGTTTCAAGATCACCTTCAAACCTTATGGAGCCACCGAGAATTTCCAGTCGGCGGTTTCCGTCTGCTTCGCGCAATGCCTCGATCAGATAGCGCGCTACCAGTGGATGGCCGTGGGATAGTTCGAAGATTTTATCTCGATCAACAGACGCCTCTAGTGGGTTAGCAAAGCTGAGTTGACGGGTACAAACGCTTCAGTTTGATCCTCGCATCTTGTGCTGTGAATTGCCAGTCCACCCTGCTGTCTTTTTGGTTCCGTTCCGTCTCCCAAGCGGAGACTTCCCGGTCCAGTGCCTCTTTATCGGGAATCCGTCTGTCCAAGCATTGGCGACTGATACCAATTTGCAATCTAAAAAGTAATATGATAGACTGCTTTCATTAACCAAATGGAGGCAG
>JADFWP010000119.1 GCA_015234115.1 Magnetococcales bacterium
TGACCGATGCCCTACGCCGTCATACGGTGGCAACGGGGGTGCTGAATAGTTACAATTTTTTGATGTTTTCTTGAGGATTGATTCCTGACTTGCATCGCCGTCATGATATCCGGCGATGCAAGTTCTGGAATGGAATACACCCGCGCATTCTGCCAGGTCAGTCTGGATGCTGCATTACTCTTCCTGGCCTAGAACGATACGGGTACCCAGATCTACAACCCGTATGGAAGGCAACCGAAAGAAATGTGTGGCGCTTTCCGCATTGCGATACACACCCAGGAACAGTTTCAAACGCCAACGGGCCATCCCAGGATCGCGACCCGCCACAAAGTTGGCTTTTCCCAGGAAGAAATAGGTATCCTCCATGGCAAGCCGTTCTGCTCCATGCAGTGGGCAGTCGAGCAGCATGTTGGGTACATCGACGGTTTCCATGTATCCGTGGGAAATCCGGACGCGGTAATAATCATTCAGCAGAGTATCCACCTTGAACCGCTCCGCTTCCGACACATAGGGGATGGCTTCGGTCTGAACGCTCAGGAAAATGACCTGTTCGTGCAAGGTCATGGTATGTTTCAGCAACTCCACCAGAGCCGGGGGAGCCAGATCAAAATTCTGGGTCATGAAGACAGCAGTTCCGGGCACACGGTTGATGGCAGCCGGTGTGAGTTGCCGCAGGAATGGCTCCAGAGGAATTTCTTCCTTGCGCACGGCCTTGCGCACCAGATCCTGTCCCTTGCGCCAAGTGGACATCAAAAAGAAAAGAACCGCTCCCATGATCACCGGGAACCAACCACCATCCATGAATTTGAGCGCATTGGCACCAAAAAATCCCAGATCCACAGTCAAGAAGAGTGCAAGCAGTGGCACGGACAGGAACAGACTCCAGGAAAAGAGGTGACGCAATACGATCCCGAAGGCCAACACGGTCACCGCGATCATGGTACCCGTCACCGCGATGCCGTAGGCCGCTGCCAGATTGGTGGAACTTTTGAAACCCAGGACCAGAACCACCACTGCAATCAACAGAACCCAGTTGGTCAGCGGTACATAAATCTGCCCGAACTCCGAAGAAGAGGTGTGAACCACCCGCAAACGCGGCAGATAGCCCAACTGTATGGCTTGGCGGGTGGCAGAAAAAGCCCCGGAAATAACCGCCTGCGAGGCGATGATGGTGGCTGCGGTGGCCAATGCGACCATGGGCAGCATGCCCCATTCCGGCACGCTCAAATAGAACGGGTTTTTCACCATGGCTGGATCACCCAGGATCAGGGCACCCTGTCCCAGATAATTCAACATCAAAGCGGGAAAGACAAAAAATCCCCAGGACCAGTTGATCGCCGATTTGCCGAAATGCCCCATATCCGCATAGAGGGCTTCCGCCCCGGTCACGGCCAGAAAGACCGATCCCAACACGATGAAAGTATTGCCGCCACTGGCGCCAAAAAGAAACTTCACGCCATGAACGGGATTCAGGGCGGCCAGGATTTCGGGATGAAGGATGATCTCCTTCAGACCCACCACGGAGATGGCCAGAAACCAGAGTACACAGATAGGACCGAAGAGTCGTCCGATTTTCCCGGTCCCCTTGTTCTGGAAGAAAAACAAAAGAAAGATCACCATCAGCGTGATCGGAATGATGTAGGGCTGAAACGCGGGGGTGATCACCTCCAGTCCTTCCACCGCCGACAACACCGAGATGGCCGGTGTGATCACGCCATCCCCAAAAAAAAGCGAGACCCCGATCATGCCCACGACCATGATGATGCGCTGCATGAGGGCATTTCCCTGAGAGAATTTTTTGGCCAATGCCACCAGCACCAGGTTTCCACCTTCTCCCTGGTGGTCGGCGCGCATGATGAAAAATTGATATTTCACGGTCAGAACAATCAACAGAGTCCAGAAGATCAGAGAGATGATACCCAATACGTTATCAGGGGTTGGGGTGGCCGAATGTTCCCCACCCAATGCCTCCTTTACCGCATACAATGGGCTGGTGCCGATGTCACCAAAGACCACGCCAATGGCCCCGATCATCAAGGCAGGCAGAGAACTGTGTTGTTTGTGTTGCGTTGATTGATTCATAAGACACTCCTTGCTGGACAATCCTGTTGCAGATCCGGAATGGATCCTGGATAAAAAAACAGAAAACAAAATCGAAACAAATACACTGCGAGTATAAAATAACGATCAATATCCGGCTCACCAACCGCTCGGTCCGATTTCCTGTAACCAACTGAAAATTCTGCCTGTCATGATGTTCAGATATCCAATCAGTGTGTTCAAATTGTAGAAAAGAAAAAATCAAAATGGGCAATAAAGTGGACGAGATAATGTTAAAAAAATATCAAAGAACGTTACAATATTTATTATTAATTAAATTATTTAAGTAATTACACAGCCCATAGAAATCAGCACCCCAATGCCAGGGTGCTGATGGAGCAAACGATTGCTACTGCCAAACCAGTCGTTCAGATGGGAATGCGCACACCGATTTCGATCACCCGTTCCAGAGGAATCTGGAAATAGGAGGCGGTGCTGTTGGCATTGTGCTGCATGGTCAGGAACAATTTCAGTCTCCAGCAGGAGATATTGGTTCTTTCCTTGTCCGTAGGAACAAAAACTGCCCTGCCAATGAAGAATGAGGTTTCCGTGAGATCAAATCCCCGTGAACATACCTGACATTTTTCCAGAGCCTCAGGTATGTCCGGTATCTCCTGATAACCAAAATTCAAAGTCATCAGGAAAAAATTATTCGGCAGGACAGCCACCTCCATCCGTTCATCGTCCGCGATGTAGGGAAGATCGCGGATTTTGATACTCAGGACCACAACCCGTTCATGCACCACGCAATTGCAGCTTAAATTATGCATCAAGGCACGTGGTGCGGATTTGGAATCGGCGGTGAGAAAAATAGCAGTTCCTGGCGTTTTGATGATGGAATCGGTTTCGTACTGATGCAGGAAATCGACCAGCGGGACGGTATCTTTGTGCCAAGCCACGCCAGCTACTTCCGAACCGCGTTTCCAGGTGATCATGATGGTCAGGATGGTTAAGCCCAATACCAACGGAAACCAACCGCCATTGGGAATCTTGAGCACATTGGCCGAAAAGAAGGTCAGATCGCAACCCACGAAACCCACAAGCAAGACAGAGGTGACCAACAGGTTCCAGTTCTTGAGGATCCTCAGCACCACACCGAAAGCCAGGAAGGTATCGATGAGCATGGCCCCGGTGACGGCAATACCATAAGCCGCAGCCAGGTTGTCGGAGGATTTGAAACTCACCACGACCAGCACCACACCCGCCAGCAATCCCCAGTTGATCACCGGAATATAGATTTGTCCGATCTTATGGTCCGAAGTGTGGATGATGTTCATCCTGGGCAGGAAGTTGAGTTGTACGGCTTGACGGGTGGCAGAGAAAACCCCGGAGATCACGGCCTGGGAGGCGATGACCGTGGCCGCAGTGGCCAGTCCCACCATGGGCAGGAGAAACCACGAGGGCACGAGAAGATAGAAAGGGTTTTTCAATGCATCCGGATTGTGAAGAATCAAGGCTCCCTGACCAAGATAGTTCAGCACCAAGGAAGGAAGGACAAACCATGTCCAGGCCAAGTGGATGGGATGACGGCCAAAATGCCCCATATCGGCATATAAGGCTTCTCCACCGGTCACGCAGAGAAAGACCGAACCCAGGGCCACAAATCCCTTGGCCGGATCATCGGCCAGAAAGCGCAAGCCGTACAACGGATTAACCGCCCATAAAATTTCTGGATAGCGCAACACCTCGACGAGTCCGAGAACCGCAATCGCCAAAAACCAGAGACAGGTGATGGGGCCAAAAAATCTTCCGACCCGTTCGGTGCCGTGACTCTGAAAAAGGAACAGTCCGATCAGAACAAACAGCGTGATGGGCAGCACGAACGGCTTGAAGATCGGGGTGGCGACTTCCAACCCCTCCACCGCGCTCAATACCGAGATGGCCGGGGTGATCAACCCGTCTCCAAAAAACAACGCCACCCCGCACATGCCCAACAAGATAACATGTTTTTGCAAGGGATGCGTCTTCGGCAAACAGCGTTGCGTCAGAGCCACCAGGGCCATGATGCCTCCTTCTCCTCGATTGTCCGCCTGCATGATGAACAAGACATATTTCAGTGAAATCATCACAATCAATGCCCAGAAAATCAGTGAAATCACTCCAAACACAGTCTCGATACCCGGAGGAACGGCATTCGCCCCACCCAGCGCCTCCCTGACCGCATAGAGTGGGCTTGTGCCGATGTCTCCAAAGACAACCCCCAAGGCTCCCATGACCAGGGTTCCCAGGCGATGGTCGTTCTGTGCGTCTCCAACCTTATCCATAAACGGTTCTCCCTCCACAATCATGATCAAGTTTATCTTGATGGCAGTGCGACCATGCGCCAACATATCGGATGCATCTTTCGCGGATTGACGCCATTCCCGCAGGAGGGGGAACCATACAATATTTAAAGAAAAAATAGCGTTAAAACTGCGGATGCATCCATCAAGAAAACATAAAAACGGGTATCTGGCGGGGTGACCACGCCGATTTGACTGTCGGAAACTGGCGTCCTCATCAAAAAACCAGGAAAGATCTTTCCTGGCAGATCAGCATGGTCGCTCCATCAGCCATCCGTACATAAAATGCGTCAAACGGTGACACATTCATCCGAACCGGGATGAATCAGGCGATGGGCAATGCGCAACGCCATATCCCGTGGCGGGAATATGATCTCAATGTTCCCGTAACTTTGAATGACTTCGGCTTGTTGTGCATTATCCACCTGTACCAGAATGTGGGGGATGCCACGTTTGTGAAGGGCATGGGTAATCAGGATAGTGGCATCAAAATGGTTGCGCAGGGCGACAATTGCGGTGTTCACAGTAAAGGCACCGATTGCTTGCATGGCGTTGGAATTGATGGCATCGCAGCAGACAGCCTTGGATGATGCATCCCGGACAGCATTGACCGGTCCCTCCTTTCGGTCCACAGCCAGCACATAAGCCCCACCGTCGTACAATGCCTTGGCCATACTGCTACCAAAGACCCCCAATCCTATAACCAGAAAGGAATTTGTCATCTTTGTAAAACCTCGCCATTATCCAATGTTACATTCTCTATAGGGCATGCGCCGATCATCTTGGCATGAGCAGTAACTATAACAGCGAATGAAGAAAAAATAGTATAAAAATAGTTAGTGTTTGTGTTAAAATTACATCAAGAGCATCGATCTCAGAGACTGTCTGGTGATTCCTTCATGATTTTTCCAAACGTTTTACCATCAAGCGGATCATGGCAGCATAGCAGCCCGTTGATAAAACCGTTTCAGTCTGATGCCAGTTGATGAATCGAAATCACGAGCAGAGCAGCGATTTCACCATAGGCGGCCAGACCGACACCCAAAAGCAGCGCACCCCTCTCGTCCAACAGGAGGACAAAGAGGTAACGAGCAAGATCGTATTTGATCGTTTCGCAATCAAATTATTCCATGAAAAATTGTCGCAACCATGAAAAGATGAACAAAGGAAGTCTGATAAGCAAGGAAAAAGTGTACTCAAGGGAAACCGTTGGCTGTTGCTGAAAAGGCCTCGCAACCTGGACGACGAGCGCAATGAGGCAGAGCGACTGCGAGAGGCTCTGGAAGCCAACCAATCCT
>JADFWP010000011.1 GCA_015234115.1 Magnetococcales bacterium
GTGCGGCGAGCGCGTTGGTGGCCAATGTGAACGATGCGCCGACCGGCACGGTGACGGTCAGCGGTACGGCGACCCAGGGCCAGACTTTGACGGCGGCCAATACATTGGCCGATTTGGATGGTCTGGGGAGCATCACCTATCAATGGCTGGCAGACAATGCGGTGATTTCCGGCGCCACGGGGGCGACCCTGGTTCTGGGCGAGGCCCAGGTGGGCAAGGCGATCACGGTGCGGGCGAGCTATACCGATGGTCATGGCACGGTGGAGCGGGTCACCAGTGCGGCGAGCGCGTTGGTGGCCAATGTGAACGATGCGCCGACCGGCACGGTGACCATCAGTGGCGTCGCGACTCAGGGGCAGACCCTGACGGCCAGCCATACGCTTGCGGATGCCGATGGGCTGGGCACGGCCATGACCTATCAATGGCTGGCGAATGGCAGCGAGATTGCCGGGGTGACTGGAGCCTCGTTGTCGTTGACCGAGGCCGAGGTGGGCAAGGTGATCACGGTGGTGGCGCGTTACACCGATGGTCATGGCACGGTGGAGCGCGTTGCCGGTGCCACGACGACCGCTGCCGTGGCCAACGTCAACGACAATCCCACGGGCAGCCTCACCATCAGCGGGTCGCCGGTCGATGGCCAGATTCTGACCCTGAGCCAGAACATTGCCGATCCGGATGGGTTGGGGACGATCACCTATCAATGGTTGGCTGGCGGCACGGCGATCAGCGGGGCGAATGGTTCATCGTTGACCCTGACCCATGACTTGTTGCATCAGGCCATTGCGGTGCAGGCCACCTACACGGATCTGCACAACACCTTCGAGAGAGTGGTGAGTGCGGCGACGGCGGCGGTCTCTCCGGTCAATCATCTTCATGGCGGCGGGGTGTCGATCTCCGGCGCGGCCACGCAGGGTCAAACCCTCTCGGTCCTTTCGACCCTGACCGATACCAATGGTCTGGGGACATTCAGTTACCAATGGTATGTCAATAGCACCCCCGTTGCCACCACGGATCAGCTCACCCTGATCGATGATCAGGTGGGGGCCGCGATTTCGGTGGTGGTCAGCTATACCGACGGGGATGGTTTCTCCGAATCGGCCACAGCCTCGACCGGTGCGGTGGCAAACCTCAACGATGCGCCGGTGCTCATCTCCGGGCCCGACGGAAGTGTGGATGAAAATGCGGCAGCCGGTGCCATAGTCTATAACGCCGTCGCGACCGATGTCGATGAAGGGGATACCCTGACCTATTCCCTGAGTGGCGGGGATTCCGCTGCCTTTGACATCGATCCGACCTCTGGTGCGGTGACCATCAAACAGTCGCCGGATTACGAAGTGAAGTCGAGTTATTCCTTCACGGTCACGGTCACCGATTCGGGTACAGGTCTTCTGACCGACACCGAGACGGTGACGATTGCGGTGAACAATGTCACGGAACCGGTCCTGCTCACCCCCATTGCCGATCAGGGGGCCACGGAGCATCTGGCCTTTGAATATGTGTTTCCAGCCAATACCTTCAGCGGTGCTGATACCAACGAGACCATCACCTACACGGCCACCCTCGCCAGCGGCGGTGCGTTGCCCTCCTGGCTCTCCTTCGACGCCGGGACGCGCACTTTTTCCGGGACACCGACCAGTGCGACCAATTGGGCCACGGGTCAGAATCTGGTCAATGGTTTGGGCGGATCAGCCGGATTCGGCGAGCAATCCTGGGATAACACCGATGACGTGGCCCGGTATGTGGATGTCAGCACGGTCTTCCCGGATGGGCTGAATTTTTATGGTCAGAACTACACCGGCTTCTGGATCAACGATAATGGCACCATCAACTTCGACGGATCTTTCAGTGATTTTTGGCCCGGCGGAGACATGGAGTATTACAAATCGAACAACAAGATGCTGGCGGTATTTTTCTCCGATGTCGATATGCGTCCCAATCCCTCCACGGCCTCTGCGGGCGGCAATTCGACCGGTTCCAATGTGGGATATTGGGATCTGGATACCGAACATGGGATCGTGACCATCACCTGGGATGATGTCACCGAGTATCCAGGCTCGACGGGTGGTGCGCAGGACGCATTCCAGATGCGGTTGTACAATAATGGTGGTAGCAATTTCTCGGTTGAATACCGTTACGAGGAGATCAACTGGGACAATGGCAACGCGGTCGCTGGCTGGAGTTCCGGCACGGGCAGCTTCGATGATCTGGAGCAGGACGGCTACAACCTGATGACCCTGGACGATCTGACCCAGAGTCTCTGGTTCAACTTCACGAACGGTCAGTTCTCGGATCAGCAACGCGGTCTCGACATCACGGTGACGGCCACGGCCACCCCTTCGGGCCATGAGGCCAGCACCACCTTCACCCTGCTGGTCGCTGCGGCTCCGAATAACGTGGTCGCTCTCTCCGAACTCAACGGCACCAACGGGTTCCGGATCGATGGCGCACTGTCGGGAGACCAGACAGGCCGGTCGGTGGCTTCCATCGGGGATATGAATGGCGATGGCTTCGACGACCTGCTGATTGCCGCAAGCTATGCCGATTCCAATGGCACGGATTCGGGTTCGGCCTATGTGCTGTTTGGCGATGATCAATTCGGATCGACCTTTGATCTGGGCAGCTCCCTGACCGGTGCCAACGGCTTCCGCCTGGTCGGCGCGGCCGGGGATATGTTGGGCTACAAGTCGGTTGCTTCGGCCGGGGATATCGATGGGGATGGCTATGCGGATCTGGTCATCGGTGCGCCCGATGCGGATTTTGAAATCGATGGTATTCCGCTTGCAGATCCTGGGATGGTCTATGTCCTGGCCGGCCAGTCGGGCGGGTTTGCCGACTCGATCGATTTGAACGCTCTGGGTACTCTCCGTGGTTTGTCTCTGCAGGGCGAGTATGAGGGAGACAATCTGGGCATGTCGGTGGGTTCTGCCGGGGATGTGAATGGGGATGGTTTCGATGACTTGATCCTCGGAGCCAGCGGGGCCAATCCCAATGGAAATAACTCCGGAGTGGCCTATCTGATTTACGGGCGTGCCAACCTGTTCGACGATTCGTTCAACCTGGGCGCATTGGATGCAACCACGGGGACGCGCATCACGGGCAGTGTCGCGGGGGATGCGGCCGGATTCGCCGTAGCTTCTGTCGGAGACATGAACGGGGATGGTCTTGCCGATCTGGTCATCACCGCCGACCATGCCAATCCCAATTCCACCACCTTTGCGGGTTCGGCGTATGTGGTCTTTGGCAACCAGAATGGCCTGGGGGGGACTCTCAACGTATCGGACCTGAATGGCACCAACGGGTTCCGTCTCGATGGCTGGGCCGCCAATCTTCTGATGGGCCGCAGCGTCGCTTCGGCCGGGGATGTCAACGGGGATGGCTATGACGATCTGATCATCGGCGCCTCTCTGGCCGATGTCGGGGCGACGGATGCGGGCGTGAGCTATGTGCTTTTTGGCAAGCCCACCTATACGACGGGTGATTCCGTCATCGACCTTTCTTCTTTGACCGAGACCGAAGGCTTCCGGCTGGTGGGCGCGGCCCAGGGGGACAACAGCGGCTGGTCGGTCGCCTCGGCCGGAGACCTCAACGCCGATGGCTTCGATGATCTGCTGGTGGGTGCCGGGTGGACCACGGCGGGTAATACCGGTTCGACCTATGTGGTTTATGGCAAGGAGTCCGGTTTCGGCACCTCGATCGCTCTTGCGGACCTGAACGGTTTCAATGGGTTCCGGCTGGATGGCAAGACGGCTGACGATCTGAGCGGCTATGCGATCTCTTCGGCCGGGGATGTGAATGCGGATGGCTATGACGATCTGCTGATCGGCGCCACCGGGGTCGATTCCGCGACCGGGGCGGCCTATGTCTATTATGGTGGCAACCTGACCAATGCCACGGTCAGCGATTACACGTCGCCCACGGGTGCCACGAGTGCCAACACCATCCGGGGTGGTGCCGGAAACGACACCTTAACCGGTGGCGGTGGGGCGGATATCCTGATTGGTGGCGGCGGGAATGACCTGCTGGTGGTGGCGGACGCTGCGTTCCAGCGCGTGGATGGCGGCAGCGGCAGCGATACGTTGTCGCTTTCCGGAACCGGGGTGACGCTCGATTTGACTGCGGCTGGCATGGCCAACAAGGTCCAGGATATCGAGGTGGTTGATCTGGGTAGCGGCAACACCCTGAATCTCCTGCTCCGGGATGTGAGTCAGATCACCAGCGCGGGCGCGGATCTGCGCATCGACGGGGATTCCAGCGATGCTCTGGTGATCGAACCGGGTTGGGCTGTGCTGAAGCACGACACCGAAATCAATGCGCAGTGGTATGACAAGTATGTGCAAGGGGCGGTGTCGATGCTGGTGGATGCCGACATCGCGACCACGGCGGTTGTGCCGCTTGCCCGGTTGAACGGCGCGAACGGTTTCCGGTTGGACGGCATGGCGGCCGGGGATGCGGCCGGTCGTGCGATCAGCGCGGGCGATATCGATGCGGACGGTGACAATGATCTGCTGATCGGCGCGCCGTTGTCGGGTGCGGCGGATGGCGGGGCGGGTTATGTGGTCTATGGCACGCCTGACGGTTTTGCCTCACAGATCGATCTTTCCAGCCTGGATGGGGCCATCAGCGGTTTCCGGCTCAATGCCGAGGCTGCGGGGGATGGTCTGGGCTGGGCGATGAGCAGCGGGGATGTGAATGGCGACGGATACGACGATCTGCTGATCGGTGCGCCTTTTGGTGATTCGGGCGCCAGCAATACCGGGATCAGCTATGTGGTCTTCGGCAAGGGATCCGCTTTTGTGAACAGCCTGAATCTCTCCACATTGGATGGATCGTCCGGTTTGCGGATTTTTGGGGATGTTCTGGGGGATTTCAGTGGCACGTCGGTGAGTCTGGACGGGGATGTGAACGGGGATGGCTTTGACGATATCGTCCTCGGCGCCAAGGGGTCGGATCAGAATGGCGCCTATTCCGGAAGCGTGTATGTGGTGTTTGGCGGTATGTCCCTGTCAACCGACATCCATCTTTCCGAGCTGAATGGCACCACCGGCTTCCGTCTGGATGGCGCACCATCGCAGGACTTCACCGGAGTTTCGGTGCAGGTGGCCGGGGATGTGAACGGGGATGGTTTCGATGATCTGCTGATTGGCGCTTACAAGTCCGATCTGGGCGGAACCGATGCCGGAGCCAGTTATGTGGTGTATGGCCGGGAGACCGGGTTTGATGCCACGATCGCGCTGGCCAGCATGACGGCTGACATCGGTTTCCACATTGTGGGCGAGTCTGCCGTGGATTGGAGCGGTTGGTCTGTGAGCGGGGCCGGGGATGTGAACGGGGATGGCTATGCCGATCTGATCATTGGCGCCCAGAAGTCCGATACGGGCGGCACGGATGCCGGGACCAGCTATGTGGTCTTTGGCAAAGATGGCGGTTTTGGCACCGAACTGGCGCTTGCCGATCTGGCTGGCGGCAACGGTTTCCGTCTGGTTGGCGGTGCGGCCGGGGATGCGAGCGGGATTGTGGTGAGCAGCGCCGGGGATGTGAACGGCGACGGGTTTGACGATCTGCTCGTTGGGGCGAATGGGGTCGGTACGCATGGAGCGGCCTATGTGATTCTTGGCAAGGCGACCGGGTTTGACGCATCGGTGGATCTCGCGACCCTGGATGCAGCGTCCGGTTTCCGGTTGGATGGCGTGGCTGCCGAGGATCATGCCGGACTTTGGGTACACGGGGCTGGTGATGTCAATGGCGACGGATACGACGATGTTGCCATCGGGGCCACGGATGCGGATGTGGGCGGTGCCTCTTCCGGCGCGGCTTATGTCTATTTTGGCGGCAATGTCACCAACCTGCCCACGACCGGCAATCCGAATGTGAATGGCACTGCCGGCGATGACATTCTGCATGGCGGTTTGGGCTCTGACGTCATGTCGGGTCTGGGGGGTGCGGATGTACTGATCGGCGGGGCGGGTGACGATATTCTGGAGGTGGCGGATCCCACATTCCTGGCCGTCGATGGCGGGAGCGGAGCGGATGTTTTGCGTCTGAATGGTGCGACCGGAATGGTTCTGGATTTTACCATTCCGGGCATGGCCAACCATATTCAGGATATCGAAATCATCGATCTTCAGGTTGGAGCGGACAGCAATATCCTGCGCATCGATGATCCGGCGCGGGTGAGTCAGATCGCGGGAAGCGAGAGCCGCCTGCAGATCCAGGGGGATGCGGATGATCTGTTGGTTCTCGGCGGCAGTTGGGAGTTCTCGGCAGGGGCTTCCCCCGATCCGGCTACGGGTTATGTGTACGATTCTTATATCAATGGCGGCAACAAGTTGCTGGTGGATGCGGAGATCAAGGTCTCCAAGGCTCAGCCGGTGATTCAGTTGGTGAATCTGGTCGCGGCGGATGGTTTCGAGTTGACCGGAGGTGCTGACAGTTATAGCGGTTATTCGGTCAGTTCAGCCGGGGATGTCAATGGCGATGGCCTGGACGATCTGCTGGTCGGTGCGGATTTTGCCAATCAATCGTTTGGAGCGGCCTATCTGGTTTATGGCATGCCATCCAATTTGACCCACTCGATCGCGCTCAGTACGGTCGGGGTTACGACAGCCGGTTTCCGTCTGGATGGTGAGAATGAGGGGGATCATGCGGGTTGGTCGGTGGCTGGCGTGGGCGATTTCAATGGAGACGGCTACGATGACATCGTGGTCGGAACCTCTGGGCCGAACAGTCAGGCAGGTTCCTCTTATCTGGTTTTTGGTAACGAGGTGGGCGGTTTTGATCCTTCCATGTCGCTGGGGACGATGACTGCAAGCAGTCTCCGTCTGGATGGTGTCACGGCGGGAGAGATGGCGGGCAGTGCCGTGCAGAGTGCCGGAGATGTCAACGGAGATGGTTACGATGATCTGATCATCGGCGCCCAGTCGTCCGATATTTCAGGCCCGGATTCCGGGGCCAGCTATGTGGTGTTCGGCGGGAGCGGGTTGTCGGGCAGCCTCGCTCTTGCCACGCTGGACGAAACCAGCGGCTTCCGCATCAAGCCTGCCGTTGACGGCGGTTACCTCGGGGGGGCGGTCGCTGCGGCCGGGGATATCGACGGGGATGGATATGGCGATCTGATCGTGGGTGCTGACGGAGAGGGCGCCAGTTATGTGCTCTTTGGACAGCACTCGTTTGGGACGGATCTGGACCTTGGATCGCTTGGCAGCGCGGGTGGACCGGACGGTTTCCGGTTGGCTGGCGAGTCGGTCGGTGATCTGAGCGGCTGCTCGGTGGCTTCAGCCGGGGATGTGAACGGGGATGGTTTGGACGATCTGATCGTGGGCGCTTGCTCTGCGGATATCGGGGGGGTGGGTTCTGGAGCGGCCTATGTGATTTTTGGTCAGACCACCGGATGGAGCGATCTGGATCTCTCTACCCTGGGCAGCCACGGTTTTCGTCTGAATGGCGTGGCGGCGGGTGACGGAGCCGGGGAGAGCGTGGCTTCGGCTGGGGACATCAACGCCGACGGCTATGCGGATCTGTTCATTGGCGCACCGGGTATGAATGGTGACGCCGGGGGAGGGTATATCGTTTATGGCAGTGCCAATGGTTTTGGTACGGAGCTTGATCTTTCTGCTCTGGATGGCTTTAATGGTTTCCGGATCGAAGGTGTCTCGTCATTGGATAATGCGGGAATTTCGGTTTCGTCGGCGGGGGATTTCAACGGGGATGGCTTCGGGGATTTGATTCTTGGTGCTTCCCTGGCTGATGTTGCGCAAGGCACTCATAACGGAATTTCCTATGTGCTGTATGGTGGCAACTTCACCGGCACCGCCACCCAGGCCCAGGTGTTGAATGGGGAAGCCAACTTTGCCAACATCCTGCATGGCAGCGTCGCGGCAGATATCCTGAACGGCATGGGCGATGAAGATGTCTTGATCGGTGGCGGTGGCAATGACATCCTGAAGGTGGGGGATGCCGCTTTTGTCCGGGTCGATGGCGGCAGCGGCATCGATACCTTGCAACTGACTGGAACCGGTTTGAGTCTCGATTTCAACACCACGGATGGCCTGGCCAACCGGGTGCGCAACATCGAAGTCATCGATCTGCAAGCCGGGACCGGTGCCAATACCCTGAACCTGTCGGCGCGACAGATCAGCCAGATTACCAGCGCGGGTTCCGATCTGCGGATCATGGGGGATGCGGGTGATACCCTCAACCTTGATGGCAATTGGGGTTATGCGGCTTCGGGCGGCATCCTGCAACTGACCAGTGGTGCGGTGACGCTGTTGGTGGATGATGGCATCGTGGTCAACACCAACTTCCTGCCTTCCGGCAGCGTCACCATCAGCGGCACGGTGGCGGCAGGTCAGACGCTGACCACCTCGACCTCTGGCGTGCAGGACGAGAACGGCATGGTGGGTGTGACCTTTACCTATCAGTGGTGGGCCGATGGAGAGGCGATTGCCGGTGGGACCGGATCCTCTCTGGTGCTGACGGCGGCCATGGTGGGCAAGGTGATCACAGTCACGGCCAGCTATACGGATCAGGAGAGCCATGCAGAGAGTGTGACCAGCGTGAAAACGACTCCGGTGGGGATCACGCCGCAGGCGGCGGTGGGACTGGCCACCTTGGATGGGCATAATGGGTTCCGGTTGGATGGGGTGGCGGCGGGGGATCAGGCTGGCGTCAAGGGAGACGGTCTGGGCGACATCAATGGAGATGGTTTCGAGGATATCATCCTCGGAGCGGCGGCGGATTATGGCGGGAGTGGTTCCAGTTCGTCCTATGTGGTGTTCGGGAAAGAGAGTGGTTGGGCAGCCGTGACCTCCCTTTCCGCGTTTCTTGGAACGGATGGTTTCCGAATGGATGGGGTCGCGGAGAATAATTACGCCGATATCGTCAGCCATCTTGGTGATGTCAACGGCGATGGCTTTGACGATATGCTGGTCAATGCTTCGGGTACGGATCATGGTGGGACGGATGCCGGTTCCGCCTATGTCGTTTTTGGCAAGGTCGGCGGGTGGGGGGCATCGTTCAGTCTTTCTGTGCTTAATGGAACCACCGGCTTCCGTATGGATGGCGTTTCCGGGGATAACCTGTCCGCCATTTCCGGGGTTGGCGATGTCAATGGGGATGGTTATGACGATTTTCTGACTGGCTCGGTCACGAGCGATTTCCCGGCGGCCAATGCGGGCGCGACTTATCTGATTCTGGGTAAAGCCACCGGATGGTCATCAACGATGTCGCTCTCTACGTTGAGTGGGAGCGATGGCACGCTCTTCTATGGGACAGCGGCGGGCGATTGGAGTGGGTTTTCGGTCAGTTCGGCGGGTGATATGAATGGGGATGGCTTCGGTGATTTCTTCATCGGGGCTGTTGGGGCCAGTCCGGATGGTGTGTCTGGAGCGGGAGCCGGTTATGTCGTTTTTGGGAAATCGGCGGGTTGGAGTGGCACTTTTGACCTGGGATCGTTGAATGGATCCACCGGATTCCGGGTGGATGGCGCGGCGGCAGGGGATCAAGCCGGTTTCAGCGTCTCTTCGGCTGGGGATGTCAATGGTGATGGGTTGGATGATGTGATCATCGGGGCGCGCTGGGCTGATCCCAATGGAGCCGACAGTGGTGCCAGTTATGTGTTGTTCGGCAAGAGTGCGGGTTGGAATGCCTCCATCGACCTTGCCACCCTGAATGGAACGACTGGATTTTGTATCAACGGGATCCTGGCCAACGATCAGAGCGGGTCTGCTGTATCTTCCGCTGGGGATGTGAATGGTGATGGCTATGATGATCTGGTAATCGGGGCCCGTTTTGCGGGAGCCTCGGATGCCGGATCGAGCTATATTCTGTTTGGGAAGAACAGTTGGTCAGCAGCTTTTGAACTCTCTGATCTGGATGGAAGCAATGGCTTCCGGTTTGACGGGCTTACCGGAAATGAACTGCATGGCCAATCGGTCTCTTCTGCCGGGGACATGAACCGGGATGGCTTTGATGATCTGTTGTTGAATTCACGCCGCGCAGATCCGAACAACATCACCGATGCCGGTTCCAGTTACGTCTACTTCGGAGGCAATTTTACCGATGCTTCACTCCTCCCCCAAACCGTCAGCGCGGTCAACGCAAACCTGGCCGATGTGCTGCGCGGCGGATTGGGTGCGGATACGTTGATCGGGGATGGCGGGGTGGATGTGCTGATCGGCGGAGCGGGGAACGACAGTTTGAGCGTGACGGATACCTTCTTCCAGCGGATCGATGGTGGTGGTGGGGTCGATACCTTGAAACTGGATGGAACCAGCCTGAGTTTCAACTTCAACACCACGGCGGGCCTGGCCAACCGGATCCAGGATATTGAGATCATGGATTTGGGTTATGGCAATGCATTGACCCTGGGTGCCAAACACGTCAGCCAGATCACCGGCGCCGGATCGGATCTGCGCATCATGGGGGATGGCAGCGATACGCTGGCCATTGGACCGGGTTGGACTTATACGGCCAATGCCTCTACGATTGATAACCAGGTATATCATCAATACGTCAAGGGTGCGGTCACCTTGCTGGTGGATGCCGATATCGGCACCTCGGTCGATCCGCTGGTGCTGGATCTGGATGGCGACGGGGTGGAGTTGGTCGATCACGGGGTGCATTTCGACATGGGAGCGAGTGGCCAAAGCCATGATACCGGCTGGGTCGGGGCCGATGATGCCCTGTTGGCCCTGGACCGCAACCATGATGGCGTGATCAACGATATTTCGGAACTTTTCTCCGAGCGCATGTTCGACGATGCCCATTCCGGCATGGGGGCGTTGTCGAAACTGGATGACAACCTCGACCACCGGATCGATGCCCATGATGCGGGTTATGCCGATCTGCTGGTGTGGCGCGATGCCAATCAGGATGGCGCCTCCGGTGCGGACGAGTTGACCACGCTGGCTCAACGGGGGATTGTCTCCATCTCTCTGGAAACCACGGTGAATGGTCAATGGCAGGGGTCGAACCAGGTGCTGACCGATGGTCAGTTCACCTGGAGCCAGGGTCAGACCGGACGGCTCGCCGAAGTCTCCTTCCTGCACCGGGGCGAGGGTGCGGCGATTACCCTGGCCGATGCGCTGCACGATCTGGTTCCGGCGTCGGACGAACCGCAGTTCTTTGCCGATCATGGCGCCGAGGCCCTGTTGCAGCACACCTGGCACGACGCGCAGTCTCTGACCATTGCCCTGCCAGCCGATCCGGATGCGGATATTCTGGCCTTGCTGGGTGGAGGCGCGGAGACGCACCATCCGGATGCGGCCACGGTCGGCGATCACCTGCCCGAGGTCCAGCCGGTGCCGCTGCCGCAACCGGTGGAGGATCCGTTGCATGCGCATGCGGTCGGTCATGTGTGACGCGGGTGGTGAAGGCATGAGCAGTCCGGTTGGGGTGTTTTCCGGGGCCGCAGCATGAAGGAGATGCTGCGGTTTCTGGCCATGAGTCCGCTGTTGGGCTTTGAGTTGCTGGTTGCCTCTTTTCTGATCAACCTGTTGGGGCTGGCCTCGTCGCTTTATGTGATTCAGGTGCTCAATCGCTATGTGGGCAGCGGGGTGGATGCCACGCTGTTCACCCTGACCATCGGGGCGATTCTGGCCATCGGAATTGAATGGTGGATGCGCCAGTTGCGTCGTGATCTGGCCCGCAGCGTGGTCGGACGCCCCATGGGACGGGTGGCGGTCGGATTCTTCAACGCGCTGCTCGGGATCAAACTGGCGGAACTGCTGCGTTTGAACTCTTCGAGTCAGCGGGAGATGCTGGGTCATCTCTCCACGGTGCAGCGCGCCTATACGCCGGCCACGGTGGTGGCACTGTTGGATCTGCCTTTTGCCGGGGTGTTTGTCGCGGCTTTGGTATTGATCCATCCGGCCATCGCTCTGCTGGCCACCGGATTTCTGGCTTTCGTTTTTTTGATCAGTCTGGTCCATCAACACCGTTTGACCCATCCCACCCTTCAGGTTGGCCAGCTTTCTGCCCGACATGCGGCCCTTTCTGCCTCGGTTTTGACCACGGCCGAGTCGGTACGGGTCTTCAATGGTGCCCATTTGATGCGCAACCGGTGGTGGGAACAGATGGTTGCGCTGCATCGGGATCAAACCGATCTGGCCAATCGTCAGGAGGGGATTCAGACCCTGACCCAGGCCATCGGTGCCCTGATGGGGGTGGCGGTGATCGGCTATGGCGCCAAACTGGCCACCTTCGGGCAGATGGATACCGGTTTGCTGATCGGCGCCAATATTCTCGCCGGGCGCGCCATGGCCCCTTTGCTGCGTTTTGCCCAGTTGGTGCCCCAGTTGGCCAAGGCCAGACAGGCGCTGGAGCTGCTTGCCCAGTTCAGCCGTCTGCCGTTGGTGAAGGAAGAGGGCACCGCGCTGCGGGAGTTCTCCGGACGGGTGGCCTTGGAGATGGTCGGCTATGCCTGGCCGGGTGCCAAGGGAGTGTTGTTCGAGTCGCTCTCCTGTATTGCGGAGCCGGGGAAGCTGGTTGCCGTGGTGGGGAGCAACGGCACGGGCAAGACCACCCTGCTGCGTCTTCTGACCGGCGTGCTGGAGCCGCAACGCGGCAAGATTCTGATCGATGGGTATAATCTGTCTCAGCTCCATCCGGAGTGGTGGCATGGCCAACTGCTCTATCTGCCCCAGGAGCCTCTCTTTCTGGATGCCACCTTGCGAGAAAATCTCACCACGCTTCAGCCCGGACTCGATGACGAGGCCTTGCATGCCTTGGTGGATCGGGTGGGTTTGCGTCGGTTTCTCAACGAAAGCGAGCAGGGATTGGAGCTGGTGATCACCGAAGGAGGACAACGCCTGTCGCCGGGCATCCGGCGGCGCATTGCCCTGGCGCGCGCTTTGGTGAGCGACGGGAAACTGGTGGTGCTCGACGAACCCTTGGAAGGACTCGATGGCGAAGGGCGCAAGCTTTTGTTGGAGATGATCAAGGAGTGGGTCACTCAGGGCCGCACGGTGGTGACCGCCTCGCACGACGCGGCCATGGCCCAGGTGGCCGATCTGGTGATCGATCTGGATGCCAAGCCGGTTCCCGGGGTGCGAGTCGTCTCCCGTGCGCCGCGTATTGGGGGGCCGATCGGATGAGCGTGCCTGCTTTTGGCGAGTTGGATACGGAATTCTCCAAAGCGCCGCAGCGTTTTCTGCTGGCCGTGATTGTGATGCTGGCCGTGCTGACGCTCTGGGGCCATTACGGCACGCTGGATATTGTCAGCATCACCCAGGGCGAAGTGGTTCCGGCTTCCCAGATCAAGAAGATCCAGCATCTGGAGGGGGGGATCGTGCGCGCCATCCTGGCCCGCGAGGGCGAGGTGGTCCATCAGGATCAGCCTCTGCTCGAACTGGAATCCACCTCGTCGGGCGCCGATGTGGGCGAGATGCAATCCCGCATTTCGGCGCTCAAGGTGGAGATCATCCGGCTGGAGACCGAGGCCGCCGGTCGCGAGGAGCTGAAATTCACCCCGGAAGAGGAAAAAGAGTTCGGCGAACGGGTGCGTCAGGCCAAAGAGCTGTTTCATTCCCGGCGGCACAATCTGCGCAATGCCGTCACGGCCCAGTCCGAAACCGTGGTGCAGCGACAGCAGGATGTCCAGGAGATTCAGGCCCGATTGCGTCACGCGCAAAAGCGGGTGGAGTTGATCAAGGAGCAGGTGGGCATCAGCGAGAAACTGCTCAAGAACGACATCACCAACCGCTACGGTCATCTCGACCTGTTGAAGGAGTTGAGCGCCCTGCAAAGCCGCATCGAGGAGGATACGGCGGGTGTGGCCCGTGCCGAGGCCATGCTCAAGGAGGCCAACGCGCAATTGAAGTCGGTGCGCAGCAAGTATGATGAAGAGGTCGGCAGGCAACTGGATGTGGCCCGGCGCGATTTGAACGAGCATTTGGCGCGCATGGGGAAATTCGAGGACAACTTTCGGCGCACCCTGGTCAAGTCTCCGGTCCGGGGAGTGGTGAAGAGCCTGAGTGTGGCCACGCTCGGCGGGGTGATCAAGGCCGGGGAGACCGTGGTCGAGATCGTTCCCGAGGGGGATGAACTGATCATCGAGGCCAAGCTGGCCATTCACGACATCGGCTATGTCTCGGTTGGCCAGAAGGCCAAGGTGCGGCTGCTTTCCGCCGATGCCGCCCGTTTTGGCGAGTTGAACGGCGAGGTGATCAACGTCAGCCCGGACACCTTTCTGATCAAGGAGGGCAATCCCTTCTACAAGGTGCGGGTCAAGACCGAGGCCAAATTTTTCGCCAGTCGCGGTCAGACCTATCAACTGGTGCCGGGCATGATTCTTCAGGTCTCGATCCTGACCGGCAACCGGACCATTCTTGAATACATCTTTTCTCCATTGTTCAATGCGATGCATGCGGCGTTGGGGGAGAGGTGAGCTTTGATTAAGGAAGTGTCCAGCATGGAAGACGCCCCCCCATCCTCCCCGGAACCCACCCTGCGCATCGACGGTTCGCGCCTTTTTGCCCATTGGCTGGAGCAGGAGCGGGTCAGCCTGGCCTTCACCACCTATCAGGCGAGCAAGATTTTTTTCATTGGCCTGAAACCCGATGGCGGCATGGCGGTGTTCGAGCGCACCTTTGACCGCTGCATGGGGATTGCCCGGTGGGAGAAAACCTTGTGGCTGGCGGCGCGTTTTCAATTGTGGCGTTTTGCCGATGTGTTGGATCCGGGGCAGTTGCATGACGGTCACGATGCTCTTTACGTTCCCATGACCGGGCACACCACCGGCGATGTGGACATCCACGATATCGCGATTCTGCCGGACGGGCGACCGGTGTTTGTGGTCACGCTGTTCAACTGTGTGGCCACGGTCGGGGTGAACGAGAGTTTCGTGCCGCTCTGGAAGCCGCCGTTCATCTCCCGGCTGGTGGCCGAGGATCGTTGTCACATCAACGGGTTGGCGCTCGACGAGGGGCGACCCCGCTATGTCACCATGGTGAGCCGTTCCGATATCGTCGAGGGGTGGCGCGAACATCGGGTCGGCGGCGGGGTGGTGATGGACATGTGGAACAACGAGGTGGTCTGCACCGGTCTCTCCATGCCCCATTCCCCCAGGGTCCATCAGGGCAAGCTCTGGCTGCTCAATGCCGGAACCGGCGAGGTGGGATTTGTGGATTTTGCCCGGCAGCAGTTCGAGCCGGTGGCTTTTTGTCCCGGTTTTCTGCGCGGATTGTCTTTGGTGGGCGATTACGCCGTGGCCGGGATGTCCAGGGCCAGAGAGAACCGCTCTTTCAATGGGTTGCCTTTCAACGACCGGCTCGCGCGCGAGCGGATCGCACCCCGTTGCGGCTTGCAGGTGGTGGATCTCAAGAGTGGTGCCGCCACCCACTCCCTCGCCATCGAGGGGTTTGTGGATGAGTTATACGATGTCGTGACTCTGCCTGGAATCGTCCGTCCCATGGCGTTGGGATTCCGCACGCGGGAGATTCACCATGTCATCAAGGTCGGAGCCATGGAAGCGTTGGGATGACCCCTTTCGAGACCGCCCTGCTTCACCATCGCGCGGGACGGTTGGCGCAGGCGGTGCAGGGGTATCGGTGGATGCTGGAGCAGGATCCCGCCCATCTCTTCACCTGGACCAACCTCGCCATGGCGTTGCATCAACTGCATCGTGGCCAGGAGGCGGAAGCGGCCTGCCGTCAGGCGCTGCGTCTTGATTCCCGACACGCCGAGGCGTGGAACAATCTGGGCATCATCCGGTCGGAACAGCGGGATTTCATGGGCGCGGTGGCGGCCTATCGCCAGTGCGTGGCCCTGGATCCGACCCATTTTCTCGCCTGGACCAATCTGGGCATCGCTTCGGTTCGTCTGGGTGACGTGGGCGGGGCCATTGCCGCGCTTCAGCAGGCTCTGATCCATCAGCCGGATCATACCCAGGCGCTGATGCACCTGATCCATCAGAAACAGCAGGCCTGCGACTGGCAGGGGCTGGATCCGCTGGTGGGGCGTCTCGTGGCCCAGATGCGGCGGGATCAGGCCGAGGTCAATCCTTTTTCGTTGCTTTTCTTGTGCCGGGATCCAGGGGAGATGCGGCGGTGTGCCGACCATTTCGCCGGTCGCGTGGTGCGTCAGGCCAGCACCATGGCGGCGGTGGTCCGCCCCGTCGTTCCTGCTGGCGGGGATGGCCGGTTGCGGATCGGCTATCTCTCCGGGGATTTTCACCCCCATGCCACCGTGGTTCTGGCCCGCGAGTTGTTCGGCGCTCATGATCGCGCCGCATTCCGGATTTTTGGCTATTCCTATGGCCCGAATGACGGCTCGGTATTGCGGCGCAATCTGGAACAGAGTTTCGATCATTTCCGCGACGGCTCCTCCTGGAGCGATGCGGCCATCGCGCAACGGATCGCCGAGGATGGCATCGACATTCTGGTGGATTTGAAGGGATACACCCGCGACGCCCGTTCCCCGATTCTGGCTCTGCGTCCCGCACCGCTCCAGGTGGCCTATCTGGGGTATCCAGGCACCATGGGGGGCGGGTTCATGGATTATGTGGTGGCCGACGAGGTGGTGTTGCCCGTGGCCCACCGGCGTCATTTCGCCGAGCAGCCGATCCTTCTGCCCGGTTGCTACCAGGTCAACGACAGCCAACGCCAGGTGGCGGCGGAGACCGGAACCCGCGCCGATCACGGGTTGCCCGAACATGGCGTGGTGTTTTGCTGTTTCAACCAGACCGCCAAGATCACGCCGGATTTCTTCACCCTCTGGTTGCAGTTGCTCCAGGCTGTGCCGGGGAGTTGCCTGTGGTTGCTGGCGTTCAATGGCGAGGCGCAAAAGAATGCCCGCGCTTTTGCCTCCCGTGCCGGTCTGGATCCCGCGCGATTGATTTTCGCGCCCCCGTTGCCTCATGATCGACATCTGGCCCGTTATCGACTGGCGGATCTGTTTCTCGATACCTTGCCGTGCAATGCCCACACCACGGCGAGCGACGCCTTGTGGGTCGGGTGTCCGGTGGTGACCTGCCTGGGTACGACCTTTGCCGGTCGGGTTGCGGCCAGTCTGCTCCACACCTTGGGATTTTCCCAATGGATCGCCCATGATCCGGTCCACTATCGGCAGATCGCGCTGCATCTGGCCACGCATGAGGCGCAGCGTCACCAGTGGCGCGCCCGGTTGCGGGAGGTTGTGGCCCGGTCCGAGCTGTTTTCCGGGGTCGCTTTTGCCAGAAAACTGGAACAGGCGTTTCAGGCCATCTGGCAGCGTCATCGTTCCGGCCTGGCTCCAGCCCCGTTGCGGGTGGAGGGGGGTGGGGCGGTGTTTGACGTGTCATGATTCCGTCGGGATGGATTCCTGGCCGGTCTGTTGTTATCTGGTTGATTTCAATACATAAAAATAATTATGGAAACAATGGAAGCCGATTAATGCATGTTGGCAGATGGTTTGCATGCTCTTCAGGCACCAGTCAATGGCCATGCCGGACTCTTTTGCACCGTCCGGTCTGATGTCACCCCAATCAGGATGATTGACGCTGATGGACGAACCGGATCGGATGATGCTTGAGAAATGGCACAAGAACGGTATGGATCAGGATCTTTCGGTTGTGTTGTTCTGGGGGTTGGCTGCAACGAGTTTGATTCTCACCACTCTGCTGGCTGTTGAGATCTGGTCGGCAAACTGAACCTATAGAATGAGGGTTGATGACATGGTAACCGTCGAGCTGCACCATACCAGAAAGGAATCTTTTGGCAACGGTCTGATTGCCCGTGGTTTTGTCCGCACGACGGTCCGGCAGGTGAACATGCCGGAGAACGTCGTGCGCGGCTGGTCGTTCGGTTTGGGTCGTGGTTTGTCCGGTGTGGTTCGTCCCGGCGGTTGGACACGTCTGGAATCCGATGGGATCGGAGGTGAGTCATGAATTTCCAGACCACCCAACTCGCCGGTCCGCTGTTTCCCAAGGGCGGCAAATGTTTGCGTCCGACTTTGGTGTTTCGTCCGAACGGATCCGGTTTCAGCGTTGTTGAGACGAGCGGATCGCTTCGGCAACCAGGAACGCGACATCCAGACTCTGCGCCGCGTTGAGACGGGGATCGCAGGTGGTTTCGTAGCGTTCGTTCAACTGATCCTCGCGGATATCATGCGAGCCGCCGACACATTCGGTCACGTTGTCGCCGGTCAACTCGAAGTGAACCCCTCCGGGCCAGACCTGTTCGGCCTGGAGGATTTCAAAGAACTGGCGCAGTTCACTCATGATGTGATCCAGGGCACGGGTTTTGAGACCGGTGGGTGCGGTATAGGTGTTGCCGTGCATGGGATCGCAGCTCCAGACAATGGAGCGTCCCTCTTTTTGGATGGTGCGCAGCAGAGACGGGAGGGATTTGGCGATCTGGTCGTGTCCAAAGCGGCCAATGAAGGTCAGCCGGCCCGGTTCGTTGTGGGGATTGAGCCGGTCGCACAGTTTCAGCAGATCATCCACCGATGCCTTGGGTCCGATCTTGACGCCCAGGGGATTCTTGACCCCCCGCAGAAATTCCACATGGGCCCCATCCGGTTGCCGGGTCCGTTCTCCGATCCAGATCATGTGTGCCGAGCAGTCATAATAATCCCCGGTGATCGAGTCCTGGCGGGTGAGGGCGGTTTCGTATTCCAGGAGCAACGCCTCGTGGCTGGTGAAATATTCCACCTCGTGGAGTACCGGGCTGTTGTGGGCATTCAGGCCGATGGCTTCCATGAAGTCGAGGGTTTTGGTGAGTTCATCGGCCAGATGGGCATAGCGTTGTCCCTGGGGGCTGTTGGCCACGAAATCCTGGTTCCAGGTATGGACGCGGGAGAGGTGGGCGAATCCTCCATGGGTGAAGGCGCGCAACAGGTTGAGGGTGCTGGCCGACTGGAAATAGGCCCGTTCCAGCCGCAGCGGATCGGGCAGGCGCGCCTCTTCGGTGAAGGCGGGATCGTTGACCGATTCTCCCCGGAAGCTGGGCAGCGAGACGCCGTTTTGGGTTTCGAAGGGGCTGGAGCGGGGTTTGGCGAATTGACCGGCAATGCGTCCCACCTTGATCACGGGTTTGGAGATGCCGTGGGTCAGGATGACGGCCATCTGCAACAACACCTTGAGCTTGTCGCGAATGGAGTTGGCGGTGAAGTCGTTGAAGGACTCGGCGCAATCTCCGCCTTGCAGCAGGAAGGCCTCGCCGCGCGACACCTTGGCCAGATGGGCTTTCAATGCCCGGACCTCGCCGGCAAAGACCAGGGGAGGATAGCGGGAGAGGGTGCCACAGGTCTCTTCCAGGGCGTTGGCATTGGGCCAATCGGGCTGCTGGAGTGCCGGGTATTGTTTCCAGGAGTGGGGATGCCAGTCAGACACGGTACGGTTTCCTCGGTTGCGTGAAATGAAATGATGGACCAATCGACAGTCTACGCCAGGATTGCGTCGGGATACAGGGGGGATGAACGGGGAGGTTCACCTTGACCGCAGGTGCGGGGGATTGTCGGGTCCAGAGTTATGACGCAAACACCTCGTCCACGGAGTGCGCGAACAGGATATTCTCGCCCCATGCACCGATCCGATCGAGGGGCGCGGTCGTCACCTTTTCGGTCACCCAGTCTGGTGTCTGGCCAAACTTGCGGCGTATCTGTTTCAGGAGCATGGAGGCGGCTTCTTCCTGGCGGCCTCTTCGTTCGCCGATCTGGATGCCTTCCTCTTTCGCCAGTTCCAGCATGCCTCGGGCATCCGCAATGGCAATGCCCGCTTTTTCATACAGTTCCAGTTCATCAGCCGTCATGTTGGCCACCAAGGCCCTCTCAAAGGCATGATGAAAGGGAGCGGCGGTCAATTGGGGAGGAATCTCCCGCAAGGAACTCGCATATCGGATGAAATAAATCCAGCGGTCAAGGATGCCATCCAGCTCTTCCAACGTTTTTTTGAATTTCGGGAGTTCGACAAAAATATACAAGACATCCTGCAAGAAGGATTGTCCGGTAATGGTCTCCCGCGTCTCATGGCGGGAAACGCAATGCTCCAAACCGCCAAATATGACAAAATCCGTGATGGTGACCGCAATCACCTGATTCAGCCTGGGGTAATCCTCCCCGCGTTCGATTTGACTGGCATAGGCCTGTGCGGCATTGTACTGGATGCGTTTCAGAAAGGCTGCGACCTTTTGAATCTGCATCTCCACGATGTAGCTGATGCCACGATGATCCCGGCACTTGACATCCAGGATGGAGTATTTCAATTCACGGATTTTTGGTGCCTGGAATGGATCCAGGAGGGTCAATTCGGCAATCTGTCGATCTCCCTCCAGGCCAAGCAGGCTCTCCAGGAAGCTGATCAGCACATCCTTGGCATCCTCGCTGCCGAAGATCTTTCTGAAGGCGAAATCGATTTTCGGATCGATGAATTTCATGATGAATTCCTCGCGGTGTTGGCCCGGCAAAGAGCGCCTTGATGGTTCATTGTCTCGCGAGGCGTGGCTGGTCGTCAATTGAAATCCATTTTCATGACGTGATGAAGCGCGCGGTTCACTCCAGCTTGTCCACCGCCTGTTGCAACTGTTTGGAGACCATGGTGAGCTTGCGGGGGTCCAGTTTCAGGCCGAACATGTCCCGCAGATAAAAGACATCGACCACCCGTTCGCCATAGGTGGCGATTTTGGCGGCGCGGATCTGGATGTTTTGGGTCTGCAATATTCTGGTGATGGCAAAGAGCAGTCCGGGCCGGTCCAGCGAGGTGATTTCGACCACGGTGTAGGTATCGATGGAGTCATCCACCTCCATGGAAAAGGAGATTTCGAACGGTTGGCGTCGCAGACGGCCCGGAGGTGGATTGGCCAGCAGGATGTTGGGACGGATTTTGCCTTCCAGCACGCGGGTGAGGGTGGTTTCGATCTTCTCCTGGCGTTCTGCGGTTTCGATCGGTTCGCCGTTCTGGGTTTGGATCACGAACGTATCCAGGGCCATGCCATCTTTGGTGGTGGTGATGTCGGCGGAGAGAATGTTGGCGCCCGAGGCGGCCAGACTGCCCGAGATGCGGGCCATCAATCCGGGATGATCCGGGGTGTAGACCAGCATGCGGGTGGCGTTGATCTTGGGGGCCTGCTTGAAGACGATCACCAGAGGTCGATCCTCGACGGTATGGAGCGCCTGGAAGTGTTCGGCCAGCATTTCCGGGTCGTAGTGGGTGAAATAATCCGGATAGAAGCGGTCGAGATGGCGTCGGACCTGTTCGGGGTCGTGCTCCTTGGACAGAATATTGAAGGTCGCCTCCTTGAGGCTGGCAGCGCGCAGCGCGATCTCTTCGGGGGTGAAGACGATCCCCTTGTCCAGGGTGTCGAGGCTGCGTTCGTAGAGTTGGCGCAACAGGTTGCCTTTCCACTGGTTCCAGACCCCCGGACCCACGGCGCGGATGTCGGCCACGGTCAGCAGCACCAACAAGTTCAGTTTTTTGACCGTGCCGATCTGTTTGGCGAACGAGGCCAGGGTTTCCGGGTCGTTGATGTCGCGGCGGAAGGCGGTGCGCGAGAAGATCAGGTGGTTTTCCACCAGCCAGGCGATCATCTCCACATCGTGTTTGGGGAGTTCCATCCGTTCACAGATCTTGCGGGCGATCACCGCGCCCCGGATATGGTGGTTGGGGCCGAGTCCCTTGGCAATGTCGTGGAACATCACCGCGAGATACAATACGGCGGGATTGTTGAGTTTTTGCATCAGGTTGGTGGCGATGGGCAACTCCTGGGAGAATTTGCCCGAACCGATGTGGCGCAGGGATTCGACCGCCAGGATGGTGTGTTCATCCACGGTGAAGACGTGATACATGTCGTGCTGGGTCTGGCCGATGATGCGTCCGAACTCCGGGATGTAGCGTCCCAGCACACCGGCATCGTTCATGCGGCGCAACACCCAGGCCACGGCCCGTTTGCCGTTGAGCAACTGGAGAAAGATGGCGGTGATGCGCGGGTCGGAGCGGAACTCCCGGTTGATGAGATGGAGATTGCGGGTGATCAGCCGCATGGTATCGGGATGAATCGAGAGCAGATGGCGTTGGGCCACCTCGAACAACCGCATGATGCGGATCGGTTTCTGGGTGAATACCTCGTCGGCCGTGACCATGATCTTGCCGCCGGCCACGTCGAAGCTGTCCTCCAGATGGCGGCGGTCCCAGACCAGCACTTCCCGGTGTTCGTCCTGGTATTTGCGCAGGAAGATCCAGGAGAGGTGTCCCACCCGGCGGGCCACGCGATAGTAGCGGCGCATGAACCGTTCCACGGCCAGCATGCCGGGCTGGTCCTGAAAGCCGAACTCCTGGGCAATGGTGACCTGATGGGCAAAGGTCAGCCGGTCATCGCGTCGTCCGGCCCGGTAGTGCAGGGCGTTGCGCACCCGGCGCAGAAAGGCGCGGCAACTTTTGAAATTTTCGAACTCTTCCTGGGTGATGATCCCCATGGGGATCAGATCCTGGATGCGCGGTACATGATAGCGGTATTTGGAGATCCAGGCAAAGGTGTGCAGATCGCGCAAACCGCCTGGATTTTCCTTGATGTTGGGTTCCAGATAGTAAAGCGACGCGCCGAAACGTTCATGACGCTTGCTCTGCTCCAAAAGCTTGGCACGCAGAAAGCTCAACGGATCGTTAAGCAGGGCATGCTGGAACAGCGTGGTGCGGTAGCGTGTGAAAAGTGCATGATTTCCCGCCAGAAAACGGGATTCGAGCATGGAGGTGAGAATCTGCAATTCTTGGCGCGCCTGTTGCAGACAATCCTCCACGGTTCGGACCGCGTGGCCGACATCCATGCCGATATCCCACAGTATGTACAGCATCCGTTCCACCAGGGGGAGTTGGGTGGTGTGGTTGTCGGGGACGATGAACAGCAGGTCGATGTCGGAATAGGGGGCCAGATCGCGGCGTCCATAGCCGCCGGTGGCGGCCAGACAGAACGCTTCGCTGTTGGGCTGGCCCGCGACCACCAGGGCATGGATCCGTTGCAGGATGGCATCGGCCAGGTGGGTGTGGCCCTGGACGATGAATTGTCCGGTGGCGCCCGCCAGATGGTTCTGGTGGAGTTGTTCGCGGCCTGCGCTCATGGCGGTGCGCAGGATCGGCAGCACTTCGGTCCGTTGCGCATCGGTCAGGGGGGAGGAGCCGTCGTGAATCGCGCCAATCTGTTGATCCAGAGCCGCGAGATCCAGAATCGCTTCCTTGGTGAAGGCGTGCGTCATGGTTTTGGAGGTTGCCATGGCTTTGTTCCGCAGTGCATCATGGTGTGGTCGGTTTGGCTGGGCGTAACCAGAGGAAAGGGGTGACAATCACCGCTTTGCCCGTTAGGATGTGACTGGTTGCCCACTTTGGTCAATGGATGATCGTGGCGCAAGTGCAGTGTCTTGCGGCGAACATGAGGATTTTTCATAGGTAAGGCTCAATGTTTAACAAGTTGAAAGGACTCTTTTCCACCGACATGGCCATTGACCTGGGCACGGCCAATACGCTGGTCTATGTCCGGGGTCGGGGGGTGGTGCTCTCCGAGCCGTCGGTGGTGGCGATTCACGAAAGTTCGCGCGGGGTGCGCAAGGTGCTGGCTGTGGGCAACGAGGCCAAGCGCATGTTGGGGCGTACCCCGGACAGCATCGTCGCCACCCGTCCGATGCGCGACGGGGTGATCGCCGACTTCACCGTGACCGAGGCGATGTTGAAACATTTCATCCGCAAGGTGCACAAGCGGCGTCTGTTCTATTCGCCACGCATCATCGTCTGTGTGCCGGTGGGGGCCACGCCGGTGGAGCGGCGCGCCATTCGCGAATCGGCGGAAAGCGCCGGCGCGCGGGATGTCTATCTGATCAACGAACCCATGGCCGCTGCCATCGGCGCCGGTCTGCCGGTGACCGAAGCGAGCGGTTCCATGGTGATCGACGTGGGCGGAGGCACCACCGAGGTGGCCATCATCTCCCTGGGCGGGATCGTCTATTCCCGCTCGATCCGGGTGGGTGGCGACAAGATGGATGAGGCGATCATCGCCCATGTGCGGCGCAAATACTCGCTGTTGATCGGCGAGGGCACCGCCGAAATTATCAAAATTCAAGTCGGCTCCGCTTTTCCCCTGGAAAAGCGGTTGGAAGTTGAGGTAAAAGGACGGGATTTGATTCATGGTGTGCCCAGACATCAGGTCATCTCAGATCCTGAAATCCTCGAAGCCTTGACCGAACCCATCAATGCCATCGTTGAAGGGGTGCGCGTGGCCCTGGAACGGACCCCGCCCGAACTGGCCGGAGACATCGTGGATCGCGGGATCGTCCTGACCGGAGGGGGGGCACTGCTCCGGGGATTGGATCTGTTGTTGGCCGAAGAGACCGGTTTGCCGGTCATCATCGCCGATGATCCACTCTCGTGCGTGGTCATGGGATCCGGCAGGGCGTTGGAGGAACTGGACAGCATGTCCGACATCCTGATGGATCGCTAGCCCATCACCTTAACAAGGTTGTCGCATGTCCGCTTTACTGGTGGTCTTGAAAGAATACCGGAACGCCATCTCGGTTTTCATCACCCTGACGGTTGCCTTGTTTTTGCTGCTCATGGCCGGCGGTACGGTTCCGGGGGATCGTCTCGGCATCCGCGAGGCCATTCTGCAACTCACCGGCGGGATCCAATCCCTGCTCTCCCGACCGGTTTCCACCATCGAACGGTTTCAGGACCGTCTCTCCGAACTCTCCCGGCTGGATCGCGAAAACCGCCAGTACAAGGCGGAACTGGAACGGCTGCGTCCGCTCGGCGTGCGCCTCGAAGAGCTGGAACAGGAAAACCATCGTCTCAAATCCCTGCTGCAAATGCGTCCGGATCCGGCTTTTCGCGCGCTGGCGGTCCGGGTGGTGGGGGACTCCTCCTCTGCGTTCGCCCGCTCGTTTATCCTCAATGCCGGTCGTCAGGAAGGGGTGATCGTCAACGCGCCGGTCACGGTTCCGGACGGGTTGATCGGGCGCGTGGTGCGCGCCTCTTCGAGCGCCTCCCTGGTGATCTCCCTGCTGGATCTCAACTCCCGCGTGCCGGTGCTGGTGCAGCGTTCACGGGTCAAGGCGATCGCCTCCGGCCAGAACACCACCCGGCTCAATCTGGAATATCTTCCCAAGGATGCGGATGTGGTGGTCGGGGATCTTGTGGTCACCTCCGGGACCGGCGGGATTTTTCCCAAGGGTCTGCCGGTCGGCAAGGTGGTCTCTTTGGAACCGGGCCGGGATGGTCTGTTCCGCGAGGCCAAGGTGCAACCCATGGTCGATTTTGACCGTATCGAGGAGGCCCATCTCTTGTTGCCGCTGGCGGCCTCCCGGGCGGATCTCTCTCCGACGGCTCCGTGAGGCTTCAGGTGAGGCGCGTCACGACGCCATGATGCTCTCCTTTCTGATTCCTTGGCTGCCGGCCCTGACCATTCTGATGGCGGCGGTGGTCCAGGAAATGGCGTTGCCTCTGGCCGCCTGGTCGGTATTCCGTCCGGATCTGGTGCTGATCTGTCTGTTTTACTGGCGTCTTTATCGTCCTGACCGCTGTGGCCCGATTCTGGCGTTGCTCGCCGGTTTGCTGGTCGATGTGATCTCCGGTGCCCCTTTGGGACTGAATGCGTTTTCAGACATCATTCTGGTGCTGTTCATCGGTCGTTTTGGCCGGTTGATCCGTTCGATCGATTTTTTCTATCTGTTGTTTGTGCTCTCTTTCCTCGTCTGTCTGTCCGAGGGGATCCAATTGGCTCTGGCCATGCTGAAATGGGGTTCGTCGGTCCGTTGGCCGCTGCTGATGGGGCGTCCGGTGGCCACGATGTTGATTGCGCCGATGATCATCCATATTCTGGTTGCGATCCATCAGTCCTGGTTGGAGGAACCCCATGCTCGACGATGACCGCGAACAGTTCCGGGGCGATGCCAGACGACGGCTGCTGCTGGTCGGAGGGTGTCTCGGTGCGGGTTTTCTGGTGCTGGGGGGACGGCTGTTTCATTTGCAGGTGATGCGTGGCGGGGAGTATCGCACCCTGGCCGAGGACAACCGCATCAGTCTCAAGCCCATTTCGGCCCCGCGTGGCCGCATCTTCGATCGCGACAACCATCTGCTGGTGGAAAACAGTCCCGATTTCGAGGTGATGGTGATTCCGGAACTGGCCGGTCCGCTGCGTTTGCTGTTCAAGAAACTCAGCCGTCATCTCGAATTTTCCGAAGAGGAGATCCGCCATCTGCTGCAAATGGCCAGGCGGCAACGTTCGTTTCTGCCTTTGCGGGTCAAGTCCCATTTGAGCTGGGAGGAGGTCAGCAGCATCGAAGTGCGCATCCACGAATTTCCGGGTGTGGATCTGCAAAACCAGTCGGTGCGTTTTTATCCGTTCGATTCGCTGGCCTGCCATGTGCTGGGCTATCTCGGCGAACCGACCGAACGGGAGCGCAAACGATTTTCGCGCATCAGCTTCCGATCCGGGGATCTGGTAGGCAAGAGCGGGGTGGAACAGCACTTCGAGGAGCGATTGCGGGGCCACGAGGGGGTGCTGGAGATGGAGGTCAATGCCGTGGGACGGCATGTGCGGGAGCTTCATCGCAATCCACCCGAATCCGGTCAGGATCTGCATCTTTCCATCGATTCCGATCTGCAAAGAGAGGCCCAGGAGGCATTGGGCGAGGAGACCGGATCGGTGGTGGCCATGGATCCCCATACCGGGGAGATTCTGGCCATGGTCAGCGCGCCCACCTATGATCCCAATCAGTTCATCCGGGGTTTTTCCCATGCCCAGTGGCAGGCCCTGAGCACCCATCCCGATCGTCCGTTGATCAACAAGGCCCATCAGGGACAATATCCCCCCGGTTCCACCTTCAAGATCGTGGTGGCGCTGGCGGGTTTGGCCGCAGGCAAGCTCGATCCCAAAGAGGTGATTTCCTGTCCCGGCTATCTGGTCAAGGAGGAGCAGCGCTTTTACTGCTGGCGTCGTCACGGCCATGGCAGTGTCAACCTGCTTCAGGCGCTCACCCAGTCGTGCGATGTGTATTTTTACAAACTGGCCGAGCGTCTCGGCATCGATGCCATCGAGCGTCAGGCGCTCAAGATGGGGTTGGGTGCGGTCACGGGGGTGGATCTCGACGGGGAGCGGCCGGGTCTGATTCCATCGCGGAGTTGGAAGCGCAAGGCGTTCAAGGCCTCCTGGTATCCGGGGGAGACCCTGATTACCGGCATTGGCCAGGGATATGTGTTGAGCACTCCCTTGCAACTGGCCACGATGATGGCCACCGTGGCCAACGGGGGCACGGTCTATCGTCCCACGCTGCTCAAACTGGAACCCGGACAGCAGCCGGAGGTGATCACCCGCAATTATTTTGCCGCCTATCATCTGGAGGTGTTGCGTCAGGGGTTGGAGGCGGTGGTTCACGATCCCACCGGCACGGCCGCCAAGGCGCGTCCCGAAGGGGGCATCCGGGTGGCGGGCAAGACCGGCACCTCCCAGGTGGCTCGCCATCGTCGGGAAAAGAGTGGCCAGATCATCAAATCCACCAACGAGAAGTTGCAGGATCATGCCCTGTTCGTCTGTTACGCCCCTCTGGATCGTCCCCGCATCGCCATTTCGGTGGTCGTGGAGCATGGCGGGCATGGCGGTTCGGCGGCCGCGCCGGTGGCCAAACGGGTGATGGATCGGTTTTTTGCCAAATCCGGGAGTTCCTCATGAACGAATCCGCTTCGGGACAACCCTGGATGAGTCTGGGCGGCTCGGCCGCGTTGGGCTGGCAGGAGCGGTTGCGCCGTTTTCCCTGGAGCCTGTTGTTATTGTTGATGTTGATCATCGGGTTTGGTTTCGGGGTGCTGTATTCGGCGGTGGGGGGGGAGAACAATCTGTGGCTCTTCTGGCGCCAGGTGATTCAATCCGGTCTGGGGATCGGGATCATGGCGAGTGTGGCCATGCTGGCCAGCGAAAAGATCTATCGCCGTTTCGCCTATCTGCTTTATTCTGGCAGTCTGTTGCTGTTGGCCGTGACCATGATCATGGGCAGTGTCGGCATGGGCGCGCGGCGCTGGCTGGAGATTGGGTTTTTCCGCTTGCAGACTTCGGAACTGATGAAAGTGGCGTTGATTCTGGCCCTGGCCCGTTATTTCCACGATCATGCCAAGGCGGGCGCGCTCGGTTGGCGGGATCTGGGCGTGCCGTTTGCGATGATTCTGTTGCCCATGGCCTTCATCATCAAGCAGCCCGATCTGGGCACGGCGGTGCTGTTGGGCGGCGTGGGACTTTCCATCGTGGTGGTGGCCGGGATTTCGTGGCGGGTGCTGATCACGCTGGTGATTGTGGTGGGCGCTTCGATGCCTCTGGCATGGAACGGGTTGCACACCTACCAGAAACAACGGATCATCACCCTGTTTTCTCCGGAGCGGGATCCTCTGGGATCGGGCTATCACATCATCCAGTCCAAGATTGCGGTCGGTTCCGGGGGGGTGACCGGCAAGGGATTCATGGCCGGGAGCCAGAGCCAGTTGGATTTTCTGCCGGAGCGGCATACGGATTTCATTTTTTCGGTGCTGGCCGAGGAGTGGGGATTTCTGGGGGGCGTCACCCTGCTGGTGCTGTATGCCTTGTTGATATTGCGTGCCTTTCTGATCGTCGAGATGGCCAACGACCGTTTTGGTCTGTTGACCGTGGTCGGGGCGACCATGCTGTTTGCCATTCAGGTGGTGGTCAATGTCGGCATGGTGCTTGGTCTGTTGCCCGTGGTGGGCGTGCCGTTGCCGTTGATCAGCTACGGGGGAAGTTCCATGGTCACCTTGATGATCGCCATGGGACTTCTGGCCCATGTGAGTCTCTATTCCCGGCAGCATGGGCGGTCGGTGTAGGGGCCTCATCTCGGGATATGTCATTTGTCAGTGGGGTCCAGGGGCCATTGGCCCCTGGTGGGGTCCAGGGGCGAAGCCCTTGGGACTTTGCCTTTGGCGCGTTTTTTCGACGGCGCGCCCCCTGGTCGCCGCAGGCGACGCCTTTGGGCCAGAAATTCATGATCCAGGAATGGTCGCAGTTTATCATTGTCAAATTCTTTTAGGCAGGAGAACAGGCCATGCATTTGACTTACGATCCACGTTATAATATTGCCTATATCCGTTTGCGGGAAGAACGGGTTCAAGTGGAAACATTGCGCATCAGCGATGAACTCAATATTGACCTCTCACCAGATGGCAAGGTCTGTGGCATTGAGCTGCTCAATGCCAATGAACAATTGTTGCAACCGGATCATGGAAGATTGGTGGTTACCAACACCCAAACCGGTGTGGCCTGGGAACAACGTGTCGTGACAGCTTGATATTTGCGTATTGTTTTTTACAACGATCCGTTTTGGAGTCGCAAGACTATGAAACTCACGGAACTGGCCCGGTCATTGGGTCTGGAACTGCGCGGGGCAGAGGTGGAGATTCACGGGGTCGCGCCGCTGGAGCGTGCGGAGGCCGGGGATCTTTCGTTCGTGGTGGCGCGCAGGTGGTTGAACGAACCCTGCAACGCATCGGCTGTGCTGGTGCCGTCGGAGTTGGCGGAGGAGGCGGTGAAGCTGGGGGTGCCCTTGTTGGTCAGTCGCACTCCGGCTCTGGATGCGGGCCGGGCCGGGTTGCTGCTGGGCGGACGGGTGTTGCAGGTGAGCGGGCTGCATCCTTCGGCGGTGATCGATCCCACGGCGCGACTGGCGGAAGGGGTCATGGTGGGGCCACGGGCGGTGATCGGCGCCGAGGTGGTGATCGGCGCGCAGAGCGTGATCCACGCGGGCGCGGTGATCCATGACCGTTCGGTGATCGGCGCGCGGTGCGTGATCAAGGCCAATGCGGTGATCGGCGGGGATGGTTTCGGTTTCGAGTATGTGGACGGCGCCCATCAGCGGATTCCCCATCTGGGGATCGTGCGGATCGGGGATGATGTGGAGGTTGGTTCCTGCACCACCATCGATCGTGCCCGTTTTGGCGAAACGGTGATCGGGAGCGGCACCCGGATCGACAATCTGGTGCAGATCGCGCACAATGTTCAGATCGGGCGGGCCTGTGTGATCGTGGGTCAGGTGGGGATCGCCGGTTCCTGTCGCATCGAGGATGGCGTGGTGCTGGCCGGGCAGGCCGGGGTGGTGCCTCATGTGACCATCGGGCGTGGCGCGCGGGTGGCGGCTTCGACCGGGGTGGCCGTGGATGTGCCGAGCGGAGCCACCTGGTCCGGATGGTGGGGAGAACCCCATCGGGAGAATCTGGCCCAGATCAATGCGCTGCGCAAGCTGCCCGCATTCATGAGAACCGTGCGTGCCTTTATGAAAGGTCAGGAGTCGGCGTGATGCGCCACATCCGGATCGAGTTGGATCTTTCCTCCTTTGCCAATGCCGTTGAACGGTTTGCGGAAGGGTTGGAGGCGCTTGCGCAGCAGCCAGGTCATTCCCTGATCCGGGATGGGGTGATTCAGCGTTTTGAGTTCACCTATGAGCTGGCGCATAAAATGCTCCGGCGTTACCTGGAGATGACCGATGCCAGTCCGGAAAGTTTCGACGGAATGACCTTTCAGGATTTGATCCGCACCGGCAATGAGCAGGGATTGTTGTTGCACGACTGGACGGCCTGGAAGGAGTATCGGCAGTCACGAACCGATACCAGTCATACCTATCATGAAGAGAAGGCCGTGCGGGTGATCGGCAGAATCCCGGTTTTTCTGGAGGAGGCGCGTTTTCTTTTGGGGCAACTCCGTCAGCGCACGGGCCAGGAATGAAGGATCAACCCGCCATCGACCTGCTCCCGGAGCACTGGGAGATCGTGCGGGAAATTTTGCAACGACTGGTGCCGGACCGGGCGGTGTGGGCCTTCGGTTCCCGCGCCCGCTGGATGGCCAAGCCTTATTCCGATCTGGATTTGGCCATTCTGGGGGAGGAATCCCTGATGCTGGGCACTCTGGCGGATCTGCATGAGGCGTTCGGCGCATCGGATTTGCCCTTCAAGGTGGATGTGGTGGAGTGGGCGATGACTGCGGAGGGATTCCGGCGGATTGTCGAGAGGGATGCGGTCGTGGTGCAGAAGGGGCGTGATGGTGGTGTCTGGAAGCCATTTGCAGGCAGGGAGTCGGCGTGATGCACATCGAAGAGGAAGTACGCAAGACCTATTCCGAGGGGGCGGCGCGGGTGGTGGAATCGCTCTGCTGTCCGGTGAACTATGACAAGGCCCTGCTGGAGAAACTGCCGCAGGAGATCATCGAGCGGGATTACGGGTGCGGCGACCCCTCGCGTTATGTCCGGAGCGGAGATGTGGTGCTGGATCTGGGTTCGGGCGGGGGCAAGATCTGTTACATGGCCGCGCAACTGGTGGGTCCGACCGGTCGGGTGATCGGTGTGGACATGAACGATGACATGCTGGCTCTGGCCCGTCGTCATCAGGCCGGGATGGCGCAGGTGCTGGGCGGGGACCGGGTTTCGTTCCGCAAGGGGCGGATCCAGGATCTGGCCCTGGATCAGGAGGAGCGCGCGGCCTTTCTGGCGGCCAATCCGGTGCAGGATGGATTCAGCGCCGACGCCTTGCGGGAGTGGGAGGCGCATCAACGCACCAGACATCCGATGATTCCGGATGCGAGCATCGATCTGGTCATCTCCAACTGTGTGCTCAATCTGGTGGACGATGCCCAGAAGGGGCAGTTGCTGGATGGGATTTTCCGGGTGCTCAAGCCGGGGGGGCGGGTGGCCATCTCCGACATCGTGGCCGAGCGGGCGGTGCCGGATTCCCTGAAGGAGGATCCGGAGCTGTGGTCGGGTTGCATCTCCGGGGCGTTCCAGGAGGCGGAATTCCTGCACGCCTTTCAGGATGCCGGTTTCGTGGGTGTGACTTTCGACAAATGGGAGCCGACCCCGTGGCGGGTGGTGGCGGGCGTGGCGTTTCGTTCCGTGACGCTGACTGCGGTCAAACCGGTGCAGCAGGCGGTTGGCCAGGGGCCTTATGTGGTGATGCAGCGCGGGCCGTTCGCCGTGGTCGAGGATGAATCCGGAACCCGCTATCCGGCGGGAGAGCGGGTCACGGTCAGTGCGGAAACCTATGCGCGTCTTGGTCAGGAGCCGTTTGCCGCATGGTTCATCCGTCTGGCGTCGGACGAGTCGGGTGCAAGTGCTTCCTGCGGTTGCGGACCTCGGGGGTGCTGTTGACGTGTTTCGGGTGGGGTCTGAGGATTCCAACCTGCCTGGTGCTGCTGTTTCCTGCAATCTTCTCGCCCGTGCGCCGCAGCCGGGCCGATCCAAAACCCGTCTGATCGCCGCTCTGGGTGCCGAGGGTGCGGCAGACGCCCATGCTGTTCTTTTGACGCATGTGGCGGGAATGGCTCGTCACTGGTGTTCCCGTTCCGGATCCGGGCGGCTGTTTCGCTTGTGGGTGACCCCGGATGAGACGGATCCGTTTTTTGCCACGGTGGCCGATTCTGTTCAGCTTCGTTTGCAACCCGAGGGCGATCTGGGGGTGCGACTGGATCGGATCGCGCGGTGCGGTCTGGCCGAAGCCGGGGCTGTGCTGCTGCTGGGGGGGGATGCCGTTTCCCTGGATTCTTCGGCCCTGGATCGGGCTGCGGAGGCGTTGTTGCGCCATCCGGCGGTGTTGATACCGGCTGCGGATGGGGGTTATGTGCTGCTTGGATTGACACGTCATGCCCCGCAGCTCTTCGCGGCCATTCCCTGGGGAAGCGGGCAGGTGGCGGAGGCGACCCGGCGCGTTTTTCAGGAGCTGGGATGGTCCTGGGAGGAGATTCCAGGCCATTGGGATGTGGACCGGCTGGAGGATTGGGAGAGGTTCCGAGGTATCGATAAAAACTTGGTCCAATAATTGCTGAAATACTCATGTCTCGGCATGGGGTTGACTGGAAGGGCGCGATTGAGCGTGCTAAGCAAGGAATCTGAAGAGAAGAATGGTTCCTTCCGGTCAACCCCGCGTCCTGGTCAGAGACGACACTATCGTCATGCATTATTGGAATCCATGGGAGTCTTTACTGATGGGCGATTTCCCCCACACGATCCACGAAGATCATCCACTTGATCCGCAGGTCAAGGCATTTGCCCAGGCTTCGGCCTTGACAGACGCGACCCGCGCAGCGTACTGGGGCGACTTGCGCCGGTTCATCGACTGGGGCGGGGCCATCCCGGCTCCCGACAAAATGGTGGCCAGCTACCTCGTGGAACATGCCAACAGCCACAAGTTCGCCACATTGGCCCGTTGGCGGGTCTCTCTGGGCAAGGCCCATTCGGCCCAGGGACTGGAAGATCCCACCAAAACCGAACTGGTCAATGCGGTGCTCAAGGGCATCAAGCAGAAACATGGCCGCGAGCAGCGTCGCGTGGCCCCGTTGACCGCCACCCAGACTTCCAATGTGCTCAACGCCATGGGGGGCAGACTCAAGGATCTTCGGGACAAAGCTCTGATTCTGGTTGGTTTTTCCGGCGGTTTGCGTCGCTCGGAACTCACCAGTCTCACGGTGGAGAATCTGCGCGAGCGGACCGGCGGCATGGAGCTTTCCCTCAATACCGGTCGGGTGGTGATGATCCCCTATGCCCAGGAGTCGATCTGTCCGGTGACGGCGCTCAAGGCATGGCTGGCGGCTTCGGGGATTGTGAGCGGCGCGGTTTTTCAGGGAATCAACCGTCATGGTCGCATCTCCGGTCAGCCGCTCACCGGTCATGGCGTGGCCTTGGTGATCAAGGAGCGGGTCAAGGCCGTGGGACTCGATCCCACCCGTTACAGCGGGTGCAGTCCCCGGGTGGGCGGGATTCTGGAAGGCGCCCAGGATGAGGCGAGCGGCATTCTCGATGGAGATTCCATGCCTCTGCCCAAGGCGGCGCACGGCCATCAGTAGAGGACGGCGGCCTGACCGGGAAGCATGAGCCGACCGCGAGCTTCCAGATCGCGTGCTGTGGCGATCATGTTCCTGCGGGCTGTGTCCACCTGATGGCGCGTCACGGGGCCGGAAAAGGCGAGCGCTTCGCGCAACGCCTCGGCCCCGTGATTGGAAAGATTGTTCGCAAAGCGGTTGATGAGTGGTTCCGGAGCGCCGTGCAAGGCGGTGCTGAGTTCCTCTTCCGGGGTTGCGCGCAACAGGGTTTGCAGCCCCCGGTCATCCAGTCTGCCCAGATCCTCGAACCTGACCATTTCGTTTCGCACGGCCCTGGCCAGGGCGCTCTCCTTTTTTTCCAGGTGGGCGAGCAGGCGGTCCGAGGTGGTCTGATCCAGGCGCGCCAGGATTTGTGCCACTTTCTCGCAGGTCATGTTTTTTTCGCTCGGGAGTCCCGCATGTCAACCTCCTCCTCGTCCGGCGCGGCGTGGCGCCCGTGGAATGCCATCGCGCTCTATCTGGAACCACGGGTGGTGGTGATTTTTCTGTTGGGATTTTTCAGCGGTCTGCCGTTGGCGTTGACCGTGAGCACCCTGTCATTATGGCTGGCCGAGTCCGGAGTGAGCAAGAGTTCCATTGCCCTGTTCGCGCTGGCCGGGGTTCCCTATACCTTTAAATTTCTCTGGGCGCCTTTGGTGGACCGTCTGCCCTTGCCTGGTTTGACCGCGCGTCTCGGGCAACGTCGCAGTTGGGCGCTGGTGACCCAGGTGGCGTTGATGATCTTCATTCTGGCTTTGGGGGCGAGCGATCCGGCGGTGGATCCTTTCTGGACCGCGTTGTTCGCGTTTCTGGTCGCCTTCTGGTCCGCCACGCAGGATATCGTCATCGACGCCTACCGGGTGGAGAGCCTGGAAGAGCGGCAATATGGCGCGGGCGCGGCCATGAGCGTGCTTGGTTATCGGTTGGGCATGGTGGTTTCCGGGGCGGGCGCTTTGTATCTGGCGACCTTCTGGGGCTGGTTCGCGGCCTATGCGGTGATGGCGGGCCTGATGGGACTGGGCGTGGTGGTGATGCTGCTCAATCCCGAACCGCAGCGGGCGGGCGTGGTTCTGATCCCGGAGTCGGCGGGTTCCAGGGATGGGCTGGCCAGGGTGGTCTCCTGGATGATGAGCGCGGTGGTCGCGCCGTTTGCCGAGTTCATGGGGCGGCGCGGCTGGCTGCTGACGTTGTTGTTTATTCTGTTGTACAAATTCGGCGATGCCCTGGCCGGGGTGATGAGCGCCCCTTTTTATGTGGAGATGGGATTTTCCAAGATCGAAATTGCCAACGTTACCAAGCTGTTCGGGTTGGCGGCGGTATTGATCGGCGGGGTGGTCGGCGGAATTTTGACAGAGCGGTTGGGCATCACCAAGGCCTTGTTTTTGTGCGGGGTGTTGCAGATGTTTTCCAATCTGATGTTCGTGCTGCTTTCCCAGGCGGGTCATTCCGTTCCGATGTTGATCGTCACCATTGCCGTCGAGAACATTGCGGGCGGCATGGGCACTTCGGCCTTTGTGGCCTATCTCTCCCGGTTGTGTCATGTGGCTTACACCGCCACCCAGTATGCCCTGCTTTCATCGTTCATGGCCTTTGGCCGCACCCTGCTCGCCTCCAGCGGCGGTTGGCTCGCCGAACAACTCTCCTGGCCGGTCTTCTTTCTGGTCACCACCCTGGCCGCGGTTCCGGGGTTGCTGCTGTGGGGGGTGATGGTGCGGCGGTTCGAGGTGCGGTGAGGGGGGTGCTCGTTGAGACTCTGGACCCTTCATCCCCGGTATCTGGACGCCAAAGGGCTGGTTGCCGTTTGGCGCGAAGCGTTGCTGGCTCAGGCTGTCCTGCGCGGAGCGACCCGAGGCTACCGTCATCATCCCCAGTTGCTGCGCTTTCAGGCACAACCGGATCCGGTGGGGAGCGTCGCGGCCTATTTGCAAGGAGTCCACCTGGAGGCCGAGAGGCGTGGATACCGCTTTGATGCCGCCCGAATCGATGAACGGGCAGTTCCTGGGCAAATCGAAGAGACGCAGGGCCAGTTGTTGCACGAATGGCATCACCTCGAACGCAAATTGGCGGTGCGCTCCCCCGAAACCCTGGCCATGTGGCAGGCGGTCAATCCAGAGGCCCATCCGCTTTTTCAGATCGTGCCGGGTGGCGTGCGGCTTTGGGAACGCGGAGATGCGTCAGGGTTGGTGTGAACAAACGGGAAATCCCGGTTGGCACCAATCATGCTTGCCGGTTTCGTTGGATGCTTTCATGCCAACCTCAACCCGATCCGGAAATCTGAGACCTTGAGCCACTCTCCTCCCCATCATCTGATCGTGCCTCGCCCCGGCTCGGCCTGCGGGGTGGTGACCGGTGTTCTGGCGGCGCTTTCGCTGGCGGGATGTTCGGTGGCCACGCCGGTGATCACCCCGGCTGAGCAGGAGCGGCTTGCCCAGAGTGACAAGGCCTCGCTGTTCAAGGATCAGCAGGGGGTGAACGCCCCGTTGACCCTGCACGAAGCCATGGCGCGGGCGTTGAAATTCAATCTCGATCTGCGTCTCAAGCGGCTGGAAGAGGTTTTGGCCTGGAATCAGGAGGAGGTGGCGCGTCTCGACATGCTGCCCCGGCTGACGGCGGCGGCGGGCTATTCGGCCCGTTCGAACGAGAACGCCTCGGTGAGTCAATCTCTGGCCACGGGCATGGTTTCGACCGAACCGACCCTCTCGCGCGAGGCGGCTTCGGTCACGGCGGATTTCACGTTGGGCTGGAACCTGCTCGATTTTGGTGTGAGTTATTTTCAGGCGCGGCAGGAGGGCAACCGGCGGCTGATCCAGACCGAACAACGGCGCAAGACCGCGCACAATCTGATCAAGGATGTCCGGTTCGCCTTCTGGAAAGCGGTGGCTGCCCAGCGGCTGGAGCAGGAGATCGAAGCGATCCAGAAATCCGCCGATCAGGCCATCGAACTGGCTCGCAAGGTCGAAAACGAGAAACTGCGTTCTCCGGTGCAGTCGTTGCAGTTCCAGCTTGGTTTGCTGGAGATCACCCGCCAACTGGAGAAATCCCGCGCCGAACTGGCCTTGGCCAAAGAGGAGTTGGCCACGCTGATCCATCTGGAACCGGGCGTGAATTTCCGGCTGGTGGATGACAGCGCGGCCATGGCGATTCCCGCGGATCTGGTCGCGCCGGTCGAGGAGCTGGAACGCTGGGCCTTGATGTTCCGGCCCGAGTTGCGCATCGAGCAGTATCAGGCGCGCATCGAGGCGGACGAGACCCGCAAGGCGATCGCCCGGCTTTTTCCCGGTCTGGAGTTCGATGTCGGACAGAATTATGATTCGAGCACGTTTCAGGTCTATCAGCATTGGGCGCAGGCCGGAGCGCGGTTGAGCTGGAATCTGTTGCGCACCTTGACCGGCGGGCAGCAGCTGGATCTGTCGGAGAGCCGGGAAAAGGTGGTCCAGGTGCGTCGTCTGGTGATGCACATGGCCGTGGTGGGTCAGACCCGGATCGCCTATCACGAATATCGCGCGGCCCGCGACGGTCTGTTGCGGATCATGGAAGAGAACGAGACCCGCAAACGGCTGCAAGGTCACACCGCCAATCGCGGCAGCCTGGGTCTGGACAGCCAGTTGACCTATGTGCATACCGCCGCTGCCGGTGCTCTGGGGCGGGTGCAGCAATACGAGGCTTTTGCCCGCTATCAGAGCGCGCTGGGTCGTCTTTACGCCACCCTGGGTTGGGATCCTCTGGGCGAGGAGGGGGTGGAGCGGGAGATTCCGCAACTCACCCGTCTGCTGCGTGAAAGCGATGGCCAGTGGCAACAACGGGTTTTTGCCAGTCGCGATCTGAATGCCGTGATCGATGCCAGAACCGCGACCGTGCTGCCTTTGGCCGATTTGCAGTCCAATTTCAATGCCAACGCCTGGAGCGCACCCCCTGCCGCCTCCTGGAGCGCCCCGAACGCCACTCCCGTGGAACCGGTCACTCCTGCCAAAGCCGTTGCCAAGGCCGGGAGCAACGCGGATGGCGCGCGTTCCGCTCCCCGCACCCGTTATGCCGTGCAGGTGGCCTCCACCGACGATCCCCGTGGTCTGGAGGATCTGTTGGCCCGGTTGCGCCGTCATGGCTATACCTGGCAGATCCACGACACCCGTGATGTCAATGGTCATCCGGTCAAACAGGTATGGCTCGGGGTCTACGACACCAATGCCGAAGCCGCAGCCGTGCGGGATCGCTACCAGGCGCAGGCCGGACAGCCCGGATACATCAAGGTGGTCACCCGTTAGCCTCCGGCACCCGGTTCGTCGGCGGGGAACATGGAAGGCCACTTGCTTTCTGCAAAGCGTTGCCCTGGATATCCCTCTTCTGATATTCTGTATGGAGTGAAGCCACCCTTTATGCACGATGGGAAACACGCATGCAGGATCGTATCGCCATTGTCACCGGATCGAGCAGCGGAATCGGCCGGGTTATCGCCTTGCAACTCGCCCGTCTTGGAGCCAAGGTCGTTCTGATCAGCAACGAATCCATTCGTCTGCTGGAGGCCCTGGAAGAGGTGCGCGCCATCTCTCCGGACTCGGATGCCTACGAGGCCGATGTCACCTCGTTGCCCTGCCTGGAGGAGTCGGTCAAGCTCACCTTGGAAAAATTCGGACGCATCGACATTCTGGTCAACAACGCGGGCATCACCCGCGATGCTTTGCTGGTGCGCATGGCCCCCAGGGACTGGGACCGGGTGATCCAGGTCAATCTCACCAGCATCTTCCATCTGACCCGCATGGTGGTCAAACCCATGATGAAGGCCCGTTATGGCCGCATCGTCAACGTCGCCTCCGTGGTCGGGGCTACCGGCAATCCCGGTCAGTCCAATTATGTCGCCTCCAAGGCCGGTCTGGTGGGCTTTTCCAAGAGCGTGGCCCTCGAAACCGCCTCCCGCAATATCACCGTCAACTGCGTCGCGCCGGGTTTCATTCGTACCGCGATGACCGATGCGTTGAATCCCAAAGCAAAAGAGGCTATTCTTTCCCGGATTCCCCTGGGCAGCATGGGGGAAGCCGAGGATGTGGCCAATGCCGTGGCCTTTCTGGCCGCCGAGCGCTCGGGCTATATCACCGGTGAGACCATCCACGTCAATGGTGGTCTCCATATGGCCTGAATGGCCAAGCGATCCACTCCAACAACACCATTTTTTCTCGTCCACAAAAAGGAAATCCACTGATGAGCAACATTGCCGAACGGGTCAAAAAGATCGTCGTCGAACAGCTTGGCGTCGAAGCCAGCCAAGTCACGGAAGAGGCCAATTTCGTCGAGGATCTGGGAGCCGACTCCCTCGATACCGTCGAGTTGGTGATGGCGCTGGAAGAGGAATTCGGTTGCGAAATCCCCGATGACGCCGCCGAAAAGATCGGTACGGTCAAACAGGCCATCGAGTTCATCAAAAAGAGCCTGGATCAATAAGCCAGACCATTCCCCCTCAACACAGTTCGCAGGACAACAGGGAGAAATCAAACCGTGGAAGTTCGTCGCGTGGTCATGACCGGTATCGGATTGGTGACACCTTTCGGAGTGGGAACCAAACCCCTCTGGGAAGGATTGACCGAGGGTCGTTCCGGTATCGGCCCGATCACTCGTTTCAATCCCGAAGAGTATGCCTGCCGCATCGCCGGTGAATGCCGGGATTTCCAGCCCGAGGATTGGGTGGATAAAAAAGATGTGAAGAAAATGGATCTCTTCATGCATTTCGGCGTGGCCGCAGCCCAACTGGCCTGGGAAGACGCCGGATTGACCCTCACCGAAGAGAACGCGCACCGCATTGGTGTGATCATCGGTTCGGGCATCGGCGGTCTGACGGCGATTCAGAATCAGGCCATGGTGCTCAAGGAGCGGGGACCACGACGCATTTCTCCTTTTTTCATCCCCATGTCCCTGATCAACCTGATTTCGGGTCATGTGGCCATCCGCTATGGCATGAAAGGGCCGAACCACTCGGTGGTTACCGCCTGCGCCACGGGCGCGCACGCCATTGGCGATGCCATGCGCATCATCCAGCGGGGCGAGGCGGATGCCATGCTGGCGGGTGGGGCCGAGGCGGCCATCTGTGAACTGGCGGTGGGAGGTTTTGCCGCAGCCAAGGCGCTGACCAGCCGCAACGACGATCCCACGGCGGCCTCGCGTCCCTGGGACAAGGGCCGCGATGGTTTCGTCATGGCCGAAGGGGCGGGCGTGGTGCTGCTGGAAACCCTGGAATCGGCTCAGAAACGGGGTGCCCACATCTATGCCGAAGTGGTCGGTTATGGGATGTCCGGAGATGCCTACCACATCACCGCCCCCCAACCCGACGGAGACGGGGCCGCCCGCTGCATGACCAATGCCTTGAACGATGCCCGCATCGCACCGGACGCCATCGGCTACATCAATGCCCATGGCACCTCCACCCCGATTGGCGACCATATGGAGACCCTGGCGGTCAAACGGGCCTTTGGCGAGGCGCATGCCAGAAAGCTGATGATCTCCTCGACCAAATCCATGACCGGTCATCTGCTCGGTGCCGCGGGCGGGGTCGAGGCCATTTTCACGGCTCTGGCCCTGAAACATGGCATCCTGCCCCCCACCATCAATCTCACGGATCCGGATCCGGCTTGTGATCTGGATTACATCCCCAACACGGCCCGCGAACAGGTGGTGGAGTATGCCCTCTCCAACTCCTTCGGCTTTGGGGGGACCAACGCCACTCTGGTCATGAAGCGCTTTCATTGAAGCGTTGGTGGTTCAGAATTCTGACCGGCCTGCTGGCGGGGGCGCTGCTGCTTCTGGGGGGCGCGACCCTCGCCTATCTTCGTTTTCTGGACAGTCCGCTGGGAACCCCGCATCGGGTCATGATCGAAAAAGGGTGGAGCGGACAACGGATCCTCCAGCACCTGGAGTCCCAGGGGGTGATCCCGTCCGCCTTCTGGTTTTCATGGCTGATGCGCTTCAATGGTCAGACCCAGGTGCGCATCCATGCCGGCGAGTATCAATTCGAGACCGGTGAAACTCCGGAAGCCATTCTGCTGCGGTTGCAACAGGGCGATGTGGTGCGTCATCGTTTCTCTTTTCCGGAAGGGGTGACGGTGCGCGAAGTCGCAGCCAGGCTGCGCAAGCAGGGATGGGAGGATGCGGAGCAACGACTACTGGCCGATCCCGCCCTGCCCGGCAAACTCGGCGTGCGCGCCCCCTCGCTCGAAGGGTGGCTCTTTCCGGAAACCTATCAATTCGTGCGCGGCGACTCCATCGAGGAGTTGCTGACCCGCATGATCCGTATCACCCGCAAAACGCTGGAACAGGAATGGACCAAACGGGCCGACGGGGTGGAACTGACCCCTCAGGAGACGTTGGTTCTGGCCTCGATCATCGAGAAGGAGACCGGTCAACCGCAGGAGCGGACCCGGATTTCCGGGGTGTTCCACAATCGGTTGCGTCGTCACATGCGCCTGGAGAGCGATCCCACGGTGATTTATGGGTTGGCCGATTTCAACGGCGACCTCACCCATCGGGATTTGACTACACCGACGCCATTCAATACTTATGTTATTTTTGGTCTGCCTCCCACGCCGATTTGCAATCCGGGTGCGGCCTCGATTCATGCCGCGCTCCATCCGGATCAAACCGAGGAGTTGTTTTTTGTGGCCACCGGGGATGGTGGGCATCAATTTTCCAAGAGCTATGCCGAGCACCGGGCCAAGGTGAACCGTTTTCAACGGGGGAGACGGGAGGGAGATGGACGCCCCTGATGCACGTCAGACAGCCCGTTTCATCACCTTCGAGGGGGGCGAAGGGGCAGGAAAATCGACGCAATTGCGTCTGCTGGCCGCACGGTTGCGCGCAGCGGGGGTGACTGTGGTCGAAACCCGCGAGCCGGGCGGGTGTCCCATGGCGGAAAAGCTGCGCGCGCTGCTGGTGACCGGCGGACCTGGGGATCTTGATCCTCTGGCAGAGTGTTTTTTATTGTTGGCGGCACGGGTCGAGCATCTGCGCACGGTGATCCGTCCGGCTCTGGCCCGGGGGGCCTGGGTGCTGTGTGATCGTTTCTCCTTGAGCACCCTGGCCTATCAGGGGGCTGGTCGGGGCATGGACACAGGACAACTGCTGGCCATGAACCAGTGGGTGCAACAGGGGCTGGAGCCGGAGCGGGTGATCGTGTTGGACCTCGATCCGGCTGTGGGGCTGGTTCGTGCAGCCGGGCGGCGGGGCAGCGGCGAAACCCGTTTCGAGTCCGAGGCGTTGGCGTTCCATCAGCGGGTACGGGCGGGTTTTCTGCAATGGGCCAGCGCCGATCCGGTCCGCATCCGGGTGATCGACGGCGCCATGGATCCGGAGCAGGTGGCAGCGGCGGTTTGGGAGGAGGTGGGTTTGGCAAGAAGAACCTTCCTGACCGGACCAGTGTACGATAAAACAGAATGATTGAGTCAACCCGGCATGTCCACTCCCGTTTTTTCTTCCATTCTCGGTCATGATCCGATCATCGCGCGGTTGCAAAACGCGCTGGCCCAGGGGCGTCCGGGTCATGCATGGCTGTTTCACGGCCCGGAGGGGATAGGCAAGCGCACCACGGCCTTGGCGTGGGTGCAGAGTCTGTTTTGTCGGCAACCGGTGACGGTGGCGGATGGGTTGTCCGGGTGCGGGGGGTGTGTGGCGTGCAGCAAGTGCGCGCAGGGGAGCCATCCGGATCTGCAACGGTTGGAACTGCTCGAAAGCAAATCCCGCATTTCCGTGGATCAGGTGCGGGAGTTGACCCGTTTCATCGCCTTCACCCCGTTGGAGTCTGCCTGGAAGGCGGCCATTGTGGACGATGCAGCATTGATGAACGATGCCGCGGCCAACGCCCTGCTCAAGACGCTGGAGGAACCGCCGTCGGGATCGCTGTTGATTCTGATCACCCAGCGACCGGGCGCTTTGTTGCCGACCATCCGTTCCCGTTGTCAGCAGGAGCGTTTCCAGCCCATCGACGCCGCTTCCATGGCGCGTCTGCTGGAGCGTTTGATGCCGGAGCGTTCTGCGGTGGAGCGCGGCGCGGCGCTCCAGTTGGCCTCTGGCAGCATCGGGGCGGCGGTCCGGCTGTGCGATCCGGCCATTCTGGAGCACCGCAACCGTTTTTTCCGTGATCTGGACACCCTGCACGAACGTTCCCTGGCGGAACTGGTCGAATCGGCCCGCGTCTGGGGGGAGGCGGAGCGTTCTTCTGTGGTGCCGGAGCTACTGGAAACATGGTTTGGCGCGCGGATTCGTGATAGCGTACATCAGGGTCGCTGTCGGAATCTGGAGCCGGAACAGTGGTTGGAGAGCGCGACCCAACTGGTTCGTCTGGCGCGCGAGGCGCGGATTTTCAATCTCAATGCCCGCCTGACCCTGGAGACGATTTTCATTCGTCTGGCACGCATGTTTGGAGTGGCGTTTTGATGAGTTCATCCCCCGACCTGTCCCCCGACCGATCCCCCGACCGATCCTTCGACCTGCCTGCCGCACTGCCGGATCCTCCATTCGAGCTTCCGGCGGGCAAATGTCTGCTCGGCGTGCAGCTGCCGGACGCCTGTATGGTTTACCGGGTGGTGTCGGAGCTGGCGCAGGTCGCGGTTGGCGATCAACTGGTGGTGCAGGTGACCGATGGCGAGGTGATCGCCACGGTGCGACATGTTTTTCAGCTTCCCGCGGCTCCCTATCCTGGTCCGATTCGCAAGATCGTCCGGAAACTGAATGACAAGGATCTGCGCTTTCTGGTGTGGCGCGCCGAGCAGGAGACCAAGGCCCACCGTCTCTGCCGCGAGCGGATCCGGGAGCTGCACTTGCCCATGAAGCTCTCCAAAGTGGTCTATCCTTTGGGAGGGGGCAAGGCGATCATCTATTTCACCTCCGAGGCGCGCATCGATTTTCGGGATCTGGTGCGGGTGCTGTCTGCCGAGTTGCGGGTGCGGGTCGAGATGCGTCATGTGGGGGTGCGGGACGAGAGCAAATTGCTGTGCGGTCTCGGCCCTTGTGGCAAGAATCTGTGCTGTTCCGAGTTTCTGACCCGGTTTCATCCGGTTTCGGTGCGCATGGCCAAAAATCAGGATTTGTCGTTGACCCCCGAGGGAATCTCCGGGGCGTGCGGTCGGTTGATGTGTTGTCTGGCTTACGAAAACGATGCCTATCTTGCCTTGCGCAAGAATCTGCCCAAGGTCAAGGCCAAGGTGACGTTGAAAGATGGGCGGGAAGGGGTGGTCAAAGCCCTTTATCCCTTGTTGAACCGGGTGGAGGTCTGGTTTGGCGAGGGCGTCAGCGAGCAGTTCGACGCGGATAAACTGGCTGGAGATGGCGTCGTCTCCGCCGGGGAGGGGGCTGGGTCGGAGGCGGGAGGAGAGTTGGAGCAAGAGACCGGCGCCATGCCTGCTTCCGGTGCTGTTGCTGCTCCTGCGGTCACGCCTGCGCCGGAACGGTGTCGCCGCGCCGCCGTGGGGCAGCGGGGGGGGGCTGCCGGAGGAGGAGCCGCGAAAGGTCAGCCTTCCGCTGCCGGTGCCCGGCGTGGCGGTGGGGACAAGGAAAAGCCTGCGGTGGTATCGGTCGTGGCTGCGCCGGTCGTGGCGCTGGAAGAGGAAAAAGCGGCGGAGTCTCCCGGAGAGGGTGGCGAAGCGACCGGCAACAAACGGAGTTCGGCGCGGCGGCGGCGCAGAGGCAACCGGGCAACCGGCGGCGGCGCGGGCGGAACGTCGGGCGAGACGGGTGCGACCGCACCGCTTCAGGGTGCTGCGGCGCCGGTTGCAGAGCGGGATGCGGCTGCTCCGGACGGCAATGGAGCGGAGGAGTCCCAGGCAGCGGCCCGTCCGGCGGGTAGCGGGCGTCGTCGTCGTCGCCGTTCTTCAGCGCGTCGTGGCGGGGAGGGCAGTGGCGGAAGCGGGGGTGCGGGAGAAGGAGGAGGTGGGGCATGATCCGATTGGCCGATAGCCATGCGCATTTGAATTTCCCTGATTTTCAGGAGGATCTGCCGGCGGTGTTGCAGCGCGCCAGGGAGGCCGGGGTGGTTTACATCAACTCCATCGCGACCCGTTTGAGCGAGGTGGAGCCTCTGTTGGCCCTGTTGGCGGATCATCCCCACGTTTACACGTCGGTGGGCATCCATCCCCATTATGCCGCCGAGGTTCCGGATGGTTCGGTGGAGGCGATTCTGGCCCATTGTCGCCATCCCAAGGTGGTGGCGGTGGGGGAGACCGGATTCGATCTGCACTATGCCTTCAGCCCGTTGGAGCGTCAGGAGGAGGTGTTTCGCAACCATATCCGCGCTGCGCGCGAGTTGGGGTTGCCGCTGGTGGTGCATACCCGCGAGGCCGAGGCCCAGACCCGTCAGGTGATGGAAGAGGAGTTGGCCGCGAGTTGTGGCGGCGTGTTGCACTGTTTCACCGGTTCTGCGGCCATGGCCCATTGGGCGTTGGATCAGGGGTTTTATCTGTCGTTTTCGGGCATTCTCACTTTCCGGGCTGCTCAGGAACTGCAAGATCTGGCCAGGACTCTGCCCCTGGAGCGGCTGCTGATCGAAACCGATTCCCCCTATCTGGCGCCGATTCCCTTCCGGGGCAAGCGCAATGAACCGGCGCGGGTGGTCCATGTGGCGGAGATGCTGGCCACGCTGCTGGAACGACCGCTGGAGGAGGTCGCCCGCATCACCACGGAGAACTATTGTCGGCTGTTTCAGGTCGGGGCTGTGGCTGCCCCCCGTACCGAGGATCAGCAGCGGGCGCTGTTGGCCTACCCCATCGGTTCCGGGTTGTATCTCAATCTCACCAAGGCCTGCACCCTGCATTGCGGGTTTTGTCCCAAATGGAGCGTGGCTCCTGTGGTCAAGGGGCACGATCTGACCTTGCGGCGTCACCCGAGCGCGGCGGAAGTGCTGGAGGCCATGGGGGATTTTTCCGGATACCAGGAGATCGTCTTTTGTGGTTTCGGAGAGCCGACCCTGCGGTTGGAGACGCTGCTGGAGGTGGCGACCGCCATCAAGCGGCACAGCCCGATCCGGGTGCGGATCAATACCGATGGCCTGGCCAACCGGGTGTATGGTCAGGATGTGACTCCGCGCTTCCGGGGGCTGATCGATGCCTTGTCGGTGTCGTTGAATGCCCAGGATGCCGCCACCTACGAACGCATCTGTCAGCCGGCGTTGTCGGGGTCGTATGCGTCGTTATTGGGATTCATCCGGGCGGCCAGGGAACATATCCCGGAGGTGACCGCCACAGCGGTCCAGGGGGTGGAGGGGGTGGATATTCCGGCGTGTCGTCGCCTTGCCGAAGAGGAGTTGGGGGTGCATTTCCGGGTGCGTTATCTGGACCGTCTGGGGTGAGTCAGACAGGAACGGAAGGGCTGGCGCGCCATTTCTTCTGGCGATGTCTGCGGATCAGGCGCAAGGTCCAGAGATAGGCGATCCAGCCGGTTCCAATTCCCCAGGGAAGCGAGCCGACAAACAGCGGCAGTCCGAACAGTTCCCACAATTGAACCGCTTGCAGCCACAAGGATTCCCACCAGTCCGCGGCGGCATTCATCCCATGCAGGGCATCGCGCACCATCCCGAAGTCGTTGCCCTCGTCCCAGCGTCCCAGCAGCAACCGACCCGTGACAATGAAAAGATAATACATCGGCGGAATCGTCGGGATGCTGGTCAGCAGGGTCCAGGCGCTGGCCACCCCGAGATGAAACTCCCAGCGCGAGGAGATCCGGGCAATGCTCCACATGGCAATTACCAAAGGAATCTGGAAGCCGACGGTCGGGGTGAAATTGATGAAAAAACCGACTGCCGAGGCGCGGGCGTAGTAGGCCGGATCGTGCTGGCCGCGCAACATGGGGGAGATCAGCCGGCGTCGGGTGGAGATTTTCAGAATGGCCAGCCAGCGCCGCCATCCTGTGGGGCGTTCGGCCCTGGTGGGCGGCGGTACGGGGGGGGGGAGCGGGTTGCTGGTCATGGACGGTGGCGCATCTGGCGGCTGGGAGGATGATGGTCTGTTTTCTTTTCGGTGCGTTGCTGGTGTTGGAGATCCTGTTCCAGGGCCTGGTCGAGTTGTGACCGTTCTGCGGGGGTCCGTTGTGCGCCGAATCCCTCCTGCACCAGTCGGGTCAGGCGTGGCAGGGCGATCTGATGGGTCTGGCCGGTGGTGGCGTAGAGCCAGTCGGAGAAGGCCAGAAAGGTGTAAAAGGGCGAGCGTTCCCGGAATGCCTGCCGCAAGGTGTTGGGAAATCGTCCCGAGTTGCCCACCAGATCCCAATAACGGGCAAACCGTTTCAGTCGGCGCAGGGTCATGAAGTCGATCCGTCGGTTGGCCAGGAGTTCATAGGGTGGCTCCGGATCAAAGTGCATCTCTTCGGTTCCGGTCAGGGCGGTCAGCGGGGTTCCTGCCAGTTGTTTGAGGATTCCCACCTGGATTTCGTGGGGGCCAAGAGCAAAGAGCCGGTCAAAGCCTTGGGCAAAACTGGCCAGATCTTCGCCCGGCAGACCGATGATCAGATCGGTATGCAGATGGGCCTGGGTGGCGGTGAGCAGCCAGCGCAGGTTTTCTTCGGCGCGGGTCTGGTCCATGTGGCGGTCGATGGTCTGCAAGACAGCGGGATCGAACGACTGAATGCCGAGTTCCAGTTGCAAGGTTCCGGCCGGGAAGGCGGCCAGGCGGGTTTTGAGTCCGGGCGTGAGCCGGTCCGGCACCATCTCGAAGTGCAGGAAAATGCCTGGGAATTCCGGGATCCGGGCGAGAAAGAAGTCGAGAATGGCAGTGGCGTGCGCCTCGCCCAGGTTGAAGGTGCGATCCACGAATTTGAAGTGTCGTCCGCCACGTTCCAGCAGATCGGCCATGGCCTTCAGAAAGGGGTCCAGCGGGAAACGGCGCACCTCCGGATCCAGGGCGGAAAGGCAGAAGGCACAACGGTACGGGCAGCCCCGCGAGGATTCCACATAGAGATGGCGGTGGGCCAGATCGTGGGAAGTGTATGCGTCGTAGGGATGGCGCAGGGTGGTCAGATCCGCAGGCGGGGCGATGATTTTTTTGGGTAACGGCGCTCCGTGGGTCAGCAGGGTGTGACAGATTTCCGCAAAGATCCGTTCTCCCTCTCCGGCCACCCGGTGATCGGCGATGGTGGCCAGGGGGTGGTGATCCAGGGCGTGGGCGGCTTCGGGTCCACCCAGAATCAGGTGAACTTCGGGTCGCAGGATTTTCAACAGGGTGGCGAAGCGGTGGACCAGTTCGGTGTTCCAGACATAGACGCCGCAACCGATCAGCCGTGGATTTTCGGCCAGGATGGTTTCGACGGCAGCCTCGGGTCGGGTCTCCAGATCGAATTCGATCAGCCGGGTCTGGTCGCGCCACACGTCCAGATTGGCCAGCAGGCAGCGCAACCCCATGGAGGGATGGGAGAAGCGGGCATTGAAGGTGGTCAGGACAATGGCTGGCATGTGGAATCAAACCGCATCCGTTTCGGAATAGGTGAATTTGTCAGTGGGGTCCAGGGGTAGGGCCTCTGCATCAAAAAAAAGGGAGACGCGAACCGCGTCTCCCTTGGGTTTGCTCCCGGTTTGGTGTGCAGCGCCAATCAGGATTGCGGCTTGAGTTCCACGCGGCGATTCTTGGCCCGTCCAGCCGGGTTGTCGTTCGGGGCAATGGGCTTGGTGGCGCCAAAACCGGCCGAGGTCAGACGGTTGGCGGCGATGCCTTTGCTGATGAGGTGCTTCTTGACCGCTTCGGCGCGGGCTTTGGAGAGCTTGTCGTTGTGGGGGGGCTTGCCGGTATTGTCGGTATGGCCCTGGACTTCGACGCGCAGCGAGGGATTTTGTTTCAGGACCGTCACCACGCCGTCGAGCAGCGGGAAGGCGGCGGGCTTGATCACGGCCTTGTCGGTATCGAAGTTGAGGTTTTCGAGCACCCAGCAGCCCAGGTCATTGACTTTGGCGCCTCTGGGGGTGTTGGGGCATTTGTCTTTGGAGTTCAGCACGCCATCCTGGTCATCGTCGCCATCGATCGGAGCCGGGGCAGGAGCAGGAGCGGGGATCGCCTTGGGGGCTTCGACCGGCGGAGCTTTGGCCACTTCGGCGTTGCCGCAGAAGAAGCACTGTGTTCCCACGGACGAGAGCGGATTTTCACCGGTTTGCGGGTGCCATTGGGGATAACCATTTTTACCGGTCCACCCTTCCTTGACGGTGGTGGGGACACAAGCCGTGAGGCTCAGGGAGATGGCACCAGCCATGGCCAATAAGGTGATTTTTGAGTATTTCATGGTTCCTGCCGACTTTGGAAGGTTGAGGGATGAAAAGCACACTATAATCCATCGGATGTGGTTTGTCACTCGAAATCTTTGAATTTTTGAGTGGGTCAAGGATTGGATCTGCGGTGGAGCGGTGAGATAGGTTTATCTTGACATATATAAGATATTGAACAAGCAATTTGTACGATTTTTATTGACAGGGATTGCTCGGGAATGGGATAATTATTAACAGATTTTTAATGTAAAAAATAGGAGTTTCTGCCATGTTTGCCATGAAGATTGGCACCAAGTTAGGCCTCTCTTTTGTTGTGGTGCTTGTTGTTGTTTTTGGCGCTTTTGCGGCCATTTTCATGGTGCTGGAGCGTGTGGATCAGCAGGCCGGCATCGTGCAAAAAGAGAGCCTGCCTCATGCCCTGTTGGCGCATGAAATGACCTCGGCAGTCATCAACGTGCAGCAATGGCTGACCGATGTTTCGGCGACCCATGACCCGGAAGGGTATGGCGATGCCGAAGAGGCGGCCAAACGGTTCAAGGCGGGGATGGTGGAATTCCGCACTTTTTTTCAGTCCAAAAGCGACGCCGACTCTCTGCGACAACTGGAGCAGTTGGATCAGGCGTTTGACCAGCTTTACGTCACGGGCAAAAAGATGGCCGAAGCCTATATCCACGAGGGGTTGGAGGCGGGCAACGCCATCATGGAGGGTTTTGACGAATCCTCCACGAAATTGCAGGAGCGGATCGGTTGGTTGCGCGATGGGCAGTCCGGCGCGGCTGACGCCAGTGCCCGGGAAATTCTGGAGAAGGTGGCCGGGATGCGTGAAAGCCTGATGATCATCGGTGGTGTGGTATTGTTCTTGACCCTGGTGATCGGAGTCTGGCTGACCCGGGATCTCACGACGCCAATTCGGGCCTGTGAACGTAATCTGCGGGGGTTGAGCACGGGCAATTTGCGGGTGGGATGCCGGTTAAAGCGTCAGGATGAACTGGGGGATATGATTAAAAGTGTTTCTGGTGTGGTGGATGCACTGCGTCGGGTTGTTTCCGGGGTGCGCGAGGCGTCCGATCATGTGACCACGGGCAGCGCCGAATTGACGGAATCGGCTCACGCTCTGGCCCAGGGCGCGACTCAGCAGGCTGCTGCCGTGGAGCAGACCTCGGCAGCCATGGAGCAGATGGTGTCCAGCATTCAGCACAATTCGGAGCATGCCCAGGAGACCATGGTGTTGTCGTCACGGGCGGCCAAAGGAGCCAAAGAGGGCAGCGAGGCGGTGGATCGGGCCGTGGTCGCAATGCATGAAATTGCCGGAAAGATTGCCATCATCGAGGAGATTGCCCGACAGACCAATCTGTTGGCCCTGAATGCAGCCATCGAGGCGGCTCGTGCCGGTGATCATGGCAAGGGGTTCGCGGTGGTCGCTTCGGAAGTGCGTAAACTCGCCGAACGCAGCCAGGGTGCGGCAGGAGAGATCGTGCAACTTGCCAACTCCAGTGGTCAGGTGGCCGAGCACGCCGGAGTGATCATTCGGGAAGTCCTGCCCGACATTGAAAAAACTGCCGAACGTCTGCGGGAGATCGCTGCTGCCAGTCAGGAGCAGAGCAGTGGCGTGGGTCAGATTCAGGTGGCCTTGCAGCAACTCGATCAGATCATTCAGCGGAATGTCGGTGCTTCCGGGGCATTGGCCACAACCGCCGGGTCACTCTCCACGCAGGTGCATGTTTTAGATGAATTGATTGGATTCTTTCAGGTCGATCAGGAGCCATCGCCAGTGGGGGAACCTTTGGTCTGACCCCACCGGCTGGTGCGATGACAGGGCTTACGCCGCATTTTGCAAGGACGAAAGCTCATCGACCGAGAAGATTCTGTCGATGTCCAGAATCATGATGAACCGTCCCTCCTGTTTGCCCATGCCCTTGAGGAAATCGGAGCGCAACCGCATGCCGATTTTGGGTGGGGGTTCGATCTGATCGGGTTCCAATTCCATGACCTCGCGCACCGAGTCGGCCAGCGCGCCCATCACCACCACGCCGTCATCCTGGGCGATTTCCAGGATGATGATGCAGGTGTTGACCGACTTTTCGCGCGGCTCCATGCCGAATTTCAGCCGCATGTCCACCACCGGAACCACGCTGCCGCGCAGATTGATCACGCCACACATGAATCCAGGGGTCCGGGGAACCTTGGTGACCAGGGTGTATTCCAGCACTTCGCGGATTTTGGCGATATCCACCGCAAAGACTTCCGATCCCAGGGTGAAGGTCAGATATTGGGTCGAGGAGGTAACCGTATTTTTTTCGTTCATCCGTGCGTCTCTTCATCGTGGGCTGAGGGGGGAGAGGCGGAGCCGACGCGGGCAGAGGTCGCAGGATGCATCGGGTCCGGGGCCAAATGAGCAGGCAGAGGTTCCGAAAGCACCGGATGGTGCGGGGCAAAATAGGAGGCGGCCTGTTTCAGGGGGCCGGTGGTCAGATCGAATACCGCCTTGGCCGCCAGGATGATTTCACGGGCTGTGGCGACGTTTTTCCGGAGCAGATCATCCAGTTTTTCCAGGGCGAGCAGGGTTCTTTCTGGAGAGTGTTCCAGCGCCACCGGGTGGTTCGCCTCGGGGTGTTGCAGCATGGGCATGGCGGGCAGCAGGGCATCGAGCGTGTTGCTCGCGGCGTCGGCGGTGGTCAGACGTTCCCGGATCAGGGCGCTCAGTTCGGCCAGTTCGGTCTGCATCTCGCGGGTGGTGCGTGCCGGTTCCTTGCCGTGATGGCCATGTTTGCCTGACTTGCCGGATCCTTTGCCATTGTCATCCGATGATTTATGTCCGTGCTGGATCGTATTCAACTCCTGGGCCTGCTCTTGCAGGTGTTGCAGGCGTTCCAGCAGATGGTGCCAGGTCGCTTTGGTATCGTGGATCACCTGTTGGCCTTCTGCGACTGCTTGTGCGGTACGTCCGGCCATCCGTTCGCCATCGTGCAGCAATCGGGTCTGTGCGGCCACCAGCCGGTTCTGCTCCTGGATCAGCCGCATCGACTCTTCGGCCACCAGCCGGGTGTTTTCTTCGATGGCCTTTCTGGCCTCGGTGAGCAGCTCCGCTCCGGCTGCCGATTCGCGGGAGATGGCCATGGCATGGGAGGCCAGTCGGCGGATGCGCAACGCCACCGGGTCTGCGGCCTGCTGGATCCGGTGACCGGCCTGGGCCACTTCGGAGGAAACCGTGGAGACCGAACGGGTCAGCATGCCGATTTCATCGCGGCGTGTGATCGTCTCTTGCGGCGTGAAATGGCCTGCGGCCATGCGATTGAGGGTAAAGGCGGTCTCGCGCAGGGGTTTGAGCAGATCGTGATGGATCACCAGCGCAGCCCCTCCGGTGAGGAGTGCCACACAGGCGAGCATGGCCACGAGCATGGGCAGGGTGTTGGCGGCAGGCGTGGCGGGATCGTCCAGATCGGTTTCGGCGATCACGGCCCAGGTGAAGCCATCCAGCGGGAGGGGGGCAAAGGAGGCGAGCACCCGTTTGCCATCGGCATGGGTGGTTTCAAGCGTGGCGTTCTCTCCGGCCAGGGCGCTTTGGATGGCCCTGGGGGCTGCGACCGTGGCCGCCGGAGTGCCAATGAAGGCTGTGGCCGTGGCCGGAGAGGCCGGATCGGTGAAGGCATCCGAGCGCAGCCGTTCGTCCGGTCCCACCAGGAAAATTCTTTGCGGGCTGGACTGGGCCAAAGGATGCAACAGGTTGGTCAGCGCGTCCGGAGCCAGTTGCAATGCGGCCACCAGCACCAGTTGACCGTTGTCGATCACCGGTTGGGCCATGAAAAAGGCCGGTTGATTGTCGCTCGGCGGGTAGGGCAGCAGATCCGAGAGTCCGGCCTCTTTGGTTTTCAGGACTTTCTGGATCAGTTGTCCCAGATTGGTGCTGGCGTAACGTCCGGTGACGAGATTGGTCGCGAAGTCGGCCTGGCGCGCCGAGGTGTGGAAGACCTCGCCGTTCGGATGCACGAGAAAGAGGTCATAATAGCCGGCGGTTTCACTGAATTTTTGCAGCCAGTTCTGTTTTTCCCCGGAATGGGGGGCAAAGAGGCGGGCCGCATCCTTTTCGGCCACCACGGCCCAGCGCAGACCCTTGACCCGGAGCGGCGCCCAGGCGGCCAATAGCGGAGGGCGTCCGGTTTCCGAAAGCAGAGCGGAGCCGCTTTTGCCTTCGAGGGCGGCCTGAATGGCCGAGGTCGGCAAGGCGGCGGGCGGCGTCCGGGGATCGGAACGGAGGCCATCCGCCGCCGCCAGCATCAGGTCGCCGCTGCTGGCCGGATCCAGGCCCGCACGCAGCAGTTGGGTCAGGATGTTCCGGGAGATCCGGGTGATGACCGTACCGATGACGGCCCCGTCCTTTTTGACCGGGGCGGCCAGAAACAGGATATTGGAGAGTTCCGGTGTGGTCGAGGATTGGAAATCCTGGATGATCGCCGCCTCCAGACCATGGCGGTGGGCCAGGGCCAAAGGAGACTCTTTCCAGGGTTTTTGCAGGAGGTTCTGTCCCAGTTCGTTTTGCCGGTTGAGGGTGTAGACCACATCCCCCTGGGGCGAAACAAAGTAGAGATCTTCCCAGGCCGAGCCGTGCTGGCGTCCGTGGACCGGCGGAACGAAGCCCTCCACGGTCTCCCGCCAGTGTTTGTCATCGCTTTTGCGTCCCCCCTGCCGGAACAGCCAATCGATGGCTGCCACCCGTTTGACGAAATCCGGATTGGCCGCCAGTTGCACCAGATCGGTGAGTTGGGTGGAGAGAAAGGTTTCGATGCGCTCTTTTTTCAGGTCGCGCAGGGATTCCAGGGCGGCACGGGCCTGCTGATGGTGTTCGGCGGCGATTTGCGCCAGAATTTCCATGTCCGCGCGCCGTTCGGCGAGGTGGCGTTTGATGTCGGCCAGGGCGATCTGACGGGCGGCTTCGAGACGCGCCGTGGCCTGGATGATTTGCGAGCGATCCGCCTGATGATCGCGCAACCACCACAGCATCGAAACCGGGATCAGGCCACACAGCAGCAACAGAACGGTGAGCTTTGGACGCAGCCGAATGTCCTGAAGCCTGATCATGCCGGTTCCCAGCAGGCGGTCACGGAGAATCCAACTCGCGAATCTCTTCCTCCTCGACGTAGCGGACCATTTTGTTGAGATCGAGAATCAGCGCGACACCGCCATTGCCCAGGATGGTGGCCCCGGAGAACTCTTCGGAGTGCTGGAAATTCTTGCCCAGGGTTTTGATGACCGTCTGGTGCTGACCCACAACCTTGTCCACCACAAAGCCGATCCGTTTTTCATCGACTTCGGAGATGACGATCTGTTCGATGTCCGGCGGGGTGCCGCCGATTTCGAAGCGGCTGCGGATACGGATGTAGGGGATGATTTCGCCACGCACGTTGATGACATGGCGTCCATGGGCCTTGTCAACATCATCGCGGGAGAGTTCCACGCACTCTTCGACCGCAGCGAGGGGCAGGACGAAATATTCGCCTTCGACCATGACCAGCAATCCTTCGATGATGGCCAGGGTCAGGGGGAGTTTCAGGGTGATGGTGGTGCCTTTGCCCAGGGTGCTGGTGACATCGATCGAGCCGCGCAGCCCTTCGATGGAACGGCGCACCACATCCATGCCCACGCCTCGGCCCGAGACGTTGGTAATTTTCGCGGCTGTGGAGAATCCGGCGGCGAAGATGAGTTGAAAGGCCTCTTTTTCGGAAATTTCTTCATCCGGGGAGAGGAGTCCCTTTTCGATCCCCTTGGCGCGCAATCTTTGGGCATCGAGTCCGGCGCCGTCGTCGGTGACGCGGATCAGCACGCTCGCTCCGGAGTGAATGGCCGAGAGGGTGATCTTGCCCACGGGATTCTTGCCGCAGGCGCGGCGGACATCCGGGGCTTCGACGCCATGGTCGATGCTGTTGCGGATGATGTGGACCAGCGGATCGTTGAGTTGATCGATGACGGTTTTGTCGAGTTCGGTTTCGCCGCCCGAGGTGATCAGTTCGATCTCTTTGCCCAGTTCGGTGGAGAGGTCACGGACCAGTCGTTTGAACTTGTTGAAGGTGGTGTCGATGGTCAACATGCGGATGCTCATGGTGTTGTCTCTGAGTTCCGCAGTGAGGCGCTCCACCTCTTCGGCGATGAGTTGCAGCGTGTGATCGCCGATGGTGCCGGCGGTCTGGTTGAGGCGGGCCTGCATGGTGACCAGTTCGCCCACCAGATCGACCAGACTGTCGAGTTTGTCCGAGGGAACCCGGACGCTGGTGGCGGTTTCGGCGGTTTTTTTCTTGTCCTGTTTTTCCTGGATGACCTGTTGTTCGGTGAGCGCGGCCCGCACCTTGTCGGGGGTCACCGCACCGGCCTGAACCAGACGGTCTCCCAGGGGCATGAGCGCCTTTTCCAGTTCGTTGGGGTTGATGTCCCCCCGTTCCAGCAGGATCTGGCCGAGTTTTTTGGTGGTCTCCTGGTCACGCATCACCTGATCGCGGTCCAGGAGGCGGATGTTGATGTCGCATTCGTCTTCGACGAAGATGAAGACATCGTGGATGGCATTTTCGCCGAGTTCGGTGGTGAGGAAGATTTCCCAGCCCGTGTAGCACTGTTCGGGGTCCAGTTCCTCGAAATCGGGCAATTTTTCCGTATTGGCCACCACCCGGCATTCGCCGAGTTCCCGCAGTTCGTTGAGCAGCAGGAGCGGATTGGTTCCGGTGGCGAAGATTTCCGGATTGGGCGCGAAGCGGATGCGGAAGATATGGGGTTCGTTGGCCGCCTGGCTGGGCGCCTGGGCCTTGCCCGACGGGGCTGCCGGAGCGGTCGAACCGCCGCCGCCTTTTTTCTCCGGGCTTAATCCGCGCAATCCGGCGATGATGCGGTTGGCATTGGCCTGATCTGCCGGTTCGCCACCGGCTGCCGCATCCAGCATGGCGCGGATTTGATCGCGGGCAGCCAGAGTGAGGTCGATGAGGGGCTTGGTGACCGGAATGGTGCCATTGCGCGCCATATCGAAGACCGTTTCCACCTCGTGGGTGAATTCGGCCACGGCGTCGAAACCAAACATGGCGCCCGAGCCTTTGATCGTGTGCATGGCCCGGAAGACCCGGCTGATCAACTCCTGATCCTGGGGGGATGCTTCCAGTTCCAGGAGCGAGTCCTCCAGTTCGGAGAGCAGTTCGTAGGCCTCTTCGGTAAAAGCGCTGGTATCGATTTCAACGTTCATGGCGTGTCGTTCCCTTCAAGGGGTCAGCCCAGTACTTTTTTGACGACTTCCAGGAGTTGTTCCGGCTTGAAGGGCTTGACGATCCAGCCGGTGGCACCGGCGGTTTTGCCTTCTTGTTTGCGGGTGGCCTGGGATTCGGTCGTCAGCATGACGATCGGGGTGAATTTATAGGCAGGCAGAGTGCGCAGGGCGGTGATCAGCGCGATTCCGTCCATGTTGGGCATGTTCAGGTCGGTGATGATCATGTCCAGGGTGCTGGCTTTGGCCTTGGCGAGTCCGTCGGCTCCGTCCACGGCTTCCACCACGGTGAATCCTGCACCTTTCAGGGTCATGCCCACCATCTGTCGCACGCTGGATGAATCATCCACCGTCATGATCGTTTTTGCCATCAGTTTGTTACTCCCTTCCAAAGTCCACTGGTCTCTTTTTCGCCCCCGCATTGTACAAAGCCGGCCTGCTGCACGGTCTCCCGGAGGGCAGAGGGGAGATTGCCGGAAATCGACAGGGTTTTACCCTTTTTGAGCAGAGAGCGATGGGCGGCGCACAGGATCTGGATTGTGGTGAGGTCCACCCGTTCCACTTCGCTCAGGTTCAATTCCAGTTGTTTGGATTGATCCATGGCATTGGCCATGGCTTCCTTGAATTCGGCCGCATTGCGAATGGTCAGGTCTCCGGAAAGGGAGAGTACGCCGACCGATCGGGCGGTATCCATGCTGAAATGGAACATGGTTGTTTCTCCTAGCGTAAGTCCCGTTAACCGGTTATTTCCGGTCAGGAGGAAAATATAGCACATTCCATCGACTGGGGGAAGGGAATCGACGAAATTGGAAAAAATTGCAGACTATGTGGTCTGAAGCGCCCGGAAGAGTTCCTGTGTGGTCTGTGCCGGGTTTGGAGCCTGGAAAATACCACGAATGAGCGCAACTCCGGTTGCGCCTGCTGCCATGACTTCTTGCACATTGCCGACGCCGATGCCGCCCAGAGCCAATACCGGGCCGGGAATTCGCCTGCGCAGGGCGGCAAAACGTTCTGTGCCCAATGGGAAGGCGTCGGGATGGGACAAAGTGGCGAAAACCGGAGAGAGGGTGACATAATCCCCTCCGTGGAGCAAGTGTTTTCTGGCGCTTTCCGGTTCATGGCAGGAACGGCCCAGCAGGGGAAGGGGACCGAGCCGTGTGCGGGCCTCGCGGGTCGTCACTCCGGATTCCGGCAGGTGGAGACCGTCGGCACCTGCCGACACGGCAATTTCCAGCCGGTTGTGGATCAGCAGGCGACCGCCGGCGGCATGCAGCAGGGGCTTGAGGGTCTGGGCCAGGGCGATGATCCGGTCGTCGGTGGCCTGGTAGTCACGCAACAGCAGATCGAAGGGGGCACCTCCAAGGGCCTGTGTGACCAGGGTCTCCAGGTTGGGCAGCAGCGGAGATTCGGTGATCAGCAGCAGGCGGGGGGGAGGGTTGGTAGGCATGTACCCGGATAAGAAAAGCGGGACACGCCGCATCCGGCGTGTCCCGGGGGTTGAGGATCAGAAGTTCTTGGTCACCTTGAAGACCACCCGGTCATCGGCGTTTCTGGGGAAGAGGGTCCGTCCGTCGCTGTCGGTGCCATAGAACGACAGGTCAACCACGAAGCCAAGCACCTCCTTGGAAACTCCGACGCTGTAGTCGTTGTAGTTGTCCGGCTTCAGCGCATTGTAGAAATCCCCGCCGGTATGGCCGTAGTGGGCGGCGGCCACGAATCCTTCAGGCAGATCATAGGTGAGGGCGCCCTCCAGATAATAGGCCGATTTGCTGTTGGGCGATCCGGTATAATCCGGCGAGTAGGAATATTTGCCACTCATGCCCAGGGCCTGGTATTTGTACGAGGCGCCCAGATAATACTCCTCGAAGTCCAATTCCAGCGCGTGGTCCGCGCCGGGATAATCATAATGGAGGATGCCGGCATCCAGTTTCAGTCCGACCGGGAATTCATAGGTGAAGCCGGCGAACAGATCCATCTCCAGGCTGGCGGTCGAGACATTCTCGAAGTCGATCGACGAACCCCAGACTCCGACATAGAGTCCCGAGGCGTGATTGACCGTGATGCCCCCCTGGACCGCCGGACCACGGGCGGATTGGGAGACGCCACGCCAGACATAATCCGAAGCCAGGGTCATGTTGCCATTGATTTCCAGATCGCCGACCTTGGTTCCGGCCAGGGCCGGAGAGGCAGAGAGACCGGCCAGGAGCAGAACGAGAGATTTCGTGGTGTTGCGCATTTCAAGGTTCCTTTTTGTTCACATGCATCAGTAATTGTAGCCGCGTTCGCCGTGCAAGGCAATGTCGAGGCCCGTGCTTTCCGACTCTTCATCCACCCGCAGACCCATCAGGCCATCGATCACCTTGAGCAGGATGTAGGAGACAATGGCGCAGTAGATTCCCGTGGAGGCGACACTCACCCCTTGCACCCAGATCTGTCCGGCCATGTCCAGTTCTTTGGAGAATCCGATCCCGCCCAGTCCGGGGGAGGCGAAGACGCCGGTCAGCATGGCGCCGATGATGCCGCCGATTCCATGGACACCAAAGGCGTCGAGGGAGTCGTCATAGCCCATTTTTCTTTTCAGGGTCGTGGCGCCGATGAAGCAGACCACACCCGCCACGCCGCCCAGAGCCAGGGCGCCCATGGGACCGACAAATCCGGAAGCCGGGGTGATGGCGACCAGTCCGGCCACGGCACCCGTCGTGAGACCCAACGCACTCGGCTTGCCGTGGGCCAGCCACTCCATGAACATCCAGGCCAGTGCCGCCATGGCCGTGGCCAGTTGGGTGACCACCATCGCCATGCCCGCCGCACCATTGGCCGCAACCGCGCTGCCCGCATTGAATCCGAACCATCCCACCCACAACATGCCGGCACCCATCACCGTCAAAGGCAGGCTGTGGGGCGGCATGGCCACATGGGGAAAACCCTTGCGTTTGCCCAGGACCACGGCGGTCACCAGACCGGCGATTCCGGCGTTGACATGGACCACGGTGCCGCCCGCATAGTCAAGCACGCCCATGTTCATCATCCAGCCCCCACCCCACACCCAATGGCAGATGGGGAAGTAGACCAGGGTCACCCAGCCTGCCATGAAGAGCAGCATGGCCGAAAATTTCATCCGTTCGGCAAAGGCACCGATGATCAGGGCCGGGGTGATGATGGCAAAGGTCAATTGGAAGGTGAGAAAGACCGTTTCCGGGATGGTCCCGTTGAGGGAATCGCCCTTGATGCCCGCCAGAAAGGCTTTGCTCATCCCGCCGATCCAGGCATTGTTCTCCCCGCCATCCGAAAAGGCCAACGAATAGCCATACAGGCTCCAGAGCACGGTCACCACGGCGGTGATGGCAAAACACTGCATGAAAATCGACAGGGTGTTCTTGGCGCGGACCATGCCGCCATAAAAAAGTGCCAGACCCGGCAGGGTCATGAAGAGCACCAGGGCCGTGGCCGTGAGCATCCAGGCCGTGTCACCGGAGTTGAGCGTGGGAGGCGGCGCCGCCGCCTCTTCGGCCAGGGCCAGGGCGGGCAGCAGAAGGGCTGGAAGCAGCGCGGTGCTCAGCCAGGATTTGGACGTATGAACCATGATGATTGCTCCTTTTCTAGGCAGTGCCGGTTACAGGACACCGGATCCGGTTTCGCCGGTGCGAATGCGCACCGCGTGTTCAATGGGCATGACGAAAATCTTGCCATCGCCGATCTTGCCGGTTTTGGCCGATTCGCGGATCGCTTCGACCACCTGATCCAGCCGGTCATCGGAGACGGCCACTTCCACCTTGATTTTCGGCAGAAAATCCACCTGGTACTCTGCGCCACGGTAGAGTTCCGTATGCCCTTTCTGTCGTCCGAATCCGCGCACTTCGGTCACGGTCATTCCTGTAACTCCCACGGCGGTCAGTGCCTCGCGCACGTCATCCTGCTTGAATGGTTTGATGATGGCAGTCACCCATTTCATGTGATCATCTCCCTTGGATAAAGTCCTGCGGTGTCGATTGGATAAACCTGAGTATAATGGGGGGAGCACCCCCTTGCTTCCCAACCGTGCCCCCCTTTACGGGAGTTGCACGGGCTGCAATTTTTTGCGGCTTCACTTGTAAGATGGCAAGATGGGGGCCAGAGCTGATTGATTGATTTTTACGATATCAATCAATTGGTTGTCTGTTTTGTGCGATGCAAAAAGATGGAAAACAGATTAAAAAATAATCAATTCTTGCGTGAATCAGGAAAAGGTGATGATCTTATGTGCAGGCTGTGCAGGGGCATCTTTGTGCGTAGGGATGGGTATGACCCTCCAGGTGGCGAGAGGTCTGTTTTGGAGGTCCGGTGGATTTTCTTGGACGATTCAGGGTCCGATCCGATAGAGTATGAAGGAGTCCCCATTTCATCCAGGAGATGACGCCATGAGCACCGCCCTTGCCTTCGACACCTATGCCTATGTTCGCAAACTTCGGGATGCCGGGGTGGACGAAGACCAGGCCGCCATACAGGCGGAAGCTCTGGTGGTTCTGGTGGAGGATCGGTGGTTCTGGTGGAGGATCGTCTTGCCACCAAACAGGATATGGCCGCACTTGATCGGGATCTGGCCACCGTGAACGCCAATCTGCGCACGGATCTGGCCACCATGGACGCCAATCTGCGCAGGGATCTGGCTGTCCTTGGAGACAACCTCCGCAAGGATATGTCTGCCATCGAAGCCAACCTCCGCAAGGATATGTCTGCCATCGAAGCCAACCTCCGCAAGGATATGTCTGCCATCGAAGCCAATCTCAAGCGGGACATCAAGGAACTGGATGTGAAGATTGAAGGCAATAAAGTCGAACTGAAACGCGATCTCAAGGAACTGGAACTTCGCATGGTGATCAAGATGGGCGCCATGTTTCTTGCTGCTTTTGGTCTGTTGCGTCTCTGGCCGATTCCGGTTCAATATGTGCCGCCAGCCGTTCAGGAGCTGCGCCTTCCCGCGCCTCCAGCCGTTTCACCATCAGCGCATTGACGATTCCTGCCGGGTGGTATTATCAAAAAAAAGATGGGGCTGGAGGATTCATCCTCCAGCCCCATCTTTTTTCAATGAGGTATCTGTTGTTCGGTTCCGGTTGTCAGGGATCGGGGTATCCCCCCGATCCCTGACAAGAGCAGAACCTCAGAGACCCATACCCATTTGAATGTAACCGCACGGGCAGGCCATGTGGCAGACATGGCAGCCGTTGCAGCGGGTATAGTCGGTATGCATGACCTTGCCCTTGGGACGGGAGTAATCCCGCGAGATCGCCTCCCTGGGGCAATAGATCCGGCATTGATCACAGGCAAAACAGAGACCGCAGCTCATGCACCGCTTGGATTCGGCCAAAGCCTGTTCGGTGGTGATGGTCTGCGTGGTCTCGACAAACCCCTTGATCGCCTCTTCGACCGGCAAGGAGATTTCCTCGTTGCGCGGAGCCGCCTTGTAGAAGGGCAGCCGCATCTGATCGGTCTTGATCGGACGCCCCTTGGCGGGCAACTGATAGGGCACGCCCTTCAGATGACCATCGATGGCGCGTGCCGCCACCCGTCCATGACCCACGGAACGGGTCGAGATGCCCAGACCGAGCACATCTCCGCCGGCAAAGACCTGGGGATCCTTGGTCTGATGGGTGTTGTTGGCAGCCAGCCAACCCCACTTGTTGGCCAACGCTTCCATGCCCTCTTCCAGTTCCGGCACCTGGCCGATACCCATGATCAGGGTGTCGCACGGGATGGTGAACTCGGAACCCGGCATCGGAACCGGACTGCGCCGACCCGAAGCATCCGGCGGACCCAACTCCATGCGGATGCATTTGATCGCCACCACACGGCCACCCTGGGTCTCCAGACCGACCGGGGTCGAAAGGAGCTTGAACTCGATCCCTTCGTGTTCGGCTTCGACCACATCCTTGGCAATGGCCGGCATTTCATCCTTGGTGCGCCGATAGAGCAGCGTCACCTTGGAGTATTTGGAAACGCGACGCACGATGCGCGCCGAGTCCATGGCGGTTTTTTCCGTGGAGAGGGCATTCTCCTCTTCACGCGCTGCGCCATCGAGGGCTTCTTTGGCCCGGTCATAGGCTTCATCGTCCCCGCTGGCTTCGGCCGCGTCCAGATCCGCCTGCAAGCGGAGAGAGACGCGGGCCGCATCCATGGCGCTGTCGCCACCGCCCACCACCACCACCTGGGAGCCGATATCCACCTTGGCCCCGGTGTTGACGCGATTCAGGAAGCTCGCCGCCGTAAAGACATTGGCCGAGTTCTCCCCTTCGAGGTTCATGACGCTGCCCTTGTGCGCCCCAAGGGCGACAAAGACGGCGTTGTAATCCTTTTTGAGCTGTGCAAAGGAGATATCCTTGCCGATCCGGGTATTGCATTTCAGCGTCACACCCAGATCGAGGATATTCTGGATCTCCGCATCCAGAACCGCCGGCGGCAGACGATAGTCCGGGATGCCATACCGCAGCATGCCCCCGGCTTTTTCGAACGCCTCGAAAATGGTCACGTCGTAACCGCGCCGGGCCAGTTGATAGGCGCAGGAGAGACCCGCAGGTCCGGAGCCGACCACGGCCACGGACTTGTTTTTTCTCTCCTCGGTCAACATGGTCAGCTTGAGCTTGCGACGGATGCCGTGATCCCCGACATAGCGCTCCATGTTGTTGATCGCCACCGATCCGTCATCCAGATGCTTGCGATTGCAGCCGGTTTCGCATGGGTGGGGGCAGATCCGGCCATGGGTGGCCGGCATGGGGTTGGTATCGGTCAAGCGATACCAGGCCTGGTCCAAGGCGTCATCCATCGACATCTTGTTCTTGTCGGCCTGGGCAATGGTGGTCAGATAACCACGGATGTCCTCGCTGCTGGGACAGGCATCCCGGCAGGGGGGCAGTCGTTGGACATAGGTGGGACATTTCCAACTTACGCCGTTGCGGACCACGATCTCTTCCGCAACCCCCTTGTCCAGCATGGGCTCCAGTTCAGCCCGTGTAAACCCTTCGTTCAAAATCGTGGTCGATAAGCCCATCTCTTAGGTTCCCTCTGGTGATTGAGTAGGCGCAGTAAACGATCCGTCAGAGGCGGACCATGGCAGACCGGTTGAGATTGGAGAGCGCTTCCGGGCCGTCATCGATGTGGTAACGGGTGAACGGGAAGCCGGTCTTTTCGAAGAAACGCTGCCAGCCGATGCGATCGATCCACTCGCCGACCCGCTCCCAGGGTTTGGCGCCCTCTTTGTAGGCTGCCAGGATCCGACGAACCGCTTCGGAAATCTCCGGCCAACGGGGCGGATTGTTGGGCAGTCCCCAGACCGCGAGCTTCATGAAGGTGGGGGCGCTGCGGGCGTTGGAGACCTTGCCGCCCACCCAGATGGAGAGGGTGTCGGTTTCGGAGTCGCGGATCTCCATGCTCGGGCACTGGCCGTGGCAGGCACCGCAATACATGCACTTTTCGTGAACCACTTCGACGGATTCGTAGCCATTGACCACAGCCGGACGAATGGCCGCAGCCGGGCAGATCGCGACCACTTTGGGCAGTTCGCAGATCTGCATGTTGGCGTGGTTGATGCGCGGTGGGTGATGATGCTGCACGATGATCGCGATGTCGCCATGGCTGGCGCAGTTGATCTGGCAGCAGGACGAGGAGATGTGCACCCGGTTCGGCAGGGTTTCGTTTTTGAATTCGTCGATCAGGTCATCCATCAGGGCTTTCACGGAACCGGCGGCATCGCTGCCCGGCAGGTTGCAGTGCAGCCAACCCTGGGTGTGGGAAACATTGGAAACGGAAGGTCCGGTACCGCCCAATGGCCAGCCCAGATCTCCCTCGACCGCCTGGATCAGGCCGTCGAGCTGACCTTTGTCGCCCAGCAGGAACTCGATGTTGGAACGGGCGGTGAAACGCAGATATCCCTCGCAGAACTTGTCCGCGATGTCGCACACCTTGCGTACCGTGTCCGCGCTCATGGTGCGGGGGGAACCGGCCCGCACGGTATACAGCTTGTCGCCGCTCTTGGCGGTATGCACCAGCACGCCAGGACGCAGACGGTCGTGAGAGACCCACTCGCCATAGTTCTTGGCCATGAGGGGGTGGAGGTACTTGTTGTAATCCGGCGCACCCTGGTCGCGGGGGGCCATTGGTTTATCGCTCATTGTTTCAAACCTCTCCTCGTATGAAAGGGGTATTCTTTACGAACACGCGCCATGGTTACGCAGTCTCGACGGATTCGGCTTCCCGATTCCAGACCGGCGGATCTTTTTTCTTCTCGCCCTCGAACTTCGTGGGGGCCAACTCCTCGAACTTGATGTACGAAGTGGTACGGGGCTGACGAATCATCCGGGCATCGGGTTCCACACCCACACCCTTGAGGAAAGTCCCCATGCCGATCCGGGCGATGAATTCACCGATACGCTCGTGGTCCATGCCGTTGTCGTTCCAGAACTCCCAGACCCGCTCGATGAACTCCACCAGGGCGTCGTAATCCTCCTCGGTCTCCAGTTTCATGAAGGGAACCAGGACGGAACCCATGGTGTCGCCGATCTTCAAGGTGCGATGGCCACCGATGAGAATGGTGACACCCCGATCCAGACCCGGTGCCAGGGCGTGATGCATGACGTTGATGCAATGCATGCAACGGACGCAGTTCTCGTTGTCCACCACCAGAGTCTTGCCCTTGACCGACAGGCAGCGGGTGGGACAACGGGTCAGAACGTTGTCAATGAGATATTCCAGTCCCTTGGTGTCGATGAACTCCGCCACCTTCTCCTGGTTCACCTGCATCGGTCCCCGCCAGGTGCCCATGATGGGCATGTCGGAACGGACGATGGAGTTGGAGCAGTCGTTGCCGCACCCGGAGAGTTTGAACTTGAACTTGTAGACGAATTCGGGACGATGCAGATAGTGAATGAAGGTGTCGGTGAGGTGCTTGGTGGCCTTCATGGTGTCATAGCAGGCCATTTCGCAACGGGCTTGGCCCACGCAGCACTGCAGGGTGCGCATGGCCGCGCCGGAACCGCCGATGTCCCAACCGTCGTGCATCAGATCTTCGACGCACTGCAAGGATCCCGCATCGTCAAAACCCAGCAGCAGGATGTCACCGGACATGCCGTGAAATTGCAGGATGCCGGCTCCATTGCGCTCGGCGGTGTCCGCCAGATTGCGCAAGGCTTCCGTGGAATAGACCCAGCCCGGAGGCTCGATCACGCGCACGGTGTGGAAATTGGCCAGACCAGGATACTTGTCGGCCTTCTCGGAAACGCGGGCAATGATACCACCACCATAACCAGGGGCGTTGTGGACTTTGCCGATCCAGTAGTTCCACTTGTTCTCGTAGGATTCTTCGAGCTGATTCAGGAGTTGTGCGACGACCGGTTTCTTCTTGGAGTATTCCTTGAGATCAGAAAAAAAACTCGGCCAAGGTCCGGTCTCCAGTTCATTGAGCATGGGCGTGTGCAACGCCATTGCTTTCTTCTCACTCTTACCACTCATGATTTCCATACTCCTCAAAAAAAACGCCGTGAAGAAAACGGTATTAAAGCCGATCCAGGATAAACAATCTTGGTTAGTCTCTACCCTTTTCGGCGGGATTTACGACGCATGGAGACCACACTTCACCGCATCCAACCGAGGCAGCATGATTGTTTCGTCCGCTTTCGACATCTGATCATCAAGCTTAACCATAAATTGTGCATTAGACAATCATAAAATTCTAAATTGCGCAATTATTTTTCCCAACCTGCCTGCAGGATCTCACCGTGCTCAGACCACCATGAGCTGGCCGATAATTTCTGCTATACTCTTGGAATTCCTTGAAAAAATGGCATCACGAATCTGGGAGAGAACCTCCTCGAACGGAGAGTCGTAGGGGTTGCACAACGCTTCCAGCTTGTCACACAGGGTCACGATTTTTCCCGATTCATAGATCGGCAACGCCGCGATTTCGGCCAATCCCGCCCGCATCTGCTCCACCAGATCCTCCGGCAGCGGGGGGCGTTCCCGGTCGAAAGGAATGGCCCCATCCCCCCGTTGATGGTCCAGATGGGCAGCCAGAATGGGAATCAGCCGGGCCAGATCCACCGGCTTGGTCAAAAATTCCTGAATCCCCGCCTCCCTGGCCTCCTGCTCCCGTTCCACAAAGGCATCGGCGGACAGGCCGATCACGGGAATGGCAGCGGTCTGGGGCAGCGCTTTCAGTTGCCGGGTGGCGGTCAGACCGTCCATGACCGGCATATGCAGGTCCATCAGGATGATCTGGGGATTCCACTCCATGGCTTTCGCCACCCCCCGTTCCCCGTTCTCGGCCACAGCCGGGGTCAGACCCACCTCGTACAACACGGCCTTGAGCATCTCCTGGTTCAAAAGGTTGTCCTCCACCATCAGCACGCGGGAGTTGGGGTCAAACCGGAACGAACGCCAATTGAAAATCTCCCCGCTCTCCTCGGAATGCGCCACCTCATACAACGGCAGCCGGACCGTGAAACAGGAACCCTCCCCCTCCCGGCTCTCCACGGCCACACTCCCTTCCATGATGCCGGTCAGACTGCGCACGATGGAAAGTCCCAATCCCGTGCCCCCATGGATCCGCGTGGTGGAACTGTCCGCCTGTTCGAACGGCTCGAAAATGGCCTGCAGACGCTCGGAGGGAATGCCGACTCCTTGATCCTCCACTTCGAACACCATGTGCTCTTGATCCAGGCGGGCGCGCAGCACCACCTCCTTGCCCCGTGGAGTGAACTTGATGGCGTTGGACAGCAGATTCATGAGAATCTGGTTGATGCGGGTCCGATCGGAATGAACATTGCGGGGCAAAGCCGGGTCAATGGTATAACGCACCAATACTCCCTTCTCGGCCGCCCGATCCTTGGCCACTTGATAGAGACTCTGCACCAGCAACTGAATGTCGATGGCCTCTTTGTCCAGTTCGATCTTCCCGGCCTCGATTTTGGCCAGATCCAGGACGTTGCTGATGATCTCGGTCAAACTGTCGCCGCTGACCCGGATGTTCTCCAGATAGCGCATGAACCGGGGGGAGATCTGGCTCTGATGCTTGAGCAGAATCCGGGAAAATCCGACGATGGCGTTCAATGGCGTGCGAATCTCATGGCTGACATTGGCCAGAAAAACGGTCTTGGCCCGGTTGGCACTCTCCGCCGCCTCCTTGGCCTGACGCAAATCCGCCTCCATCCGCTTGCGCTCGATGAGTCCCGCCAGGGTGTTGGCCACGGCGGTCAGAAACTCCCTCTCCTCTGGGTTGGAGACATGGCCCAGGGCCAGATAGAGATTCAGCACCCCCAGCAGCACGCCGCGCGAAAAAATCGGCACGCAGTAGTGACCATGAGGCAGCATGCCGTCATAACGAAAATCGTGCTCCTGACCCACACAATCGGCAAAGACCAACTGGCCGGACTGGGCGGCGCGCCCGCACAGACAAAATCCCGGCTCCACCACCGCGCAATGGGTCAACAGGATGGGAGACAACCCCTTTTGCACCGCCAGAGTCAAGCGTCGGCTCTGCCCATTGGCCAGAAAGATGGATCCCCGCGCCTCCACCGCCAACCAGGGGAGATCCAGAATGACATCCAACACCTTTTGCAGTTGTTCCAACAGGGTGATGGGTTCCAGGGCGGTCTGCAACAGGGTGTTGATGGCCAGATGGGACAACGCGCTCCGTTCGTTGTGTTTGACCTGCCGTCGGAGTTCCCAGGTTTCGTGAGTGAGGGCCTGGATCTTCTCCTCCAGGGATTGCTCCTTGCCGGTCTTGGCCTTGTCGCCCCCCTTGGCCGATTTTTTTGGTTTTTTTTCCAATGACGCCTCCAATTGGGGACGGGTTACAACCCCAACAAACGCTCCCTGATGAAAAACCGGAGCCACCCAACGCTGTGTTCGATCCATGCGCGCCAGCGCCACCTGGACCACCTCCCCCACTTCAAGCAGAGGTCCATCCGCCATGCCACGGCCCGCCAGCACATCCTCGGAGGTTAAAATGCCGGCAAACCGACCCTGACGGAAAATGACCAGATATCTGGTCTCTGACAATCGTTGCGCCGCCTCCGTGATTTCGGCACGGGTTTGGGCCGAGGGGTATCCTTTTTGCACCAGCGTATCGATGAGCATATGTCAATCCCCCCCCGATCAACCCCTGTTGAAAAACATTTATTCCATCTGAATCCTTTCACTGAATCCGGGTTTGAGTATAGTGTCTCGTGACGCAAAATGAGTTTGACTGTTCTTAACATAAATGCTGATTAATGGCAAGAGAAGATAATTTGATATCCCTGCCCGGACATCCAGGATCTCCTCGCCGGTTGGCAACAAGGGGTTTATTTTTGTGTTAACACTCGATAAAATTACAAAAAATATTGCAGGACGCCTGTTGTTCGATCAGGCGGATCTGCTGATTCATCCAGGTGAGCGGGTCGGCCTGATCGGAGCCAATGGCACAGGCAAAACCACGTTGTTGCGGGTGATCGCCGGGGAAGGGGATCTGGACGGCGGGGCCGTTCGCCTGCAAGGAGGCGTGCGCACTGGTCTGTTGCGTCAGGAAATTCTGGATGGGCACCGCTCCCTGTTGGCCGAAATCCTGGCCGGCGACACCGAACTGGTCCAACTGCGCCAGGAACGAGAGGAGATTCAACTCGCGTTGCAGCAGGCCACCTCCGACCATCACCACGAAGCCCTGGCCGCCCGCATGGGGGAGATCGACCTGAGATTGACCACCCTGAACAGCTATAGCGCCGAGGGCCGGGCCGCCTCCCTGCTCATGGGTCTGGGGTTCGCCCCCACGGACCTGCATCGGCCCCTGAACGCCTTTTCCGGTGGGTGGCGCATGCGGGCGCAGTTGGGACGCCTGCTGTTTGCCGCCCCTGAACTCCTGCTTTTGGACGAACCGACGAACCATCTGGACCTGGAATCCGCCACCTGGCTGGAAAATCACCTGAAGAAAAATTCCGCCAGCCAGGCCATGATCCTCGTCTCCCATGACCGCTCCTTTCTCAATCGCACCACCAACGTCACGGTGGAGTTGGAAGCCGGACGACTGGTCCGCTATGCCGGGCCTTTCGACGCCTGGCTGGAACAAAAAAACGCCAACCTCCTCAGCCTGGAAAAAACCGCAGCGGTCCAGGGTCGCAAACGGGCGGAACT
>JADFWP010000120.1 GCA_015234115.1 Magnetococcales bacterium
ACTTTAAACAAAAAAATTTATAAAAATTATTTGTTTAAAGTCAAAACCCTGGGGGAGGAATCCCCCAGACCCTCTCTTTTTTTTCAAAAGTGTGCCTTTCGCAGTGGTCGCAGTTCTGGCATGAGAGTCTCTCCTTGAGTGCGCGTGTTGGATTGATTGCCGGTTCCGGGCAACTTCCCTTGATCTTTGCGCGCGCCCTCTCTCGCCCGGAAGGGCCGGTTCTGGCCGCGATTGCCGCCCATGAAGGGGAGGCGGATCCCGCCCTGGCCGATTGGGTGGATGAGATTTTGTGGGTCAGGTTGGGGCAGTTCTCCCGCATTCTGCGTTATCTGAAAGATCGGGATGTGCGTGATGTCGTGCTGGTGGGCGGGATCACCAAGTCGGCCATCTGGCGGGTTCGTCCGGATGCGTTGGCCTTGAAGATGGTCTGGAAACTGCGTGGCATGGATGATGACCAGTTGTTGCGCGCCGTGGGTCGGGAGTTGGAAAGCCGGGGATTCGTGCTGCGCTCGGTGATCGATTTTCTGCCCGAACTGCTGGCGCCCCAGGGGTGTTTGAGTCGGCGTTGTCCCACCGCCGAGGAGTGGGAGGATATCCGGTACGGTTGGCGCGCAGCCAAGGGGCTGGGGGCATTGGATATCGGCCAGGGGGTTGTGGTGCGGCGTCAAATGGTGGTAGCGGCTGAGGCCATGGAGGGAACCGATGCCATGCTGCGGCGCGCCGGGGAGTTGCTTGGCAAGAGTAACGGCGGTTGGGCCGGGGAGCATCATGCGGTTTTGGTGAAAGTGGTCAAGCCCATGCAGGATCGCCGACTGGATCTGCCTACCATCGGACCGGCCACCCTGGAGAACATGGCGCGTGCCGGGATCCGGGTGGCGGCCATCGAAGCGGGCGGGGCGATGATCCTCGATCCGGAGGCGACCCGCCGGATGGCGGATCGGCATGATCTGGTGTTGTTGGGCGTGGAGGGCAGCGATTTCGCCTGACCCGCGCGATTTTGTGTTGGGATAAGTCGTTTGTCAGCGGGGTCCAGGGGCCAATGGCCCCTGGTGGGGTCCAGGGGCGAAGCCCTTGGGACTTTGGCCTTGCCTTTGGCGCGCTTTTCCGGCAGCGCGCCCCCTGGTCGCCGCAGGCGACGCCTTTGGGTCAAAAACTCAGCATCTCGGAACGGGTGCGGTTTAAACAAAAAAATTAAAAATATTTTGTTTTTTAAAGTCAAAACCCTGGGGGAAGAATCCCCCAGACCCCCTTTTTTTTTTTAAAGTTGGCATCTTGAAATGGGTGCGGTTCAGGCAGGGCGCGCAGGAGTTGATGGCACCATGAGCGGGCAGCAGGTCACGGCTTTGGGATCGCGCCCCTTGCGGGCGGCGGTGATCGGTGTGGGCTATCTGGGGCGGTTTCATGCCCAGAAATATGCCCGGATCGATGGGGTGCGATTGGTGGCTGTGGCGGATTTGCAGCCCGAACGGGCCACGCGCGTGGCCAGGGAGTTGGGGGTTGCGGCGGTGGACGACTACGCCACCTTGTTGTCGGAGGTGGATCTGGTTTCGGTGGTCACGCCCACGGACAGCCATTTTCGGGTGGTGGAGCAGTGCCTTCAGGCCGGGGTGCATGTGCTGGTGGAAAAACCCGTCACCACCACCCTGGAGGAGGCGGATCGGCTGATCGATCTGGCAGAGCAGCACGGCGTGTTGTTGCAGGTCGGGCACATCAAGCGGTTTCATCCGGCGGTTCAGGCGTTGCAAGGGGCCGGTTTGCTGGTCAATCCCCTGTTCATCGAGGCGCAACGTTTCGCTCCGTTCAAGAATCGCGCGCTGGATGTGGATGTGGTGCTCGATTTGATGATCCACGATGTGGATCTGATTCTCCATTTTGTCGGTTCCGAGGTGGTCTCCATGGAGGCGGTGGGGAGCGGAGTGATCACCGGCAAATGGGATATCGCCAATGCCCGGATCCGATTTGCCAATGGCTGTATTGCCAACATCAGCGCATCGCGGGTGGCGCGGGACGCGACCCGGCGCATGCGGATTTTTCAGCAGGATGCCCTGTTCGATCTTGATTTCATGCGGCCTGGATTGGCGGTGCGGCGACGCGGGGTCGGCACGCGGGAGGTCGATGGGGTGATTCTGCCGGTGATTGATGAACGGGAGTTTCCTTTGCATCCGATCGATGCCCTGGATGCCGAGGTGCGCTCTTTTTGCGCGGCGGTGCGCAGTGGCGGTCCGGTAGCGGTGAGTGGCCGGGATGGCCGCCGTGCCCTGGAGGTGGTGATGGCGATTCGTCACGCCATTGCCGAATGGGCGCGGGGAGCGATGGGGTGAGCGCAGCGCAACAGCGGGTTCCCCGGATCATGATGGTGGCTGGAGAGGCCTCCGGGGACAATCTGGGCGGGGAGTTGCTGGCGGAGCTGCGGCGGGTTTTTCCCACTCTGGAGAGTTTCGGCGTGGGTGGGACGCGCATGATCGGGCAGGGGCTGGAGAGTCTGTGCGATCTGAACGAACTGTCGGTGATCGGGTTGGTGGAGGTGGTGCGGCGTCTGCCCCGGCTGGTGCGGCGCCACCGGCAACTGACCGCATTGATGGCAGCGCAGCGTCCGGATCTGCTGATCACCATCGATCTGCCGGATTTCAATTTTCTGCTGGCGCGGCGGGCCAAGGCCCTGGGGATTCCCCGGATTCACTATGTCGGGCCGCAGGTCTGGGCCTGGCGTGCCGGTCGGGTCCAGAAACTGGCCAGGCTGTTGAGCCATTTGCTGGTGTTGTTTCCTTTTGAGCTTGATTCATATACCGGTTCAGGTTTGCCGGTGACGTTTGTCGGCCATCCTTTGGCCTCCCGGCCACAACCTGATCCGGAGCAGCGGTTGGCCATGCGCCATGCGTTGGGATTGCGGGACGGGGAGCGGTTGTTGTTGCTGTTGCCGGGGAGTCGGTTGGGGGAGATCCGGCGTCATCTGGCCATCATGGTTGCGGCCTGTCGTCGCGTGGTGGAGGCGAGTCCGGGGGTGCGTCCGGTGCTGGCGGTGGCCGACACCCTGACTGTTGAGGATTTGCAGGCGGTGATCGCTTTGGAAGCGGATGCGCAGACCAGGGACTTTTTCTCCCGCATCGGCTTGCGGCACGGCGAAACCGGTTCACTGTTAAGTTGTGCGGATGTGGCTTTGGCGAGTTCGGGTACGGTCACGCTGGAGGCTGCCTTGAGCGGCACGCCGATGAGTGTGCTGTATCGCGTAAACCGGCTCACTTATGAGATCGGACGGCGGGTCATCCGGGTGGGTCACATTGCGTTGCCCAATCTGGTGGCAGGTCGGAGTCTGGTTCCGGAGCGGATTCAGGATGCGGCCACTCCGGAGATTCTGGCCGCCGATTTGCGAGCACTGCTCGACGACGGGGAGAGCGCGGCCCGGCAGCGGGTCGGGTTTGCAGAGATTCGTGGCCGTCTGGCGCAGCCGGCGCGTCGTCCTGCCGAGGTGGTGGGTGACTGGTTGCGCGCGGCAGGATTCTGAACGGTTCAATGGATGCGGATTCGGGTGTCCCTTTCCCCGCAAAGGGGTGCGTCTGGCCGGTTGGCGGGTGTGACGGTTCATTTTTGGAGACGATGTGATGGCAACCATTGCCTTGAACAAGGACAACTTTGAAGCAACCGTAACCGGAAACGATATCGTGGTCATTGATTTCTGGGCGGATTGGTGCGGCCCGTGCAAGGCTTTCGCGCCGATTTACGATCGGGTGTCCGCCAAGTTTCCGGATGTGGTCTTTGCCAAGGTGGATACCGACCGTGAGCAGGAGTTGGCCGGAGCGTTTGAGATCCGTTCGATTCCCACTTTGATGATTTTCCGCGAGAGCACGATTCTGTTCGTTCAGCCGGGCATGGTGCCGGAAGCGGCCCTGACCGATCTGGTGGAGCGGGTCAAACAGGTGGATATGGAAGAGGTGCGCAAGAAGCGGGTTCCTGCCGATCAGGCCGGGTCGGGCGAGGCTTGAGCAACAGGGATTGCTTTTGGGGGTCGGGTTGCCTAGAATCTCGATTGTTTCCTGGTGTGGAGCGGGGAGGCGGTCGGGGATGCGTCCCTTTTTTGGGGGTTGGCGATCAATGAGGTTGTTTTTGAAGGGCGGTTGAAGAATGGCGCGCCGAATGCTCATTGTGGGCAACTGGAAGATGAATGGGCTGCTTGAAACGGCCCGTGAACTGGCGGACGGAATCGTGGCCGGAGTTTCCGCCCGTGCCGTGGGGTGTGAGGTGGTGTTGGCACCGCCGGCCACGGCGTTGCATCTGCTGCAACAGCGTCTCGGGGGATCGGCGGTGAAACTCGCGGGACAGGATCTCTCCGAGCACGAGTGTGGTGCGCACACGGGCGAGATTGGCGGGATCATGCTGCGCAACGTGGGGTGTTGGTATGTGATCGTGGGTCACTCCGAACGCCGTGCGGACTGCGGGGAGGACAACGACCGGGTGGCCCGGAAAATGGCGGCGGCATTCCGGGATGGTTTGCAGCCCATTGTTTGCGTGGGAGAGACGCTGGAGGAGCGGGATCAGGGGCGTGCCCTGGAGGTGGTCGGGGCGCAACTGGCGGTTTTGTATCCCAGGCTGCCCAAACGACCGTCGCTGGTGGTGGCCTATGAGCCGGTTTGGGCCATCGGCACGGGTCGCAACGCCTCTCCGGAGCAGATTCAGGAGGTTCACGGCTTCATCCGTCAGGACTTGTGTGCCCGGTTGGGTGAGGATGGGCGCAAGATACGTATTGTCTATGGCGGATCGGTCAAGCCCGGCAATGCGCAGGCCATCTTCGCCCTGGAGGATGTGGATGGTGGACTGATCGGCGGGGCTTCGCTCAAGAGCGCTGATTTTTTGGCAATTATCGATGCGGTTCCAGAGAAATTCTAAAAAGACCGCTCGACCAGGCAAAAGGGTTGCACAATGACGCTGATTCTGATGGTGTTGCATATTCTGGTCTGCATGGCTTTGGTTTTTGTGGTGTTGTTGCAGAAAGGGAGTGGCGCGGATATGGGCGCGGCCTTTGGCGGCAGCTCGCAGAGCCTGTTCGGAGCGCGTGGATCCGGGGATTTCCTGAGCAAGCTCACGGCGGGTCTGGCCACGGTCTTCATGATCACCAGCATGACCCTGGCCTTTTTCTCGACCCGTCCCGGCACCGAGCGTTCGGTGATGGACGGAGCGCCGGTTTCGGCCTCGCAGCCGGCCCAGTCGGGCAAGGAGGGCGCGCCAGCGGCCAAAGCCAAGGAGAAGGCCGCCGAACCCGAATCCGGTCCGCCGGTTCCGGCCAAGAGCGCTCCCAAGAAGTCTGGTACGGAAGCGGCGGCTCCGACTGCCGAAGAGGCGGCAGCACCTGTCAAGCCGGTGCCGCCACCGCCTGCGCCTGCCAAGCCCTGAGCGTTTTGCTTCGAGAGCCACCATTGAAAGAAAAGAGAGGGTCTGGGGGATTCTTCCCCCAGGGTTTTGACTTT
>JADFWP010000121.1 GCA_015234115.1 Magnetococcales bacterium
GTCAAAACCCTGGGGGATGAATCCCCCAGACCCCCTCTTTTTTTTCAATGGTTTCACCCCTTCTCCAGTCGCTCCAGCAGCAACATCACCTCCACCGCATCATCATAATTCAGCCCCGGCGCATCGGCCAAAGCGGGATCCCGGTTGCCGTCGAGAATGGCCAGCAGCACCGGGAAGAGGGCTTTACCCCATGGCGGCATTTGCGGGTGGTGCGCCAGTTGCTCCAATTCCTGCCGCGCCTGCGCCGTCGCGCCCTGCTGGATGGCGACACCAATCACCTGACACAATTGCGCCCTGCCTTCGTGATTCTCCCCACCCGCCCGGCGGTATTGGGCAAAGAGTTCCCTGGCCCGGCTCCGGGCCTCTATCGCGGCCTGGGTGTTGCCCTCGGCGCTCTCCAGATTGGCCAGGATCGCCCAGCTTTTCCACGGCTCGACAGCCAGGCCGAAAGGTTCCCGGAGTTCAATGGCCCGTTGAATCGCCTGCCGGGCCTCTCCGAACCGCCTTAGCTTGATCAGGGTGTCTGCCAGGTTGCTGTGAACCACGCCTTCCTTGGCTGGATCCTTCAGGCGTTGATACATCTCGGCAGCCTGGCGGGACTGGACCACCGCCTCCTCCCATCTCCCCTGCTGGTCATAAAGAGTGCCCAGCTCCCCCAGGGTATTTGCCATCCCTGATTCGTGCTTCAGTGCGGTTTTGATCTTCAACGACTCCCGGAATCCATCCTCTGCCTGCGACCACGCTTGCATCGCTCGGTACACTATGGCGGTTTGGTGCCAGGCAGTGGCCACGGAGGCAGGTTCGTTCAATCGGGTGAAGGTCTCCCTGGCCTTCTCGTGGGCTGCCAGCGCCTCCGGGTAACGCTGTTGCAGCATCCGCACGGTTCCCAGTTGTCCCATGGAAACCGCCACGCCCCGTGCGTTCTGCTCCTTTTCATCCTCCTGGCCGGATTGTTCGTAACTCTCGGCAGCCTGATCCAAGAGACCAAGGGCCATCTGACAATCCCCCAAATCGTTCAAGACTGTGGCAGCCATCCGACGGGCGTCCAGGTCTTCTTTGCCCAAGCGCTTGAAACAGTGCCGCGCCTCTGCAAGCAGCGGGATGGCTTGCGCGGGAGAACCGCTCATACTGAGGAAACGACCGGCATTTCTGTACGCCATGGCCAGATCATAGGGTGCCCCGTCGTAGGCCGCCTCTCCGGCAGCCTGGCACTGTTGCAACAGGGCCAAGGCCGCCTTCAGCGCTTCGTTGATGAAGCCTCGCTGCCCCAGGTGGTCCACACGCTGCGATTCCGCATTAAAGCGCACATGGGACCACCCCGCACCCAGTTTGACCGTCACACCTTCGCGGATCTCAGCCACCCGCTGTTGCGCCGACCTTTTTCCCAAATTTTGCAGCACGGAGCCCAGGGCGGATGCCCACGCCAACGTCTTTTCCGGCGACCAATGGTTGGCAACCTGCTCCAGTCCGGCCAGTTGGTTGGGCAGGTCCAGCAGGGTCAGCGCGGCAGAGAGGTTGGTATCCTGAAAGTGTTGCTGCTTCAAGAATCCAGCAAACTGGAACTCCTCCACCAGCCAGCGTTGGCGGGCAGACTCCTGCTCGTCTACGGTCATCTCGCTCCAGAGGAAGGGGCAGAGGGCGAAATGGAAGGTGAGATAATTGTTTTCGTGGAAATCGCACAGCCCGGTCTGGGCCAGTTCCACCACCAGGGGCAGCACCTGCTGCGGATCCTCCCCAAAGCCCAATACATTGGCAATCACCACCCAATGCCCCCCACCCTGAAAGACCCCCAGGGGCCGAATTGCCTGCCGGATTGCGGGAGAGAGACGGTTAAGGGAGAGGGCCACCCCGGCGTAGAGGGAGCGTTCCCGCTCGCCGGGGTATTTGCGCTCCAGGCTGGCCATGATCTCATTCAGTTGCGCCGTGGTATCGGGCACGCCGTTCTTGGCCAGTTCGGGAGCCAGCAGGGCCAGCGTGCGGGCGTGACAATGGACCGCCTCCACCAACGCCAACAGCGCCTCCTCGCTGTCGCCGGAACTCCCCTTGGGCAATGGAACCCCGGCCCGCACCAGAACGTTTTTCACCATCTCCACCGCATCCCAGGGGGCCAGGGGGCCGATCTTCACATGGTTGCGTTCGGCGTCAAAGGGGGAAGGGAGGCGTTCGCGGCTGGTGAAGAGAATCTGGGTTCCCTTCACAGCCAGCAGCCGTTGGAACAGATCCAGCAACTGCGCCAGTTCCTGAGCATCATAAGCCCCCAGGGGAGCGCCGGGACGCGGGGGCAGCACGGTCTCCAGATTGTCCAACAAAAGCAGCGTCCGCTTGGCGCGCAACTCCCGCTCAACCGGCAAAAACGCCTGCTCCAGGTCGGTGGCACTGTATCCCTTGCCCACCAGTTGCTGGCCCAGCTCATACAACACGGTCAAGGCATGGGTGTGCTTCTCCAGACTCACGAAGGCCACCCGCTCCACCCGATGAATGAGGGTCAGCCAGCGGGCCGTCTCGCAGGCCAGGGCCGTCTTGCCCTCACCCAGCAACACGGCATAGGGCTGCACCAGCAACAGACGCTCCAGAGCCAGCATCTCCCGGCTGCGCCCCGAAAAACCATGGTCTGGACGCGCCTCGTGGCGCTGATGGATCAACGCCTTGGCCTCTTTCGAGGGGGGGTTATGTACCAAAGGGCGATCCTCCCGCTCCTGGAACAGCACAGGCACGAACCAGTCGTGCAACTCCAACGCCCCGGCCCCGATATAATGTCCTCGCTTTTTGTTCTCGAAAAGATGACGCTGCCCGGCCAGCATCGCTTCGCCCACCCGTGCCCCTTGTGCCAATTCTCGATAAAAGACCGTCACGAACTCCTTTGCCGTCACCACCAGTACCGAATGGCTCATCGCGGCCACAGCCGCCACCCCGCGATCCAACAACATCGCGGCCACCGAGCCAGAGGGATTGATCTCGGCCTGGGCACTTTGACACGCCTCCAGGAAAAAAAGGGGGATGCGATAGTCGGTCAACCGTTGTGCCAGGTCATCGGCCTTGACTATTTCGGTTTTGCGATCAAAAAGAAGTTCCGATTGCCCCGCCTCCTCGAAACAGAGTGCCCCCAACCCCTGGTCCCGCAGATAGACCCCGTGGCCATCGAAGTGAACGACATGATAGGGTTTTTTGGCATCTTTGGCCTTTTGCAGCGCGGTCATCAGACCGGAAACGGAGGGATCGGCCAGGATCGTCAACTCCGCCAGATCCCCCAACGCAGAGAGCGTCTCGGCCAGAGGGCGGGCCGTCACCCGATGGTCGATGTAGCCTGCCTGCTCATCCTCGGGACGAGGGGAGAGCATCAGCACCCGCAACGGCGGTGCAGGGTGGAAAGGCGGCTTGTCTTGTTCATTGCGCAAGCCACGCCGCACCCGCACCGGTTTGGCCCCCTGAAACAGATAGCCGACAGGAGCGTGGAGCAACTCCCAGGGCATGCCCAGCAGATGGGCCGCAGCCACCAAACCTTTTTGGGTCTCCTCATCCGGGGGGGTGTCTCCCGTGGGAAGCAGTTCTTCCATCATCACCGTGAACCGGCGCTGCTCTCCCGACGAACAAAGCCATTGATCACGGATTTTCGATGCCTCCGTTGTCCCCAATACCGCATCAAACAGCTCCTTTCCCCATTGAGGCAGGCTATTCTCCACCCTTTGCGCCCGTCCCCGGAACGCCTCCCCAGGCCAACGGGGAAAGCGCTCCAGATACCACGACAACTCTTCCATCTCAATGGGACCAAGGGGCGATTCAAAAGAATAGCCGCGGCTCCTCAGCTTTTCGCCTCCATGGGTGGGCAGGTACTCCAGTTTGGCCCGCGCCCGTCCCCGGCGCTTGCCATCCGTTTCGACCATGGCGCACTGATCCAGGTACAACACCAACTCTTCCACCGGCTGCGTCTCGTCAATCTTCGACGGCGGTTCGTAGCTCGGCAGGCGGCGTCCCAGGGCGTTCAGCAGGTGAGGCATCAACTCCTGCACCCCATCCACTCCGGTCAGAGGGAGCGATTTCAGGTCGCGATTGTTCAGAAAACGTTTGATCAGGACTGGTCGGATCTCATCGTTTTCCAGCACCACGGGGATGATCGTGATCCGCTCCCCCCGCGCCAAGGCCCAATCGGTTTCCAGGCTCACCCAATCGGAGTTGAGAGATTTTATCGAAAGCAGCACGATGAAATAAGGTACGCTGTCGATCTGCTCCCGGATCTCCTTCGGCAGTTCATCCCCGCCGGTCAACTCACGGGCATCGAGCCACGCTTTTACCCCGTATGCGCTCAACGCCTGCCGCAGTTTTTCGGCCAAGGGTTTGTCCGAGGAGGTATGCGAAATGAAGGCATGATAGGACATGATCGCCATCCGAAAGGAGAGTTTAGGAACTTCATTCCCATTGTTTCGGGGATGATGCCTGAACAACCTTTTCAAGTCAAACCGAAAAAAAGCGGGGGTCTGGGGGATTCATCCCCCAGGGTTTTGACTTTGCCTTTGAAAATAAAAATTTTATAAAATGTTTTGTTTTTGAAGGCAAAGTCAAAACCCTGGGGGATGAATCCCCCAGACCCCCGCTTTTCTTTCAATGGTTGGAGCGATCAGATCACGACAACTCTCCCGGCGCAATCAAACGGATATTCGTGTCAAGAAACAGAAGATCAGCGTCCATCGTCGCCATACAGCGCCTCGCGCCTCAAATCCATGCCGTCATCCCAGGAATCGACCTGAATGGGCTTCAGCCATTCCGCAACAGAGGGGTGTTTCCTGGGTGGGGCAGGCCGATGATGCAACGTGGCTTCCAGATAACCTATAAAATTCAATACTTCTGCCGCCTTCTCCTCGGGCAATTGCCGGGCGCGCTGATAGATCTCCTCGACCATGGTCATAAGGGTTCCTCCCCGATCCTGTCCTCTGCGTTGTTCCATCTGAATCAATGCTTCGATCCTCTCTACGCGCAAATCGTGAAACACCATTTGAAGAGATGAACACGCCATTGTCAATCATTAATAAAAAAGAGGGGGTCTGGGGGATTCATCCCCCAGGGTTTTGACTTTAAACAAAAA
>JADFWP010000122.1 GCA_015234115.1 Magnetococcales bacterium
CGGGTCGTGGCCGGTGACGATGGCCGCGCAGGCCGCAAGGGATGCCCAGGTGGAAGGTTCGAGGAAGCGTTTGGCGATGAAATTCATGGGTACGATCTCCTGTCTTTGGGTGATATTGGGATTCAAGAAACGGCCAGTGCGAAAAGGACAACGACGGCAGTCAGCGACACCATGAGGCCGTGGCAGAGGATAAAGGCCCAGGGCAGAATGCATTGAGCACCCAGTCTGATATGGGCCAGGAGGGAGAATCCGGCGTTCATATCAGGCGTTCCCCATCGCTTTCTGCCAGTTGGCGAGGTACTGCTCGACCGTGCCCGCGCCCAGGGGGGTGTTGTAGAATTTCTTCCAGTACGCGGCTTGGGCCTTGATATCACCAGCGTCCGGAAGCGCACCGGGGCAGCGCAGGTAGTGGACCCGGCACATGGCACACGCATATCCGAGATCCCAGACCAACCGGCCCGGATCCGGCTTCGGATATGGACCCAGGATGTTCAGCGCGAGTTTGGTGCGGGAGTGCAGGTAGTTCAGCCAGAGGTCGTCGTGGGTGGCCGGTTCCATCTGCCACAGGCCGCGCGCCGGGCCGGAGCCGAGTTGGCGGACGAAACGCAAGCCCGATTCCTGGATGGCTGTGCCCAGAACCAGTTCCTCGGCGGCCTCGCTCCAGAGGATGAGACGCTGCAGGGTAGGCCGGATGATCTGTTCGCGGAGTTGGTTCGGGTCGAGTCCCATGGCGGTCTCCAGAAAAAGGAAAACCCGCCGCGAGTTTCCCCGGGCGGGTTGAAGGTGGTGAGCGGATGGAGTGTGCCGTCGTGCGCACGCTCCCCCAGCATGATGAGGATTCTGTCAAGTTCTGTCTAAGTTGTCTAACGGAATGGTGTCTAAACGTTGATGTTTAGACATCTTTTCCTGCGAGAGGTTGATCATGCTCGCAATGACCGTCAATGCGCTCGACCAATGGAGCCACAGGGTGGCACGGCTCACTCCAAGCTTGGCCTGGATGACCTTGCGTGGCATGCCTTCGGCATGAAACCACACCAGACGCATCTGATCCGACTCCAGCCACCGCAGCCATTCCATGGCCTCGTCCATGCGGGTGATGGCATCGGCGGTGGGCGGACCGAGGCGGACAACCAGTTCGTTGTAGCCGTAGGCCTCGCTGAACTCGTGCACGATGTCCGGCCAGGAACTGCCGTACCCTTGTGGCTTCAAGCCTGAGACCTTCAGGCGCCGCAGCGTGCTGGCCGCTTCCGCCATGCGCTCGGCGACCATCTTGGGATTCCATTTCTCAGCCATGGCACGCTTCCTTCGCCGCCTTCTGGCCAAAGAGCTTGCTTGCCAGATGTTGGATCATCTCCCATTCTGAATTAGGTCTGGAGACACATCCGATCAGGATAATCATTGACATGTGTGTTATGCGGGAATACGATTATATAAAATTTGTCAAAATAAACAGGAGATGCAAATGGCCACAACGAATCTGCCCAATGTCAAAACTTTATGCGAAATCCTGCCAAAAGGTACCGAAGGCGGGAAGGAGTTTGGCCGACTGTTGCATCTGTTGCTGTTCTACCAGGCACGCCATTTGGGTCATCAACTCACCCTGTTCGATGATCGTTCCGGCGACTGGAATGGTCTGGACAGTTTTGAACGGGGCGGAATGCTTCTGACAAACCGTATCGGCTATCAATACAAGCTTTTCCCCTCGCCCTTTTCGGATCAGCACCGTCAAGAGATAAAAAAAAGCCTGATCAAAGCCATCGACAAACACGAACAGTCCCAAATCATCCTCTGGGTAATGGTGACCTGTGATGAACTGGTGGAATCAGGCAGAAGAAGGAACGGTGGAGATGTTACTTGGTTTGATAAACTGAAAGAAGATCTGAAACCGCCATTTGAAATTGAACATTGGGGGCATACCAAGTTGTTGGCGTTGTTTCTTGAGACTCCCGCCCTGTGTTTGCGCTATTATCCGGAACTTATGACTGATGGAGTCAGAACCACACAAAGCATCAAAGGACAGACGTTGTCTTATATTTCAAATATGAAGACAAAGTATGGACGCATTGAATTTGTTGGGATGTCTGTGAGAGAAGAGAAGGCTGCGCGCGGTTTGAAAATCGAAAATATCTACATTCCTTTGAAAGCAATACCAGAAAAGGCCGATGAAAAGGATGTCAACCTGACCCGCACGGATCCGGTGAGATTTCTGGCGCCTGGCCAAAACACCGTGGTGCTCGGGGATCCTGGCGCAGGAAAATCAACCCTATTGCACTTCCTCGCCTTGATCGGCCAGAGTGAGCCGTTGCAAAAACGCTTTCAAACCGCGAAGGACGACCGGTTACCCATCCTGGTCGTCTTGCGCAAGTACGCCGATGCGTTGAAAGGGAATCCAAATCTGTCGGTCATCGATTATGTCATCCAGACCGTGCGGGCCGATTTCAACCTCGTCGATATCGATCAACTGTTCTTTGAATATTATCTTTATTCGAGTCAAGCCATACTGCTCTTTGATGGTATGGATGAACTGCCGGATTCAACATTCAAACTGATGATCCGCGACCGCATCACCAGTCTGACGGTGACCTATCCAGGCAATACCATCGTGATCACATCACGCATCGTGGGATACGAGGGAGCCATTCGTTTTGATGACGCCTTTACCCACATGCGCCTGGCATCGTTGCAATTGCCTGAAATCGAAAAATTCGTGCAGGACTGGTATGAAGCCAGGCTGGATCACAAACAGGAACGCCAGGAGAATATCTCTCATCTCATGGGGGTCATTCGCAACGAGGAGAACGAGGCAATTCGCACCTTGGCCTCCAACCCATTGCTATTGACCATCATTGTCCTGGTTCACCGGGTGGATGCCATCTTGCCGGATGCCCGGGTGGTGCTCTACCAGAAATGCGTGGAAACCCTGCTCATCACTTGGCATGCCTGGAAAAAGTCACGTGGTGGGGAGCAAGCCCAAGCCCAAAATGTTGCCGAAGATCGCATGCACCGCAACCGCATGGAGGCCATCGCCTATTGGATGCATCAGCAGGCCGGAAAAATGGTGGCGGATCAGCGCGCCGTGGTCCCCCATGATGAATTGATCAAGTTTCTGGCTTGTTACATTAAAGAGAACGAGGAGCACCCACCGTCAGCCATACGTCCAGTGGATCGCGCTGAAGAGTTTCTGACTTTTGTCAAGGCACGCGCTGGATTGCTGGTGGAGGCCGGGGATCGACTCTACAGTTTCGTTCATCTCACCTTTCAGGAATATCTGGCAGCCAGTCACCTGGATGTACAAAGCGAATCCGGAGGCGATGCGGAACTCTGGAACACACTGAGTCCTATTTTGAACGACCCTCGCTGGCATGAAGTGATCCGTCTGTTGGTGGCTGGACGCAAATCCATCCACAGCCAAAAGAACCTATTGCAAAAAATTCAGACCGAATTGGAAGGCCAGTCCACCACCCATCTGGCTCTGCTGGCTGGAGGACTGCTGCTGGATGGGATCACGGCAGCCAAAAGCCGTGCGTTTTTTTTTGTGAGCACCTTGTTGCGGCATGCCATGGTCGAGGAAAACGACGATCTCTATCACCGCATACTCGTGCAACTTCGCCGCTGGATCGAAAAGGAGCACCCCGCGCAGTGGGATGAATGCCTCTCCCTGGCACTCCAGCATGCGGCAACATCCAGGCAACGTATCGCTCTCTTTCTGACCGTCTTGAGCATCGGCCAACCGTTGCCACTGACTCTGTTGGATGAAGCAGAACGCGATGCCCCCGAAGAAGTGGAAAAAATTCGTTACCTCTTGATTCCTGAAACCTGGAACGGCTCCTACTCTGCCCAATGGCTCCAGCAGATAAAGGAAATGCATCATATTATTATTATATTGTCGAACGAGTCCCCAGTAACCAACCTAATGTCAACCATTTATGAAACACTATTTTTTCCTCTCGGGAATGAGCTTCTCACAGAGTATACAGCAAGAACTATATTACAAAATCTCCTAGTTGATATAGGCGGCATTTCCGGTCCTTTTTCAGATATAATATGGAACTCTATCAACATATCTTGGGACAAAGAAAATATATCGGGGATAGACAGCTTCATGTCTTTCGGAAGAATTGGCGATAATTCCAAAAATTACACATCCATATCAAATAAAATCCGTCAAACAGCTAAAACTGATATGAGAAAGAATAAAATTGATAGAGGGCTTTTGAATGCTAAGGAAATAGCTGTATTAATAGAAAGAAAAGATGACAATGAAACTTTAATTATAACAAAAAAAGGAAAAGCTTTCAATTATCAATCAACAATGAAAGATGATATTTCGTGGAAAGAATTGATTTCTTTTGACAAGAAATCCGCTATTGTCGTGAATCCATTGATTGACCTGCTCGAACTGTCCCCTGCATCGGCCTGGCGAGAGGCGTTGCGGGTACACTGGATGCCCCGTATTCCACAACGATTGACACCCTTTCATCCGACCACCTGGGAGAATACGCTCAATGCAGCTCGCACATCTTCGTTGACGGAGGTCGACATCTATCACATCACCTGCCAACTGCTCCTCGATTTATGGTGGTCCGCTCGTCTATCCCACCCTGAACAATCGCATTCCATTTTTGCCGAGTTGGCGGAACTGACACGCCATCATCCCAGCCCGCTCCTGCGTCTGCTGCACGCCCTTAGGGATGGACTGTTTGGCAATGAATCTCGGGTAAACGAAGCAGTCTCCATGCTGATTCATCCAGAACCTGAACTCCGCTCCCTCCTGAACGATATTGGCCTGAAGTTTTCTGAAAAAGTCGTTAATTTGGATTCTCGACCCACCCCCTCTGGAAAACGTATTCGTGCCCGTAACTCTGTCGGAAAACCTGAGCAATAATTCGCATCGCTGTCCGGCACCCGCATTCCGTCCGGCGCCCGGCGCATCCACCAGGAAACCGCTTTCTGGCGTGCATAACCGGTGTGTTCGAAACAGACCCATTCCCGGTGCCAGTTGAATCCGCAAAGATATTCCACCCGCATCGATGG
>JADFWP010000123.1 GCA_015234115.1 Magnetococcales bacterium
TTTAAAGTCAAAACCCTGGGGGAAGAATCCCCCAGACCCCCTCTTTTCTTTCAATAATGTCGCCATGATCGCTTCGCGCCCAACAGAGGCGCCGTTCGAACTGGTCGCGATCCGGATCGTGACGTGAAAACCACTCATCCTTGGCCTGGGTCGCCCGATATGTAAAAAGCGGACCGGGAGATTCCAAATCCAGGAGATTTTCACATGCAATCATTATATCCGATTTCAGTGCTCATACGCAACCAATCACTTCGTTTCGGGGCAGAAGAGTGGGGGTGGAATGCTCAACTGCTGTGGAATGAGACCTGGCCGCGTTTTTTCACCCTGCTTGTTCCGGCGTTGCTGGGGAGTCTGGCGGTCAGTTCCTGGTTGAGCGGCCAGGGGGGGAGCACGCCGTTGCCGCTGGAGTCGCCGGTGGTGGTTCAGGTCGGCAAGCCGGTGGACTCCTCGGGTCGGGAGGCGTTCAGATCAATCAGCGGGTTGGCGGATCAGACCCTGTTGCCCACCCTGGCGGCTTTGGAGGGGCTGTTCGTGGCGCCGGGCGAAGGGGTTGAGCCGTTGCTGGAGGTCGAGCCGGATCTGCTGCCCGCTCCGTTCGTTCCGGCGCGCGGACTCACGCCGCTGGAGGTGCATGTCAACGAGACCCTGCTGGCGGCCATCGATCCTTATCTGCTGAACCGGGAACAAAAAAACTTGTTCGCCTCCGTGGTTCCCACCGGTTATCCGATTCCGTTCCAGGGGATCACCAGCCCGTTCGGCTTCCGTTTGCATCCCACGCACCAGGAGACCCGGTTTCATCCGGGTGTGGACCTTCAGGCGCCGATGAATACCCGGGTGATGGCCACCGCCGATGGTGTGGTGGAGTTCGCGGGGGTGGACACCGGCAAACTCGGCATGAACGGTCTTGGGCAGGTGGTCAGCGTGAATCACAATTTCGGCTTCACCTCCACCTATGGTCATCTCAACAAGGTGCTGGTGAAGGCGGGCGATTTTGTGAAAAAGGGCGAACTCATCGGCATGAGCGGTCAAAGCGGGCTCGTCACCGCGCCCCATCTGCACTACGAAATCCGCTTCATCCATCAGTATCTCAATCCTGCGCCGTTTCTGGCCTGGAGTCGGGACCATCCGGAGCGGCTGTTCCGGGAGAAAAGCGTCAAGTGGCTGGCTCTGATCGAGATGATCAGCACGCGCACCGCGCCTTTCCAGGAGTTGGCCGCGCAACAGAAGACCCCGCCGTCCCCTCCGGTCGAGGAGGCAACCGATCAACCGTCGGTGGTGGTCACGGCCTCTCATCCTTTGAGGCCGAAAACTCCAAGGTGAAGGTGACCGGTCCGTCGTTGAGCAGTCGCACCTGCATATCCGCGCCGAACTGGCCGGTGGCCACCGGAACGCCGGCGGCGGCGAGTTGCTGGCAGAAGCGGTCGAACAGTTGACGCGCCGGTTCCGGGAGTTCGGCGTTTTCGAACGAGGGACGGAATCCTTTGGCCAGATTGGCCGCCAGCGTGAACTGGGAGATGGCCAGCACGCTGCCCCCCACCTCCCGGACCGAATGGTTCATCCGTCCCTGCGCATCGGGGAAAATGCGCAATCCGGCGATCTTGCGCACCATTCTGGCCAGTTCCGGTTCGCCGTCGCCCCGTTCCACGGCCAGAAACACCACCAGGCCCCGATCGATGGCCCCGATCACGGCTCCGTCAACCGTCACCGTGGCTTCGCTTACCCGTTGCAGCACTGCTTTCATGTCGTTTTTGTCATCCGGCGCTCACAAGCCGTGCCGCGCCCATTCCGCGTCATCGGGTTGCCAGTCGGGAAAGAGTTCCTGAATCGCGGTCAGCAGTTCCAGCCGGAAGACCGGTTTGACCAGAATGCGCAACTGTCCCTCTTGTTGTTCCTCCTGGAGCATGGGGCGCGTCTTGCGGGCGGCGGCGTTGTTTTCCATGGCGATGATCCGCAGTTCCGGGAACTCCTGCGACCAACGGTGCAGCTCCTGCGCGCCATCGGTCTGCATCAGCAGCAGGTCGGTGATCAGCAGATCGCACGGGGCCGCCCGCAGGATCCGCACGCCCAGGGCATCTCCCGGCGCATCCAGCACCTGCAACCCCACATTTTCCAGAATGCCGCGCAGCAACACGCGATTCAGACGGTCGTGTTCAATCACCAGAACCTGGATCGTCCGTCCCATGGGTATCACCTCCTCGTTCCACGCGCACGGCCAGGACATAGCCTGAGCTGCGCACGGTTTTGATCAGGGAAGGTTTCTTGGGATCATCTCCCAGGCGCCGGCGCAGGCGGCTTACCTGCATGTCGATGGTGCGATCAAAGGGTTCGATCTCGCGGCCATGGGAGAAATCCAGCAGTTGATCCCGACTCAACACCCGGTTGGGATGGTTCAGAAAGACCCGCAACAGGGCGAATTCCCCACCGCTCAAAAAGATTTTCTTTGATTTCGGGGAGTAGAGTTGACGGGTCGGCACATCCAGAACCCAACCGGCAAAGCGGTAGGTGGTGTTGGCATCCGGTTCCTGGACCTCTTCGGGCTGGGTGCGGGCACGCCGCAACACGCTTTTGACCCGTGCCAGCAGTTCGCGCGGATGGAACGGTTTGCCCAGATAGTCGTCCGCGCCCATCTCCAGGCCGATGATCCGGTCCATGTCTTCGCCGCGCGCGCTCAGGATGATGACCGGAATGTTGGAGCGGGAACGCAGGTTGCGACACAAGACCAGACCGTCTTCATCCGGAAGCATCAGATCGAGAATGATCAGATCCGGCTGGCTTTTTTCGAGCAGTTGTTGCAATCCCTGGCCATCGGCCACCTTGCTGACCCGGAAGCCGTTCTTTTCCAACAGCTTGCCTACCAGGGTACGGATATCGGGGTCGTCATCGACCACCAGGACATGATCCGCTGTCGGCATGTCATCCTCCCTCCCAAGGTTGATCGTTCGCAATGCCGGGTTGCGAATTACCCATAAACCACTTCCAAACGATCCAGGTAGGAGGCCAGATCTGCGATGCCCTGTGCAATGCCGACGCGATCCTCCTGTTTGGCAGCCTCTTCGATGGCGCGTCCGATTTCGGAGATGCCGTCGAATCCGTATCCCGCGCCCGATCCTTTCATCCGGTGGCCCAGTACCCGCAGGGACTGGAAGTCGCCATCCGCCAAGGCGCGCGGCAATTGTTCCAGATCCTTGCCACGGTTTTCCAGATATCCGGGAGCGATCTCGGCGAGATCCTCGTCGATATGCACGGTGATTTTATCCGCTGCAACGCCCATCCTCACCTCCTTGGTCCTTGATCTGTTCGTGATGCGGAAAAACCAATCTAACAGAAAATCATCCGTTCCGAAACGGTTTTCCCGCACGATGCGGTTGCCGGGGCAGACTCGGGTCATCGGCCAGGGAGAGACCCGGCAGAAACCCGGCAGAAAAGGCTCCTGTTTCAGGGCGATCAGGCGGTCCCGGTAGAGCGCCGCAATGCGAAGTCCAGATTGGCGGTTACATCCTTCATATTTTTTAAAATTATCTGATTTCATTGACGGGATCCTTGACCGTGGGTGTTGCCGCATGGCCGCCCGACTCCGGCATCGAGAATCGTCATTTCACATCTCCGATCATACCCTTGATCGTGCAAATGTTTCAGACCTTTGTCCGATAGAGCGGATCTGGTATTCTGGCTGGCATCATCATCTCCCTTCTGTCTGATGGAGCGAGCTGCCGTGCTCAAAAAAATGGTTTCTCCGGTCTTTTTTGTCTCTTTGCTTGCGCTCGCCGCGCTGGATGCCCAGGCCGCTGCACCGACCTGCGCGAATCCGATTTCCGGTCAGACCTGGACCGGGAGTGAAAACAAAAATTTCCAGTTCGGTGCGATGACCTTCCAGGATATCGTTACACACCGAACTCCGGGGCGACTGGCAGCGATACGTTTACATTCAAGGCCAACGACGGGACGGTGGATTCCAGCTTGGCGACCATTACGGTGACGATCAATGCCGTGGCAACGTGAAGAGACCAACAGCCTGGCTATGACGTTCAAGTGGATTCCGTCGGGCACCTTCACGATGGGTGCGTCATCGGACGATGTAAGTGCCAATCCCTGGTACAATTATGCAAGGCACAACATCAGGTGACGATCAGTCGTATTTTTTACATGCAGACGACGGAGATTACGCAGGGTCAGTGGCGTGAGGTGATGGAGAGCAATCCTGTTCACTTCTCAAGCTGTGGGGACACCTGCCAGCCAACACCCGGACTATCGCTACTCCGAGATCGGTGCCCGCGTGCTGAGGACCAGTCCTTGACTTTCTTACGCTTTTTTCCTCAAAGCGCGCAGTGCCATGTTTTGACGCTGACTGTGTTGGGAAGTGCTCACGATGGGAGAGGTCGGCGAGAAGGGCGGCCCGCGCAGCGGAAGCGCCGCCCGAGATCCGACCAACCCCAATCCTCCGCACTCCCTCAAAGCGGGGGGATGACCTCTTCCAGGGTTTGGGCGTCGAGAGTTTTGTCGAACCAAACATCCAATTCGTCGAGCGAAGCCGTGGTGACGCGCTGGCACATCTCCTCCGTCAGCAGACCAAAACGAAGCTTGAGCAGACGCAGCACGTTGTTGGCCTTTTCTTCCTGTCTGCCTTCCTGTCTGCCTTCCTGTCTGCCTTCCTGTCTGCCTTCCTGTCTGCTCTCCTCCTGATACTTCAGAATGATCGGTCGAAAAACGTTGTTTTCCATCAGGTTGAATTGCAGTGCCATTTCGTGAGCCTCCTCTTGCAACCCTCCCCCCCTCAAAGCGGGGGGATGACCTCTTCCAGGGTTTGGGCATCGAGTGTCTTGTCGAACCAAACATCCAATTCGTCGAGCGAAGCCGTGGTGACGCGCTGGCACA
>JADFWP010000124.1 GCA_015234115.1 Magnetococcales bacterium
CTCATCCACATCTTATCAAAATGGGGGGTGGCATGGAACTCAATCCGATTTTCCGATGTGCCATTGGGTTGGACGTACACCAAAAGCAGGTGATGGCGTGCGTCATCGGGGAGCATGAGGACGGGACGCTCATCACGGAGGTCAAGGGGTTCGGCGGGTTCAAGAGGGACCGTCGAGCCCTGGCGGAATGGGTGATGCGATGGAAACCGAATATCGTCGTGATGGAGAGTACTGGGATCTATTGGAGAAGCCCTTATACCGCCCTGGAAAGGGCGGGAGTCATCCCTCTTGTGGTCAATGCGCGTCACGTCAAGCAGGTTCCTGGTCGCAAGACCGACGTGGCTGATTGCCAATGGCTGGCGGTTTTGGCGCGTTGCGGGTTGTTGCGGGGCAGTTTCATGCCGCCGGAAGAGTTGCGCAATTTGCGTCTGATCGCACGCCAGAGGCAGAAACTGACCGGAACGCTGGCCGCCGAAAAAAATCGTCTGCACAAGGTGCTGACGGATGGCGGGGTCCGGTTGAGTACGGTTGTCAGTGATCTTCATGGACAGTCGGCTCGGCTCATGGCTGAATGCCTCATTGAAGGCGGCACGCCGGAAGATGCCCTGAAGTTTGCCAGCAAGCGTCTCAAAGCCAGTCCGGAGGAGTTGCATGATGCCCTTGAGGGCGAATTGACGGAGGTGCATCGTTTCGTGCTGCGGGAAATCCTGGCCCATATCCGGGAGTTGGAAGCACGGATTCTCCGTTTTGATGCCGAACTGAAACGCAGTCTGGAACCATTCCGCTGGGCAGTGGAACTGCTGCAGACCATGCCGGGCATTGATGAGGTTGGGGCCTCCATGCTGGTTGTGGAAATCGGTGTCGATATGACGGCGTTCGGTTCCGCGGATCGTCTGGCTTCCTGGGCGGGAGTCTGCCCAGGCAATAACGAATCCGCCGGCAAACGCAGGAGTGGGCAGATCCGCAAAGGAAACCCGTATGTTCGGCGACTGTTGTGCGAAATGGCCAACGCCGCCCGTCATGGTCAGTGCATGTTCAAGGGCAAATACGCAGGACTTGCGATCCGCCGGGGACACAAGCGTGCTATCATTGCCTTGGCGCACAAAATTTTAAAAATTGTTTTCATCCTGCTCGCCCGAAAGGAGACGTATCGCGATTCAACCGTGGACTACGAGGCCCTTGCGATCAAACGCAATGCCCCACGCTGGATCGCCAAATTGCGTCAGTTCGGTCTGCTGCCTACGGCGGCCTGAACTGAATTTCAGCCCTGTATGCATCATCGTTTTTTTGAATCAAAAAGGCGAATAGTGGTTTGTTGCCTTCTGTTCGGCATTCTTTCACGGTAAAGGAGTACATCATCAAGGGGTTCGTGCTGGATGATGATCGGCTGAAGAACCCTGGCAAGGAACCGGATTACTTCGATGAACTGACCCGCCGCCTCCAGGACATCCGCACCAGCGAGCGGCGTTTTTATCAGAAGATCACTGACATTTACGCCACCAGTGTGGATTATGATCCGCACCATTCCATGACCCAGGAGTTCTTCGCCACGGTGCAGAACAAGGTCCACTACGCCATCCATGGCCACACCGCCGCCGAGCTGATTGCGGAGCGCGCCAAGAGCGCCCTGCCCAATATGGGCCTGACCAACTGGGAAGGGGCGCGGTGCGTAAAGCGGACGTGGTCATCGCCAAGAACTACCTGTACGAGGACGAATTGCGCGCCTTGAACAATCTGGCGGAACAGTATCTGATCTTCGCCGAATCCCAGGCCGCACGGCGTATCCCTATGGCCATGGGAGACTGGATCAAAAAGCTGGAAGGATTTCTGACCCTGAACGACCGGGAAATCCTGCAAGATGCGGGCAAGGTGTCGGCGCAGATGGCGAAAGAGCATGCCGAGAAAGAATATGAAACGTTCCGTGTGATTGCCGATCATCAACTGGAATCGGATTTCGACCGCATGGTGAAGCAGCTACCCAGGCTGGAAGAAAAAAATTGAAACTCCGCTTCGAACCCGACATGAACGATCAGCTTGCCCTCCTGCGGGTCGGTGCCTTTTGGTTGGGAGGCGTTGGCATTACGGTGGTGAGAATTTATTGTCTGCCTCTGGAAAAATCGCCACAGAACGTTCCGTGTCGCGGCGTGTTCGTTGTCGGCCATTGGTCTCGAAGAAACGGAACGCGCCCGTGGGGGCCGCTCAGGGCGGATACTGGCGAACCTATCAATGGCACTCTCAGTGGCGTACGCGCATCTCGCAGCAGGAGACACTGGACAGGAAAGCATGGACTGGAGAACCAAGGTGATTGATCGTCTGGCGCGTAATTTGAAGGCTGGGCATGCGCGGTTGGTCGCCCAGAAACCTCAAATATGCGGTTTTTTGCCCAGCCTTGCCCGGGTGGAAAATTTGGTCAGCAGTCCGCTGACCAATTGCCATGGTTTCACGTTATGATCCTATTGACCAAGCTGGACAACCTGATTGATCGCAATTGGTGCGCAGACGTATAGCATGCATGCCATGGATATCTGAAATCAGATTGAGAAATATATCACTAAGGGTTACAATGAAGACATGAAAATCTTTACAGGCAGATAGGCTTTTTTGCTGCCATGGAGGAACACATCATCCACATTGTTGGAGAGAGGTTCAATTTCGGAGATTGAAAATAGATGAGATTCTGGATGTTGCCCGCGATTTGGCCCGCGATTTGGTGGCTGTCGGCGCAATGGAGGAAATCACCATGCGTAGGCTGGACGCTCTGTGCTTGTCACCGAAACGGTGCCAGATCAACCAGGGAGCGACAGTGGTCTCTCCTGTATGCAGAACGCCTCCCCAATTGCGGGGAGGCGATGAGTCGAGAGTGGTATCTAAAAAAGGACCGTAGATTTCGCCAAGGCGTGATTCGAGAATGATGAGGTGATTCGAGAGGTCGAAGTTGAAATTACGAAAAAGCATGGCTGATAGGGTCGTTTATTCAACCGAGCAGGACAGGATGTGTCCCGATTGCCGTCAACCTGTTGCTGGATGTGCGTGCAGTCGGAATGCGTTGGTCGCCGTGTCTGATGGCGTTGTGCGTGTTTCCAGAGAGACCAAAGGCCGCAAAGGCAAGGGCGTGACGTTGGTGCGGGGTGTTGCGCTGGATGCAGGGTCTCTTGCGCAACTGGGTAAATCACTCAGAACGGTTTGCGGGGCTGGGGGTACTGTGAAAGAGGGCGTGATTGAACTCCAAGGTGATCACGTCGAACGGGTCATCGAACAATTGAACAGTCAGGGTTGGGTCGTCAAGCGAGTTGGGGAATAAGCAATGATAGTCCTCTTGGCCAAACCAAAAGCGATGGGAAGAACGCGCCCACGGATCACACAGGCCATTAGGTGGCCAGTTCAATCTGGGTAGCGAGAAACAAGGAAACACACGAAAGGAGCCAGATGTATGGAGACGTCTTTCATTGTGGACGTAATATCATGGTTGACAAGGAGGGTTGAGTGAACACATTAACGATTGAACTACCCCTGGAAGGCTTGCCTCTGCCTGCTGAATTACCAGATAATTTTTCCGATGAAGTGCGATTTTTTCTTGCTCTCAAACTTTTTGAGCAAGGACGTATCACTTCAGGCAAGGCTGGTCGGCTCTCTGGCATGGGGCGGGTAGAGTTCCTGTTGGCTGCAAGTCGTTCCGGTGTGCCTGTGGTGGACTTGAGCCAGGACGAAATGGACGAAGAGTTCGCCCAATGATGCTGGACCGCGCTGTCATCAATACAGGCCCGTTGGTGGCCTTGTCCCTGGTCGGGAAGCTTGACCTTTTGCCCGTGCTATTCCGTGAATTCTGGATTCCCGACGCGGTGTATCGGGAGGTGACCGTCGCTGGTCTTGGACGGTCCGGTGCAGACACGCTCGCGGATATGCGATGGACGGAGCATGTCTGCACCTCGCCAGAATCCGATCCCCTGTTGATCGCGGAACTGGATCTCGGTGAGGCGGCAGTGATCAGTTTGGCGCGCATCCGGTTGCCGTGCCTGACGATCATCGATGAAAAGCGAGGCCGCCGGATTGCCCGGCATGTGTATGGGCTGCCAGTCAAGGGAACTGCTGGCCTGTTGGTGGAAGCTAGGCGCAGAGGTTTGTTGGGTAATTTGCGCACTACCCTGCTGGATCTGCAAAGGGCGGGCTACTATCTATCGGATGCTGTCATTGCGGCAGCCTGCCAGGCTGATGAGGGAGGATAAGTTCATGGGAGGAGAGTGTTGTCGTCGGTAGAGGGAAGACAACGGTGCAGCAATGGGAACAAGGACGAAAAAAGCCGTCTGGACCAGCACTCAGGTTGCTTGACCTGATTGACCGTAAAAGATTGGCCGTTCTTGGATGACACGACGTAACAAAAGAAGTCGCCACAGAACGGCCCTTGTGGCGGCATCCGCATCTCTTGGCATTGGGGTTCCATGACGGCAGAACAACGCGCCCACGGACGCACAAGGGGCGACTCTTGGCGAACCCTGCGCGTGAACATTCAAACCGAACTGCGCCCCGGAGATAATGCATCATAAATGGCCGGATCGCGCAATAACCAATAATGTTAAACACCTAACCAATACCCTATTTCAGTTGATAAATGACTGCAAATTCTCCAATATGGGCAAAGAAAAATGATCCGTTGCATATCCGTTTCTGTGATCCGTTCGACAGGGTTCCAGCACACGAAAGGTTTTTAATATCAAATAATTGTAAAGAAAGAAGTCAGAAGTCGGACGCGGGTTCAACTCCCGCCACCTCCACCACTTCTTTTGTAACCGTTTGAT